>NZ_JBSGGG010000020.1:0-184329 GCF_053603795.1 Nocardia sp. NPDC004123
CATTCCGAACCCGGAAGCTAAGGCCACCTGCGCCGATGGTACTGCACTCGACAGGGTGTGGGAGAGTAGGACACCGCCGGAACATCCTTCGCGAAAGGGGACCCTCACCGGGTCCCCTTTCGGCGTTTGACCACCCGGTGCCGCGTTGACGCTCGAGAGCGGCGTGATTGAATTCATGGGTAGGTGGGATCGCCCACCGGCCCTCCTCACGCGCTCCAGCGCCGTGGCCGGGTACCGCAGGCTACAAGAACAGAGAGGGATCACCGTGGCGGAGCAGAACGACGGCCGCAAACCCTTCCGCCGTAATAGTGGTGGGACCGGACAGGGCGGCTATGGCCGGCGCGACGAAGGCGAACGCCGCGACCAGGGACGGTCGTCGGGCGGACCGCGCCGCGAGCGCGATGGCGGCCGTGAGGGCGGATTCAACCGCAGCGGTGGCGGATTCAACCGCGGTCGTGACAATGAGCGTGGCGGCTACCGCTCCGAGGGCGACAGCGATCGCGGCGGCTATCGGGGCGAGGGCGGCGGCCGCGGCGGGTCCGAGCGCGAAGGTGGCCGGGGCGGCTACAGCCGTGAGGGCGGATTCAACCGCGGTGAGCGTCGTGAAGGCGGTTTCCAGCGCGGCGGTGATCGTCGTGAGGGCGGTTTCCAGCGCAGCGGTGAGCGTCGTGAAGGCGGATTCAACCGCGAGCGTCGTGAGGGTGGCTTCGATCGCGGCGGTGATCGTCGCGAGGGCGGTTTCAACCGTGGTGACCGTCGTGAAGGCGGTTTCCAGCGTGGCGAGCGCCGTGAGGGCGGTTTCAACCGAGGCGGCGATCGTGACGGTGGCTTCAATCGCGGCGAGCGCCGCGAGGGTGGCTTCAACCGTGGCGATCGTGACGGTGGCTCCTACCGTGGTGACCGTCGTGAAGGTGGCTCCTACCGTGGTGACCGTCGCGAAGGTGGCTTCGACCGTGGCGAGCGTCGTGAGGGCGGTTTCCAGCGCAGCGGTGAGCGTCGTGAAGGCGGATTCAACCGCGAGCGTCGTGAGGGTGGCTTCGATCGCGGCGGTGATCGTCGCGAGGGCGGTTTCAACCGTGGTGACCGTCGCGAAGGCGGCTTCAACCGTGGTGAGCGCCGTGAAGGCGGATTCAACCAGGGAGACCGTCGTGAAGGCGGTTTCCACCGTGGCGAGCGTCGTGAAGGTGGCTTCGATCGCGGTGACCGTCGTGAAGGCGGGTTCAACCGTGGTGGGGGACGGGGATTCGACCGGGACCGCGGGGAGCGGGAGGAGCGGAAGGGCTTCGCGCGCAACGGGTTCGCGGATGAGCGTCCGGAACACTCGGGGGCGGGACAGGATGTCGAGCGGGCCGGAAGCGGCTCGAGCGAGAGGTCGTTCGAGGGCGAGCGTCGCCGTGGTGGCGAGGGCGCGCGGGTCAGCGGCGGCCGGCCGGGGGAGCGGCGTTCGGGTCGTCCCGATGAGCCGAACCTGCCGGACGACGTCCAGGCCTCCGATCTCGAGCCGGCGGTGCGGCGCGATCTGCTGAGCCTGGACAAGGGCAATGCCGAGTCGGTGGCGCGGCACCTGGTCATGGTGGCGCAGCTGCTGGACGAGGATCCGGAACTGGCACTGGAGCACGCGCGCGCTGCCCGGCAGCGGGCCGGCCGCATCGCGGTGGTGCGCGAGACCGCCGGTGTCGCGGCCTATCACGCGGGTGAATGGGCCGAGGCGCTGTCGGAGCTGCGGACCGCGCGCCGCATGTCCGGCGGCGCGGGTCTGCTGGCCGTCATGGCCGACTGCGAGCGTGGTCTGGGCCGTCCCGAGCGCGCCATCGAGCTGGGCCGCAGCGACGAGGCCCGGGCCCTGCAGGGCGACGAGGCCACCGAGCTGCGCATCGTGGTCGCCGGCGCCCGGATGGATCTGGGGCAGTTCGACCAGGCCGTCGTCACCCTGCAGACCGCCGAGCTGGACCCGGCGCGCACCGGTTCCGCGGCCGCGCGCCTGTTCTACGCCTACGCCGAGGCCCTGCTGGCCGCCGGTCGCGAAGACGAAGCGCTGACCTGGTTCATGAACGCCGCCTCCGCCGACCTGGACGGCGAGACCGACGCCGAGGACCGCGCCGCCGAACTCTCCGGCGACGGTGACGGCGGCGCGGACTGGACCGCGGCGTTCGACGAAGACGAGGACGACGACGAGGCCGAGGACGACGCGGATTCCGCTGCGGCGGAGGAGGATTCCGACGCCGCCGACACCGCTGCCGAGTCGGAGCCGACCGGGAAAGCCGCGGATGGCTCCGGCAAGCCCGCGGACGACTCCGAGAACTGAGGACCGGCAAGTGATTTCGACCGTGCGGCCGCGCAACAGCGCAGCCGCACGGTCGTTTTTGTTTCTGTGAAGAGTGACGAGAGGGACGGCGTAATGCGACTGCGGGATCGGTTCGAGGCATTGCTGTTGGATCTGGACGGAACGCTGTTCCGCGGCCACGAGCCGATTCCGGGTGCGTCGGAAGCACTTTCGGCGGGCGATCCGGAACAGCGCCTGATGTATGTCACCAACAATGCGAGCCGCTCGGCCGACGCGGTGGCCTTCCACCTGCGGGAGCTCGGATTCGACGCCCACGAGGACGAAGTGGTGACCAGCGCGCAGGCGGCCGCGCGTGTGCTGGCGCAGCGGATCCCGCCGGGATCGACGGTACTCGTGGTCGGCACCGATGACCTGATGGCCGAGGTGGAGAACGTCGGCCTGCAGGCGGTCCGCCGCTTCGACGGCCTCGTGCCCAGCGCTGTGGTGCAGGGCCATTCGATGCAGACGGCATGGGCGGATCTGGCCGAGGCCGCCTACGCGCTGCGGGCGGGGGCGCTGTGGGTGGCCGCCAATACCGATGCCACGCTCCCCACCGAGCGGGGCCTGGCTCCCGGCAACGGCTCGATGGTCGCGGCGCTGCGACAGGCGTCGGGCCTGGAGCCGATCGTGGCGGGCAAGCCGTACGCGCCGCTGATGGAGGATGCGCTCGAGCGGGCCGGTACCCGCGACGCCCTGGTGGTCGGCGACCGCCTCGACACCGATATCGACGGCGCGCACGCCACCGGCCTGGCGTCGCTGATGGTGCTGACCGGCGTGAGCACGCTCGAGGATCTGGGCACCCAGCCCTCGGATCGCATGCCGACCTACATCGCCGAATCCCTCGACGCGCTGAATCGCCCTGTCGCCGACCTCGATCCGGTCGTTCCGGGCGTCGGAGACATCGCGAAGGAGATCGCGGCCCGTCTGGACGCGGCCCCGGGCCGCGCCATCCGGATCTCCTCGACGCCTCGCGGGTAATCCAGGACTTGCCGCGGGCCTGGATCAGGTCGCGTCGTCGGAGGAGTTGCCCACGGTGACCTCGGCGGCCGACAGGTCCGCGGTGAACGCACGGACTCCTCGAACTTCACGACGGTGTTGTACGCCGCCTTCCGACCATGACGCGGAAAGTCCCACGGATGCTGCCGGGCTCGAGGGTGACCTCTTGCCCGGCGATGCGGAAGGCGACGACGGAGAAGTTCGCGGTGTGCGGCTCCGCGCCTTCTCCGGCGCTGTCGTCGATCGGACTGCAGCCCAGCGTTCGGCGACCTCGACAACTCATTATTGTGAAGTCTCACAATGGTCTTCACGCCTCGAACGGTCGCGCGATGGCGGCTGGTGGCCAGGTCGAAGTGTCGGCACGAAGGTCGGCGCCTCGGCGATCGGCTTTCTCGACGTCTCTGTCCATTTGCCTCGCCCTGTCGACTGCACACGAGCGGTTTTCCAGGAAATCCGGGAGAGCGGGGTGGGGCGACGCGGACGGGGCCGGTCGGCGGGGAGATCGGTAGCGGTGGGGTACGTGTGTTCGAATGCGGGTTCGGGTAGCGTTGTCGCCACGATGACTATGCCCACGCCTCGCCCGCAGTTTCCCGCGCCGGGATCCCCTATCGGGACGCCGGGGCCCCGTCCGGGGGCGCCGTTGCCCGGGCAGCATCTGCCGGGTGCGAATCAGGAGTTCGCCGACCCGGAGCGGGTCAAGGCGGAGGTGGCCGCGCTGCTGGCCGAATTGTCGGCGGGCGCACCGAATCCGGGCTTCCCGGGCGCGCCGAGTATGCACTCGGAGGGCACCGATATCGTGCGGCGGGCCAAGATTCTGGAGCAGGCGCACGAGGTGCTGGTGCAGGCACTGGCCACGGTGGACAAGATCTGAGGTGGCCAGGCGCGCGCGGGTGGACGCGGAACTGGTTCGCCGCGGGTTGGCGCGGTCGCGGGAACACGCGGTCGAGCTGATCAACGCGGGCCGCGTCCTGATCAATGGGTCGGTCGCCACCAAGGCGGCGACGGGAGTCGAGGCGGGCACGCCGCTGCTGGTGCGGGAGGAACCCGACGAGGTGCAGTGGGCCTCGCGCGGCGCGCACAAACTGCTGGGCGCGCTCGAGGCGTTCGAGCCGCAGGGCGTGTCGGTCGAGGGCAAGCGGTGCCTGGACGCGGGTGCGTCCACCGGCGGATTCACCGATGTGTTGCTGTCGCGTGGAGCCAAGGAGGTGGTGGCCGCCGATGTCGGGTACGGCCAGCTGATCTGGCGGCTGCAGAACGATGACCGCGTCCGCGTGCACGACCGCACCAATGTGCGGCAGCTGACGCCCGAACTCATCGGCGGCACAGTCGAATTGGTGGTCGCCGACCTGTCGTTCATCTCCCTCGGCCTGGTGCTGCCCGCACTGGCCGCCTGCTGTGCGCCGGGCGCGGACCTGCTGCCGATGGTCAAGCCGCAGTTCGAGGTGGGTAAGGATCGCGTGGGATCCGGTGGTGTGGTGCGGGATCCGGCCCTGCGCGCCGAGGTGGTGCGCGAAGTCGCCGCCGCGGCAGCGAAACTCGGGCTGCGTACGCGTGGCGTGACGGCCAGTCCGCTGCCCGGTCCGTCCGGGAATGTCGAGTATTTCCTCTGGTTGCGCAAGGAGACCGGCGCGCCGGAGCGTCCGGAGACCGAGCCCGCTGCGACCGGTGACGGCGCGGACGTCGGTGGGGGCGCATACGATGCAGACGAGGCGGCGCGTGTGGCGGCGCTGATCGAGCGTGCGGTGCAGGAGGGTCCACAGTGAACGCGGCTAGCCCGGCCAGGGAGGTTCTGCTGGTCGCGCACCCGGGACGGCCGGAGATCACCGATACCGCGCACCGGGTCGCGAAGATCCTGTGCGGGGCCGGGATGGGGCTGCGCGTGCTCGAGGACGAGGCGTACAGCACCCGGTTCGACATCGACGACGAGGGCGCGGCCGACGGGTACCCGGTGCGGGTGATGGCACACGATCTCGACGCGGCGGTCGGCACCGAGATGGTGCTGGCGCTCGGCGGTGACGGGACGTTCCTGCGGGCGGCCGAACTCGCCCGCAGTGCCTCGGTGCCCGTGCTCGGAATCAATCTGGGGCGCATCGGTTTTCTCACCGAGGCCGAGGCCGAGCATCTGGACGAGGCGCTGTCCCAGGTGGTGCGGCGCGACTACACCGTCGAGGAGCGGATGACCATCGACGTCACCGTGCGCGTCGACGATGTGGTGGTGGAGCGCGGCTGGGCGTTGAACGAGGCCAGCATCGAGAACGCGGCGCGCATGGGCGTGCTGGAGGTGGTGCTGGAGGTGGACGGCCGGCCGGTGTCGGCCTTCGGCTGCGACGGTGTGCTGATCGCCACGCCGACCGGGTCCACCGCCTACGCCTTCTCGGCGGGCGGGCCGGTGGTGTGGCCGGAACTCGAAGCGCTGCTGGTGATCCCGTCCAATGCGCATGCCCTGTTCGCGCGGCCCCTGGTGACCAGCCCGAATTCGCTGATCGCGGTGGAAACCGTTGCGACGGGCCATGATGCGATCGTTTTCCTCGACGGCCGACGCACCCTCGCACTGCCGCGGGGCGGCCGGGTCGAGACGGTCCGCGGGACCGACCCGGTGCGGTGGGTTCGGCTCGACTCCGCGCCGTTCGCCGATCGGATGGTGCGCAAATTCCAGTTGCCCGTGACAGGCTGGCGTGGCCGACGGCGAACGGAGAGCACGAGTGCTGACAGAGATCAGGATTGACGGGCTGGGCGTAATTTCCACCGCCACCGCACAATTCCACGAGGGTTTGACCGTTTTGACCGGTGAGACCGGTGCGGGCAAGACCATGGTGGTGACGAGCCTGCACTTGCTCAGCGGCGCCCGCGCCGACGCGGGACGGGTGCGCCTCGGGGCGTCGCGGGCCGTGGTGGAGGGCCGTTTCACCGTGGACGAGGTGCACGACGGCGCCCTCGGCGAGGTCGAGCAGGTGCTGGAATCCACCGGCGCCGAACGCGATGACGACGGCAGCATCATCGCCGTCCGCACGGTCGGATCCGACGGCCGCTCCCGCGCCCACCTGGGTGGCCGCAGCGTGCCGGCCGCGGTGCTCGCGGACTTCACCACCCCGCTGCTCACCGTGCACGGGCAGAACGATCAGCTGCGGCTGCAGCGGCCCGACCAGCAGTTGCACGCGCTGGACCAGTTCGCCTCCGACGCGGTGGCGCCGCTGCTGTCCAAGTACCAGAAGGCTCGAAAGGCCTGGTTGGACAAGCGCAATCAGCTGCTCGAGCGGACCGCGCGCAGCCGGGAGCTGGCCCTGGAAGCCGACCATCTGACGCAGTCGCTGGCCGAGATCGACGCCGTCGCACCGGAACCCGGCGAGGACGACCATCTGGTGGCCGAGGTGCGCCGGCTGTCGGATCTGGATTCGCTGCGCGAGGCCGCCTCCACCGCGCACGACGCGCTGGCCGGTCCGGCCGATTCACCGGGTGAGGACGCGGGCGCCCTGGATCTGCTGGGCACCGCGCGCGCCCGCATCGAAGCCTCCGACGATCCGATCCTGACCGCGCTGGCTCCCCGTCTGGGCGAGGCGATTTCGGTGGTGGTGGATCTGACCACCGAGCTCAGCTCCTACCTGTCGGACCTGCCGGCCGATCCGGGCGCGCTGGAGTCCATGCTGACCCGCCAGGCCGAGCTGAAGACGCTGACCCGCAAGTACGCGCCGGATATCGACGGGGTCATCAAGTGGGCCGAGGAGGCGCGCACGCGCCTGGCCTCGCTGGACGTGTCGGAGGAGGCGCTGGCGGCGCTGGCCGCGGATGTCGAGACCGCGGCCGAGAAGGTGCGCGAAGCGGCCAAGAAGCTGACCGCGGCCCGCAGCAAGGCCGCGGGGAAGCTGGCGTCGGCGGTGAGCACCGAACTGGGTGGTCTGGCCATGGGTCGTGCCCGGCTCGAGGTCGGCGTCGGTCCCGTCCTTGCGGGCGTACAGGATTCGGCCCCGCTGGTCATCGACGGCACCGAACTGCACGCCGGCTCGACCGGCGTGGACGAGGTGGAATTCCGCCTGGCCGCCCACTCCGGCGCGCACCCGCTGCCGCTGAGCAAGAGCGCCTCCGGCGGTGAGCTCTCCCGCATCATGCTCGCCCTGGAAGTGGTTCTCGCCAGCTCCGAACATGGCACCACCATGGTCTTCGACGAGGTCGATGCCGGTGTCGGCGGCCGCGCCGCCGTCGAGATCGGCCGCCGCCTGGCCCGGCTGGCCCGCACCCACCAGGTCATCGTCGTCACCCACCTGCCGCAGGTGGCCGCCTTCGCCGACACCCACCTGGTGGTCGACAAGCTCGACGACGGCAAGGCCGTCAAATCCGGCGTCAAAGCCCTCACCCAGGACGAACGCGTCATCGAACTCGCCCGCATGCTGGCGGGCATGGGCGATACCGAAACCGGCCGCGCCCACGCCTGGGAACTCCTCACCACGGCCGACGCCGAGAAGGTCGGCGCCGCCGTCTCGGGCGAGTAACCGGGCACCGAGACAGAAGAACCGGCCGGGCCCGCGAAGGGTCCGGCCGGTTCTGTCCCTGCCGCCGCGCCGACTCCGAAAGCGCGGTGGCCGAGCGTTACTTGATCGCCTTGCGCACTCCGCCGATGAGGGCGTTGGTGAGGGCGCGGAGGCCGGGCTCGAGGATCTGGGCGGGGACGGGAAGGCTGGGCTCGGATTCCATGGTGTAGACGACCCGGGTGCCGCCCGGCGCGTCGGAGAAGCTGATGGTGCCGACGTGCCGCTTGACCGGGGCGCCCGCGATGACGCGGTAGACCATGCGCTCATTGGGGACGAGCTCGGTGGTCTCCTCGGTCGGGCCGATGCCGGCCAGGCCCAGGTGGTACTGCGCGCCGACGCCGGACGGGCTCCCGATGCCCGGCTTCTTCAGTGAAATCTGAATGGGCAGAAAGGCATTGAGGCTGTCGCGCTCGGTGAAGAGCTTGTAGACGACCTCACGCGGGGCGGGTAGGACGGTATCAACGGTGGTGCTGGCCATGTCCGGAGCATAGCCTTACCGGTCGGTAAGAAGGAAGGTGCGACGGGCGCGGCACCCGGGTCGGGCGTATGGAGGGCGACCACTGATTTCGTACCGGTTGGGGTAACTCGTCGGGTACGCCCGGAATCGGTTCGGCACCAACCGCGGGCACGGATGCATGGCCGGCGACGGCTCTTGGCCGGCCGCAAAGGTCGCGGGGAGGCGGGGGAGTCCGGCGCGCCTCCATCAAAGGTTGAGACTTTGCCGTAATCATCGATCGTTATGAAGATGCTGGCCCTGTTGTCGCGTAATACCGAAACGCTTCCGGGTCTGACCGGGATGGCCCGGGTGGACCGCAACACCAGGCGTTTGCTCCAGCGCGTGGGGCCTGGCGACGTGGTGGTGCTCGATGAGATGGACCTGGATCGGCTCACCGCCGACCGGCTCGTCGAAGCCCAGGTGGCGGTGGTGGTGAACGCCTCGCCGTCGATCTCCGGGCGATATCCGAACCTCGGTCCGGAAGTGCTGGTGGCCAATGGCATCCAGTTGCTGGACGCGGTCAGCTCGGATGTCTTCAAGAAGATCAAGGACGGCGCCAAGGTTCGCGTCGAGGGCGGCGTCGTCTACGCGGACAAACTGGCGAAGAAGGAACCCGAGGTACTCGTCGAGAGTATCGAGCTCACCGAGCTCACCATCGCCGAGCGCATGATCGAGGCGCGCAACGGGCTGGCCGACCATCTGGAAGCCTTCTCCGGCAACACCATCGAGTTCATCCGCACCGAATCCTCCTTGCTCATCGACGGAATCGGCGTCCCGGAAGTCGAAGTCGACATGAAGAAGCGGCATGTCGTGGTGGTGGCCGACGGTCCCGAGCACATCGACGACCTCAAGCGCATCAAGCCGTTCATCAAGGAGTACGCGCCGATCCTGATCGGCGTCGGCCGGGGCGCGGACACCCTGACCCGCCACGGCTACCGGCCCGACCTCATCGTCGGTGACCCGGAGGAGATCACCGCGAACACGCTGAAGTCCGGCGCGGAGGTGATCCTGCCCGCCGATACCGACGGCCACGCCAAGGGTTTGGAGCGCATCCAGGATCTGGGCATCGGCGCGACCACCTTCCCGTCCTCGGGCGCGCCCGCGGATCTGGCGCTGTTGCTGGCGGATCACCACGGTGCGTCGCTGATCGTCACCGTCGGTGCGGCGGCCTCGCTGGACGACTTCTTCGACCGCGGCCGGCGCGATTCGAATCCGGCCACCTTCCTGACCCGGCTCAAAATGGGCACCAAGCTCATGGACGCGAAAGCCGTTGCCTCGCTGTACCGCCACCGGGGCTCCGGCTGGGCGGTCGCGCTGGTGGTGCTCGCGGCGCTGGTTGCCCTGGTGGTCGCGTTGCTGGCCACCCACATGGGCGTTGAGGCGCTGACCTGGACCGCCGACACCTGGCATCGCGGATCGCACTGGGTGCAGGGCCTATTCGACCGGCACATCTAGGGGACCGATGATTTCCTTTCGCCACCACGCGATTTCGATCGCCGCGGTATTCCTGGCCCTGGCGGTCGGCGTGGTGCTGGGCACCCGCACACAAGGCAATGGGTTGTTTCCCGGCACGGGCGACCGGCAGCAGATCGACGATCTGCGTGCCGAGAACGGGCGTTTGAACGAACAGGTGAAGGCGGCCGACGCCTTCCTGTCGGGTTCGGCGGGCAAGCTGCTGGCGGGCGCGCTGGCCAACCGGTCGGTCCTCGTCTTCACCACCCCCGACGCCGACAGCGGCGACGCCGATGCCGTCACCGCGGCCCTCACCACCGCGGGCGCCGCGGTCACCGGCCGGATCGGCCTGACCGGCGCGTTCGCCGACTCCTCCGAGGGCGACCGACTGCGCACCGCGCTGCTGAACGTGGTCCCCGCGGGCGCGCAGCTGAAGGTCGACGCCGTGGATCAGGGCAGCCTCGCGGGCGATCTGCTCGGCCAGGCGCTGCTCGACGATCCGGTCAGCGGGCAGGCGCGCGGCACCCCGCAGGAGCGCGGCCTGGCCCTCGAGACACTGCGCGGCGGCGGCTTCCTGACCTTCGCCGAGGTGCAGCCCGCCCAGCTGGCCGTGGTGGTCACCGGCGACGGGGCGCGGGCCGACGAGAACAATCGCGGCACCATCATCGCCAGGTTCGCCGGGGGTCTGCGGTCCCACAGTGCGGGGGTGGTGCTGGCGGGTCGCTACGGGGCCGCCGAGGGGCCCGGGGCGATCGCCGTGACACGGTCCGAGGGTGGGCTGTCGACCGTCACGACCGTCGACAATGTCGATCGTGAGATCGGGCGGATCACCACGGTGCTCGGACTCACCGAGCAGTTGAACGGCGGTACCGGCCGTTACGGCACGGGTGAGAAGGCGACCTCGCTCACAGTCGCGGCCATGCCGCACTGAGACGATCCCCGGGCCGCACGTCGGAAAGCCCCGGCCACGCCGATGCCGACATGGGGAAGGCTTCCCGCGATACGCAGAATCGAGCCAATCGCGGGCAACCAACATGCGCGGCATGCGATCGGCGTCGCCGATCCGTGTTACCGTGAAGTCCCGTGGGTCAATCACGGATTCCGGCGCGCGCGGCCACGAAACACATCTTCGTCAGCGGTGGCGTCGCCTCTTCACTCGGTAAGGGTCTGACCGCCTCCAGCCTCGGTCAGCTGCTCACTTCACGCGGACTCCGCGTCACGATGCAGAAGCTGGATCCGTACCTGAATGTCGATCCCGGCACCATGAACCCCTTCCAGCACGGTGAGGTGTTCGTGACCGAGGACGGCGCGGAGACGGACCTCGATGTCGGCCACTACGAACGATTCCTGGATCGCGATCTGTCCGGGGACGCCAATGTCACCACCGGCCAGGTGTACTCGAAGGTGATCGCCAAGGAGCGCCGGGGTGAGTACCTCGGTGACACCGTGCAGGTGATCCCGCACATCACCGATGAGATCAAGAGTCGCATTCTCGCCATGACGGGACCGGACCTGCACGGGCAGGCGCCGGATGTGGTGATCACCGAAATCGGTGGCACCGTGGGCGATATCGAGTCGCAGCCGTTCCTCGAGGCGGCGCGGCAGATTCGCCACGAGGTGGGTCGCGACAACTGCTTCTTCCTGCACGTCACGCTGGTGCCCTACCTGGGTCCCTCGGGCGAGCTCAAGACCAAGCCGACCCAGCACTCGGTGGCGGCGCTGCGCAATATCGGTATCCAGCCCGACGCGCTCATCCTGCGCTGCGACCGCGAGGTGCCGCAGCCGCTGAAGAACAAGATCGCGCTCATGTGCGACGTGGATGTGGACGCCTGCATCTCGACGCCGGACGCGCCGTCGATCTACGACATTCCGAAGGTGCTGCACCGGGAAGGCTTGGACGCCTACGTCGTTCGCAAGCTGGGGCTGCCCTTCCGCGACGTCGACTGGACGGTCTGGGGCGATCTGCTGGACCGCGTGCACAACCCGCGCGAAGCGGTCACCGTCGCGCTGGTCGGCAAGTACGTGGACCTGCCCGACGCCTACCTGTCGGTCACCGAGGCGCTGCGCGCGGGCGGTTTCGCCTCGCGGGCCAAGGTGAACATCCGCTGGGTGCAGTCCGACGAGTGCGAGACCGAGGCGGGTGCGCGCTCGCACCTGGCCGACGTGGACGCCATCCTGATCCCGGGCGGCTTCGGCATTCGCGGCATCGAGGGCAAGGTGGGCGCCATCCACTACGCCCGCGAGCACAAGATTCCACTGCTGGGCCTGTGCCTGGGTCTGCAGTGCGTGGTCATCGAGGCGGCGCGCTCGGTGGGCATGAAGGACGCCAACTCGGCGGAATTCGAGCCCGACACCAAGTACCCGGTCATCTCGACGATGGCCGACCAGGAGCAGATCGTGGCCGGCGAGGCCGATCTGGGCGGCACCATGCGGCTCGGCGCGTACCCGGCTGTGCTGCAGCAGGATTCGCTGGTGGCGCGGGCGTACGGCGAGACCGAGGTCTCCGAGCGGCACCGGCACCGGTACGAGGTCAACAACACCTTCCGCGACAAGATCGCCAAGAGCGGCCTGAAGTTCAGCGGCACCTCCCCGAACGGCCACCTGGTCGAGTTCGTGGAGTACTCGCAGGACAAGCACCCGTTCCTGGTCGCCACCCAGGCGCACCCGGAGCTCAAGTCCCGTCCGACGCGCCCGCACCCGCTGTTCGCGGCGCTGATCTCGGCGGCGCTGGAATACAAGGCCGCCGAACGGCTTCCGGTGGAGATTCCCGACGAGGTACCCGCCTCGGAGGCCGAGAAGGTCTCCAAGTGATCCCCGCCTGACCGGGATTCCACGGCCCGCCCGAGCATTCGACGAGTGCTCGGGCGGTTTCGTATCCGCCGGGGTATCCGCGCTACGGTTCTGGAATGACCTCTTCGGAACCGGTCCCCGGCACACACGATTTCGATGTCCTGTCCAGTCGCACGGTGTACTCGGGCGCGATCCTGGCGCTGCGGTTGGACCAGGTGGTCATGCCCGGCGGCAAGGTCGCCGAGCGGGAGGTGATCGAGCACCACGCGGCGGTCGCCGTGGCGGCGCTGGACGACGACGACAATCTGGTGCTGGTGAATCAGTATCGGCATCCGATCGGGCGGCGGCTGCTGGAACTGCCGGCCGGACTGCTGGACAAGGCGGGCGAGGATCCCCTCGAAGCCGCCCGGCGAGAGCTGGCCGAGGAGACCGGGCTGGCGGCACGGGAGTGGTCGGTGCTGGTCGATGTGGCGCTCTCGCCCGGGTTCACCGATGAGGCGCTGCGGGTGTATCTGGCGACCGGGCTCTACGAGATCGACCGGCCGGACCCGGAAATGGAGGAGGCCGACCTCCAGATCCTGCGGATGCCGTTGACGGAGGCCGTACAGGCCGCGCTGGCGGGCGACATCACCAATGCCACCGCGGTGGCCGGTGTGACCGCGCTGATGACGGCCCGGTCCAGCGGGGCTCGGCTGCGGCCCGCCGACGCGCCCTGGCCGGGGATGCCCACCGCGTTCCTGGATCGCAAGGCGCGGGAGGCATCGCAGTAGATCCCGATTGGGAAGGCAATAGGTCCCGATTGGGAAACTTGTTCGCTTCGCCGGGTTCGGGTCGGGGAGTTCGTCGGTGGCGGCTGCAAAGATGTGAGCCGTGCTGAAGCGGCAGATCGACGCGTACCTCGACCATTTGGCGGTCGAGCGCGGCGCCGCGCGCAATACGCTCAGCGCCTATCGGCGGGATCTGGGCCGATACCAGTACTTTCTGACCGAGCGCGGTGTGGAAACGCTTGCACGCGTGGCCGAATCGGACATTGCCGATTACATGGTGTCGCTGCGGTCGGGGGACTCCGAGCATCCCGCCCTGGCGGCCTCGTCGGCGTCGCGGGCCCTGGTCGCCGTCCGCGGGCTGCACCGGTTCGCGACGGCAGAGGGCATCACCGACGCGGATGTGGCGCACCCGGTGAAGCCGCCGACACCCGCCCGCAGACTGCCGAAAGCCCTCCCGTACGACCAGGTTTCCCGCCTGATCGACGCCGCCGGGGGAGACATCGCCGAGGGCCCGCGCGGGCTGCGCGACCGGGCACTACTGGAGTTGCTGTACTCCACGGGCGCTCGCATCTCCGAAATGGTCGGGCTCGACGTGGACGACATCGACACCGCCGAACGCGCGGTGGTCCTGCACGGCAAGGGCGGCAAACAGCGCATGGTCCCCATCGGCCGCCCCGCCCTGGCCGCCCTCGACAACTACCTGGTTCGCGGCCGCCCGGCCCTCGCCACCCGGGGCAAGGGCAACAGCGCGCTGTTCCTCAACCACCGCGGCGGCCGCCTCTCCCGCCAAACCGCCTGGCAGGTCCTGCAATCCGCGGCGGAGCGGGCCGGCATCGCCGCCCAGGTGTCGCCCCACACCCTCCGGCATTCCTTCGCCACGCATCTACTCGACGGCGGCGCCGACGTCCGGGTCGTCCAGGAACTGCTGGGCCACGCCTCGGTGACCACCACCCAGATCTACACCCTGGTCACCGTCGGCACCCTGCACGAGGTCTGGGCCACCGCGCATCCGCGCGCCCGCTGAACGAGAACGCCCGGGGGACGGTGGGATCCGTCGCCCGGGCGTTGGGTTTCGTTCGGCGCGTGGGCCTTACTTCTTGCGTTCGCGCTTTTCGCGGACGCGGACGTTCACGCGGACCGGGGAGCCGTCGAAGTTGAACTCTTCGCGGAGCTTTCGTTCGAGGAAGCGGCGGTAGCCGGCCTCGAGGAAGCCCGTGGTGAAGAGGACGAACGTCGGGGGGCGGGTGGAGGCCTGGGTGGCGAACAGGACTCGGGGGAGGCGGCCGCCGCGCATCGGAGGCGGGGTGGCGGCGACGACCTCCTTGAGCCAGTTGTTCAGGCGGCCGGTGGAGATGCGCTTGTCCCAGGAATCCAGGGCGGTTTCCATGGCGGGGACGAGCTTCTGGACGGCGCGACCCGTCTGAGCGGAGATATTGACACGCTGGGCCCAGCGGACCTGGACCATTTCGCGGTCGATCTCGCGCTCGAGCATCTCGCGGCGGTCCTCGTCGACCAGATCCCACTTGTTGTAGGCGATCACCAGGGCGCGGCCGGCGTCGGCCACCATGGAGATGACGCGCAGGTCCTGCTCGGTGATCGGCTCCGAAGCGTCGATCAGCATCACCGCCACCTCGGCGGCCTCGATGGCCGACTTGGTGCGCAGCGACGCGTAGAACTCGTGGCCGCTGGCCGTGCTCACCTTGCGGCGCAGGCCCGCGGTATCCACGAAACGCCAGGGCTTGCCGCCCAACTCGACGAGCGAGTCGACCGGGTCGACGGTGGTGCCCGCGACATTGTGGACGACCGAGCGCTCCTCGCCCGCCAGCCGGTTCAGCAGCGAGGACTTGCCCACATTCGGCTTGCCGACCAGCGCCACGCGGCGCGGGCCGCCGGTGAGACCAGTTCCCTCGCGCGGGGTTTCGGGCATCACCTCCAGAATCAGGTCCAGCAGATCACCGGTGCCGCGACCGTGCGTGGCCGAGACCAGGCGCGGCTCACCCAGGCCCATCGACCACAGCTCGGCCGCATCGGCCTCCAGCTTCTGGTTGTCGACCTTGTTGGCCACCAGGATGACCGGGGTCTTGCTGCGGCGCAGCGTCCTCGCCACCGCCTCGTCGGCGGAGGTCGCGCCCACGGTGACGTCCACCACCACGACGATCGCGTCGGCGGTCTGCATGGCGACCTCGGCCTGCCGGGCCACCGACTGCTGCAGGCCCTTGGCGTCGGGCTCCCAGCCGCCGGTGTCCTGCACCAGGAACCGGCGTCCGGCCCAGGTGGCCTCGTAGGAGATCCGGTCCCGGGTCACGCCCGGAATGTCCTCCACGACGGCCTCGCGGCGGCCCAGAATGCGGTTCACCAGGGTCGACTTGCCGACATTCGGCCGGCCGACGATGGCCACCGTCGGCAGCGGGATGTGCTCGGCGTCCTGCTCGCCCTCGAATTCGGCGATGTCCCAGTCGGATTCGTCCGACCAGATGCCATCACCGGCGAAGGTGTCCTGCGTCACTGCGCGCCTCCCGCCGAAATCCGTTCGGCCACCACGCGATACAGCTCGTCGATGACCTCGTCCTTGTTCAGATCGCTGGTGTCGACCAGCACGGCGTCCTCGGCGGGACGCAGCGGCGACACCTTGCGGGTCGAATCCAGGGTGTCGCGGCGCTGCACATCGGCCAGCACCGCCTCGAAATCGTCACCCCGGCCCTCGGCGATGTTCTGCGCATTGCGTCGCGTGGCGCGGGCCTCGGCCGAGGCGGTCAGGTAGATCTTCACATCGGCCTCGGGCAGCACGACGGTGCCGATATCGCGGCCCTCGACCACGATTCGCCCGGCCGCCGCGGTCAGGTCCCGTTGCAGGGCCACCAGCTGCTCGCGCACCTCGGGCACGGCCGACACCGCCGACACCGCCTTGGTCACCGCATTGCCGCGGATCTCGCTCGACACATCCTCATCGTCGAGCAGGATGACCTCCCGGCTCGGATCGGTGCCGATGGTCAGCGGCAGCTCCTTGACCGCGACCGCGATGGCCGCGGCGTCGTCCAGGTCCACGCCGGTGCGCAGCACGCGCAGTGTCGCCACCCGGTACATGGCACCGGTGTCGAGGTAGCTGGCCTCGAGCCGGGTCGCCAACAAGCGCGACACGCTCGACTTGCCGGTGCCCGACGGGCCGTCCATGGCGACGACCAGCCGCGCCCACCCGGTCAGCGCGCCGGTCGCGTCGATCAGACTTCCCACACCGTTCACAACGACACCGCCTCGTAGAGCTTCCCGATTTCGTCCCGGCCCAGCACGCGCAGCGTGCCCGGCCGCTGATCGCCCAGTGCGACCGGTCCAATGTGGGTGCGCACCAGCGCGGTCACCGGGTGGCCGACCTCGGCCAGCAGACGGCGCACGATGTGCTTGCGGCCCTCGTGCAGCACCACCTTCACCAGCGACTTGCCCTGGCCGACCTCGAGCACCTGGAACCGGTCCACCTTGGCGGGACCGTCCTCCAGCTCGACGCCGTCCTTCAGCAGCTTGCCGACCTCGCGGTTCTTGACCTCGCCGTTGACCGTGGCCAGGTAGGTCTTGGACACCTCGAAGGACGGGTGCATGAGCCGGTGCGCGAGATCGCCGTCATTGGTGAGCAGCAGCAGGCCCTCGGTGTCGGCGTCCAGACGGCCGACATGGAACAGCCGCTGCCCGGCCGCGATCCGCTCGGCGACGATGTCGCCCACGCACGGGCGGCCCATCTCGTCGGACATGGTCGACTGCCAGCCCTTGGGCTTGTTCAGCGCCAGGTACACCTGCTCGTCGCGGATCACCACGCGCACGCCGTCGACCCGGACCACCGCGGTCTGCGGATCGATGCGCAGGCCCTGCTCGCGCACGATCTTGCCGTCCACCTCGATGCGGCCGGCCTCGATCATCTCCTCGGCCGCGCGGCGCGAGGCCACCCCGGCCTTCGCGAGGACCTTCTGCAGGCGCTCGCCCTCGCCCCAGGGCAGCTTCTTCGGGCCCTGCGCGTCGGCGTCCACATGCTGGCGGCGTGCCGGCCTGGCATTGCTGATCAGGACCGGAGCCACGACCTGCTTGACCGGCTTGGCCTTCTTCTTGGCGGGAGTGTTCGGCGAGGTGTGCGGGGCCAGCGGGCTGCCGCCGCCGATCCGGCCGCGCGACGCATTGCGATCCTGGCCGAAACCGGCACGGTCGGAGCCGAATCCGGTGCGCGACTGGCCGCCACGGCTGTCGCCGCCACGCCCGGCGCCACGCGAATCGGAACCCCAGTCGCCGCGAGACTGGTTGCCGCGGGCGGAGTTTCCGAACGAGGAGCCGCCACGCGAGGACGCGCCACCGCGCGAACCGCCTCCGCCCCACTGGCTTTCGCCGCGCGAGCCGGAACCTTCACCGCGCGAGCCATAGCCTTCACCGCGCGAGCCATAGCCTTCGCCGCGCGAGCTGGAAGCGCCGCGCGAGCCGTAGCCTTCGCCGCGCGAGCTGGAAGCGCCGCGCGAGCCGTACGAGCCGCCGCGGGATCCGCCGGAGCGCGAGTCATAGGACCCGCTGCCGCCGCGTCCGCCGCCGTACGAGCCGCTGCCGCCGCGCGAGTCGCCTCGGGAATTGCCGCCCCACGAGGGCGAGTCGCCGCGCGATCCGCCGCGATTCGCGGAGCCGCCACGGCTGTTCGCGGCGCCGCCGCGTGAGTTCGCGGGGCCGTCGTAGCCTCCGCCGTACGAGCTGCCGCCGCGCGCGGACCGGTCGTCTCCGGTCCGGCCGCGGGCGGCCCGGGAACCGCCGCGGGGCGGTTCACTGCCACGTTTCCTACGATCCGGTGTGCCATCTCGGCGAGCGGGTGTATTCACGTTGTCCTGTTTCAGTCATCGGTGCCGAGGTCGATATCGGCCTCGGCAGGTTTCCTCAGCCTGGTGTACCGGGGGTCGGTGTCCAGGCTCTCGTTGATCTCGTCGATCAGATCGACGCCCGGGAGCAGTGGGGCCAGCGGCGGCAGATCCGCCAGTGACGCAAGTCCGATCCGTTCCAGGAACAGCTCGGTGGTGATGTACAGAGTGCCGTTGGTCTCCGGGTCCGCTCCGGCCTCCGCGATCAGGCCCCGCGCCAGCAGGGTCCGGATCACGCCATCCACGTTCACACCGCGCACCGCACTCACGCGTGCTCGGGTAACCGGTTGACGGTACGCGATCACCGCCAGGGTTTCCAAAGCGGCGCGTGTGAGCTTCGACCGTGCGCCGTCCAACAGCATACGTTCCACATACGGGGCGAATTCCGTCCGCGTGTAGTAGCGCCACCCGTCGCCGACGTACCTGAGATCCATGCCACTGCGCCGCGCGGTCAGCTCCGCCGACATCTCCCGCAGCGCGGTCTCCACCCGGATCGGGTGATCCCGCAAAGCCGACGCCAGCAACTCCACCGGCGCAGGCGCATCCACCACCAACAACATCGCCTCGAGCGCCGCCCGAAACTCGTCCTCCTCGAGCGCCTCCTCGTCCTCGAACTCCTCCGCATCGACGCCCGGCCCGTCCGGTGCCACGACCTCCACCCCAGGTTGAGTGACTTCAGCCACAGGCTCGGCAGCGCCAGCGATGGACTGGGAGGTATCAGCCACGGACGCCGGGCCGCCGTTCGCGGACTCGGGCGCGTCAGCCGCGGGCTCCATGGCGGCGGACTCGAGCATGGTCGCTTCGTCGGTGAGCACCGCACCCTCGGCCGGGGCCTCGACGCCCTCGGCCGTTGTTTCGACACCGCTGGGCTCGGTGACCTCGGCCTCGGACTCGGCGGCCTTCGCCCCGGCTGCGCGGGCCTTCGCTGCCGCGGCCGCTTCGGCCACGATCCTTTCGGCCAGGGTCGGTTGGGGCGCAGCCTGGTTGGCGGCGGCCGGGTCGTGCGCGTCGTCACCCATGTTCTGCACCTCGGTCACCCGTAATCCTCTTCAATCGTCACCGGTTGGGCGGGTTGGTCTTCGAGCTCGCCGATCCAGCTGATGGAGAGCGGGCCCAGGGGGTCGGGCTGATCGAACTCGATGGTCTTGCCCCGGTAGAGCTCGAGCAGCGCGAGGAAGCGGGCCACGATCTGGATCGGCAGTTCGCAGTCGGCGCAGAGTTCGTGGAAGGTCGTCCAGCCGCCCGCGCCACGGCTTTTCAGCATCTCCAGCACCAGCGCGGCCTGTTCGGCGATCGAAATCGCATGGGCGTGGATGTGATCCAGCCCCACCCTCGGTTTCGGACGCGGCCGGAACACGGTGGCTGCGACCTCGGCGAACCCCGCGGCGTCCACCCCCAGCGTAACCTCCGGCAACAGCGCCAGATACCGCTCCTCCAGCGACACCGCGCGCGGATAGCGTTGCAGCGCCGCGGCCTCCAGTTCGCCCAGCAGCGCCGCGACCTGTTTGAAGGCGCGATACTGCAACAGCCGTGCGAACAGCAGGTCGCGGGCTTCGAGGAGCTCGAGGTCCTCCTCGTCGGAGACCTCGCCGGAGGGCAGCAGCCGGGCCGCCTTCAGATCCAGCAGGGTGGCCGCGATGAGCAGGAATTCGGTGGTCTGGTCGAGGACCTTGTCCGCGCGCAGCCCCTTTTCTTCCGAGAGCCGGGCGGTGAGCGCCTTGGTGTGGGCGATGAATTCGTCGGTGACCTTGTGCAACGCGATCTCGGTGACGTCGAGCCGCCGCGAGCTGATGAGCTGCAGCAACAGGTCGAACGGGCCCTCGAAGTTGGCGAGCTTCAGGTGAAATTTGCCCGTTGCGTGCTGATCGTCCGGTGCCGCGGCATTACCGCCGCCTGCGACGATGCCGGCCGGGACCGGCGAGTCCGGATCTCCGGCGGGCAGGGCTGTATCCGCGTCCGCCGGGTCGTGCTCGGACGAATCGAGAGGACCGCTCAACGGCCCGACCGCTGGATGACTTCCCGGGCCATGGCCCGATAGGCTTCCGCGCCACCGGATTTCGGCGCCCAGGTGGTAATGGGCTCGCCGGCGACACTGGCGTCGGGGAAGCGGACGGTCCGCGAGATCACGGTGTCGTACACGAGGTCGCCGAACACCTCGACCACGCGCGTCATCACCTGACGTGAATGCAATAGGCGAGCATCGAACATGGTGACCACGATGCCGTACAGGGTCAGTTCCGGATTCAGCCGGTCCCGCACCTTCTCCACGGTGTCGTTGAGCAGGGCCAGGCCGCGCAGCGAGAAGTATTCGCACTCCATCGGAATGATGACGCCGTCGGCGCAGGCCAGGGCGTTCACGGTGAGCAGGCCCAGCGAGGGCTGGCAGTCGATCAGGATGTAGTCGTAGCGGTCGCGCAGCGGCGCGATGGCGCGGCCCAGCGTCTGCTCCCGGCCGACCTCGTTGACGAGCTGAATCTCCGCCGCCGACAGGTCGATATTGCTGGGCAGCAGATCCATGCCCTCGACCTTGGTGTTCATCAGCACGTCGTCGACGTTGACCTTGCCGGGGCCGACGAGCAGGTTGTGCACGGTGACGTCCAGATCGTGGTGCGCCACACCGAGTCCCGCCGACAGCGCGCCCTGCGGATCCAGGTCGACGAGCAGCACCTTTCGTCCGTATTCCGCCAGCGCCGCACCGAGATTGATGGTCGAGGTGGTCTTGCCGACGCCGCCCTTCTGATTGCACATGGCGACGATCAGGGCGGGTCCGCTGTGATCGGCTTCGTGAGGTTCCGGAATCTCGCGAACCGGGCGTCCGGTGGGGCCGAACTCCTTGCCATCGGACACCACATCGGGTGCCTCCCACAGTGTTTGCGCGGCGGTTTCGATCCGCTGGCCCGCACCACCGGTAGTCGTCACGTCCGCTGCTCCTTCGACGTTCCTGCCCTTGCTCCGTGCACCGACCTGCCGTGGACGAAGCGCCCGGCCGCGTGTGCGACCGGGTCCCTCCTAGACGCTACCGCCTGTTCACGCAAGACCAACGCTCGGACACGCACCCTAAACCTGCACTTCAGGGCGGGTAAGGGTGTCCTCGGTCGGACTGGTGTCCGGTCAGGAGCATTCTTCGCTTGTGGGACAGCAGGTTACGGCCTATGCACCGGGACTGCGGGAGATCAGCGGGGGTTTCCCCGAATCCTGTCCGATCCGGCCCACCCGATTCCCCTCCGGCTCACTCGATCCCGCCCAGCGGAACCGCCTCCCCGTCGCCGCCCCCACACCGACCCGCCATCAACTCTGACGGCAACTGCCCGCAATAGCCCGCGAGCCTCCGAGCCCGACCCACTCCGCATCACACAACCCCGTCGGCCGCGTCGCGAACTCCGTACCCGGATGCTCCGGTGCCGGAGCCGCCACCGCGTCGACATCGATATCCCGCACCGGATCATCCGGCCTCAGCGCCGAGAACTCCGGCACCAGCCCGGTCACGAAGGTCTGGGTGGGCGGGGCTGTCGATCGGATCTCTTGCGGGGTGTAGCGGGTATGGTTCGGGGGAGGTTGCGGGGTGCGAAGGGCCGAATGTTGTTTGCGGGTACGGAATTCGCCGGGTATTTGATCGAGCGGCGGCTCGGTGGGGGCGGGATGGGGGACGTCTTTCTGGCCCGGCATCCGCGATTGCCTCGGCGGGTGGCGATCAAGCTGCTGGCGCGGGAGTTGGTGTCGCAGCGCGAGACCCGGTTCCGGTTCGAGCGGGAGGCCGAGCTGGTGGCCCGGCTGGATCATCCGAATATCGTTGCGGTGCACGATCGGGGGGTCGAGGACGGGCGGCTGTGGATCGCCATGCAGTACGTGGACGGTGGGGACGCGGCGGCGCTGGACCCGTTCACCCTGCCCGCGCACGATGCGGTCCACATCATCGGCGAGACCGCCAAGGCGCTGGACTACGCGCATTCGATGGGGGTTATCCACCGGGATGTGAAGCCGGCCAATATTCTGCTGACCCGCTCGGTGCCGGGGCAGGATCGGCGGATTCTGCTGACGGACTTCGGGATCGGGCGACTGCGCGACGACTCGGCACAGATCACCCGGACCGGGATGCTGGCGGCGACGATCACCTACGCGTCGCCGGAGCAGCTGTCGGGGGCCGCGCTCGACGAGCGCTCGGATCAGTATTCGCTGGCGTGCACACTGTTCCGGCTGCTCACCGGATCGACGCCGTACCAGGCGGAGACCGCGGCGGCGGTCATCGCGGGGCACCTGCAGCATCCGGCGCCGCGGGTCACCGACCGGCGACCGGAGCTGCCCGCCGCCCTCGACGCGGTGCTGGCGCGCGGGCTGGCCAAACGACCGGAGGACCGCTTCGACTCCTGCCGTGCGTTCGCCGACGCTGCGCTGCGGGCACTGTCGGATGAGTCCGAGTCCACCATGCTGCCGCTGCGGGTGGCCGCCGCGTCACCCGTGACCACTCTCTTCGCCGGCGCCCGGGCCGCGTCGACCGGACCGAGCGACAGCGTGTCGGCCACCATCACCCTGCCCCGGGCGGGCGAGACCACTGTGCTGGACGATCCGTCGTCCCCACCGCCTCCGCCGCCGGACCGGAACGGCGGGCGCGGACGCTGGATCGCCGCCGGTGCGGCGGCGCTGGCCGTCGTGGTCGCGACTGCGGCCGGAATCGTCTGGGCGACACACGATTCCGGGTCGTCGAGGAGCACGCCCCCGGCGAACACCGGCGGCCCGTATGCCGCCGTGTACCCGGGTTTCGTGCCGCTCACCCAGATCGACGCCCTGGGTGACAAGGTCGCCTACCCCGTCTCGGTGGAGGACCCCGCGAACGACGGACGGCTGCCGTGCAAGCCGGTCTCCATCGCCGCCGCGGTGCCCCTGACTGGCGCTGAGACCGATGTCGCTCTGGGCCGCACGGTGATCGATGCCGTGCAGCTGGCCGTCGACCAGTTCGTCCAGGGTGGCAGCAAGGCCTGCCCGGTCGCCGTCCGGCGGTTCGACACCGCGGGCAGCCAGACGACGGCGGCGCAGATCGCCGAGCAGATCGCTGCGGACACCTCGATCGTCGCGGTGATCGGTCCCACCCTGTCCCGCGAGGTGGTGGCGGCGGGCAAGACGTTCGACGCCGCCGGGCTGTCGTTTCTCACCCCGGCAGCGACGAATCCGCTACTGGCGCAGTCGGGTTGGTCCGGCTTCTTCCGCGGCCTGGCCAACGACAATGCGGAGGGTCCGGCGCTCGGCCGGTATCTGGCGAACACCGCGCGCTTGTCCCGGGTCTGCGTGGTGCGCGACAGCGACGGCGGATTCGGCGGCTCGCTCGCGGACTCGGTGACCACGGGGCTGGGCCCGGCCGCGCTCGCGGGGTGCCAGGTCAGCATCGACCCGGACGGCGATCCGGGTGACGCCGTGAACACCATCGCAGGGGCGCACCCGGACGCGGTGTTCTACGCCGGGTACAAATCGGCCGCCGCCCAGCTGCTCACCAAGCTCCGGAGTGCCGGTGTCACGGCGACTTTCGTGCTGGGCGACGGCAGCTACGACCCGGACTTCCGGACGCTCGCGGGTCCGGCGGCCACTGGCACCCTGGTTGCCTGCCAGTGCGGGGCGGCCACCGAACGCTTCGTCGGCGAATACCGGTCCGCCACCGGTTCCGCCCCGACCGCGTATGCCGCCGAGGCCTACGACCTGACCGCGATCGTGTTGCGGGGCATCGTGTCCGGGCACGCGGGCCGTACGGAACTGCGGGCCTACCTGCACGGCTACCACGGCGACGGCATCGCCCACGCGTATGGCTGGGGCGCGACCGGTGAACTCGGCGATCCCCGGATCTGGTTGTACCGGATCTACTGATCCTGTTCGACCCGCTCGGGCCGCAGCCGTCGCAGCGCGATGACGGCGGCCAGGCATCCGGCCCCGAGAGCGATGGCCATCCAGGCGGCGCGGTCACCCGATCCGACGGCCCGGTTGGGATGCAGCGGGAACGTGTCGCAACCGCGGAACTCCAGCGTGAGCACGGCGGTCGGAATGAACAGCAGGCCGATCGCCAGCACGGTCCCGGCCGTGCCGCGGGTGGTCACCGCGCCGAAGCTGTACCCGGCCACCGCGGCGATGGCACAGCTGCCGATCAGCGCGCTCCACGAATCATCGTGCCGCGCGTCGGGAACCAGCAGCGCGAACACCCCGAGGGCGACGATCGCGACCGCGGCGACGACCGGCGCCTGGCGCCGCAGGCCGGCCGCCAGGCCGAGCGCCATGACCGTCAGTATCGGTGCGAGCTTCCAGTGCGCCTGGGCCGCAATGGCGATCGCGCTGCCGGTCGCGGCGAGCGCCACCGCGAGCAGTGTGAGGGTGCCGTCGCGCTCAGGCAGCAGCAGCGCCGCGATGACCGCCGCCGCGAGCACCGCGAGCGTTCCGGCCACGATGACCGCGGTGCCGCTCGTCGCCGTGGTGAGCCGCTCCGACACCAGGTCGATGGTGGTGACCACCACGGCTGCGGCGAGCACCGGCGCGAACGGCAGGTTCAACGCGGTGGGGTAGGCCGCCATCCGCGCGCGCGGGCACAGGGTGAAGCACACGGCCAGCAATCCCATCGTCGGTGCGGTGGCCCATTCCGGCGGCAGATCCACGAAGGCGCGTTCGAGCAGCGACTGGGTGCCCTGCTCGGCCGAGATGGTCTCGATATGGTCGCCCACCGTGACGCCGATGAGTGCCCCGAGCAGGTATCCGATTGCGGGCAGCCGGTTTTCGAGCGCTGCCGCCCCGGCCGCGCCGAGCAGCACGCCCGCCGCGATCGAATCGACGAAGTTGGAGGTGGCCAAGCTAGCGGAGCCGGCGGGCCCCAGCAGGTGGTTGGTGACCAGGATCAGCATCGCGACCGTGGCGGTGCCCCAGGCGGTGCGGGTGCCGAACATGCGCACGCACACCGCGGCCAGCACCGCGACGATCACGCCCACGGCGGTGGCCCGCGGCACGGTTACGCTCAGCAGCGTCATCTGCAGCGCGGACGATTCGGCGGCGCACCCGGTGTCGATGGGCACGATGAGGGCCAGGCCCGCGATCGCGGCGGCGGCGCACCCACCCACCGTGTCGAGGGCCGCGCGATACCGCTGCACGGGCGGCTCCCAAGGTCTGAAGCAACAGGTCAGTTACCGTCCAGCCACCGTAACAGCGCGCGCATTCACCGGGGGTGACGGCGGGCCGCCCAGTCGGCGGCGAAATCGCGGAACCGCCGCACCGCCTCCGACGGCGTGGCGGTCGCCGACCAGATCAATCCGACATCGCGGGACGCGCCCGCGTCGGCGAGCGGGACGACGGCCAGCCCCGGCGGCATCGGCTCCTCGGCGGGCACCAGCGCGACGCCGAGCCCGGCCGCCACCAGCCCGGAGACCGTCACCAGATCACTGGACTCGAAGACGATGCGCGGCCGGATCCCGGCCGCCGCGCACAGTTCGTCGAAGATCCGCCGCATGCCGAATCCCGGATGCATGGTGATGAATTCGGCGTCGGCCAACTCGGCCAGCCGGATCGGCCGCTGCCCGGTCTTGCCGGACGGCGCGGCCAGCCGGTGGTCGGCCGGAACCGCCAGCACCAGCGGCTGATTCAGCAGGGTGCGCCACCCGATGCCGGGCTCGCCGGGCCGCGGTGACACCAGCGCCAGATCGGCCTCGCCGTCGAGCACCTGCCGGGTGATGACCTCGGCCGCGCCCTGATACAGCGTGAAGCCGACCCGCCCCGAGCCGCGCCGGAATTCGCCGATCAGCTGCGGGGCCAGCCGGCCGCCGAAGGAATGCAGGAACGACAGCCGGACCACTCCCTTGGCCGGATTGATGCGGTCGGCGACGGCCTGCTCCCCGGCGTGCAGTTCGGCGCGGGCGCGGCGGGCGTGCTCGTAGTAGAGGCGGCCGTACTCGTTGAGCCGGATGCGCTTGCCGTGCCGGTCGAACAGCGGCGTGCCGAGCCGCTGCTCGAGCCGGGCGAGCATGCGCGACAGCGTGGGCTGCGCCAGGTGCAGCCGGTCGGCGGCCGCGCTGACATTCTCCGTTTCGGCGAGTGTCGTGAACCACTCCAGATCCGAGCCGAGCACGCCGCCTCCTCGCTATATGTCGACAGAGTATGAGAACTCCAATAATCATGCATTTCCGTTCTAAGTGCCAGCGTCGCACCCTGGATCCCGCACCCCCAGTACCGAGAGGATCCGATGACTACCGTGCAAGGGACCACCAGCACCGCCGCGTCAGGGCCGACCGGTACGGCGACACCGCAACCGATCGGTACGGCAGCGCCGGAGCCGACCAGCGTGGCCACGCCTGGGCCCACCTTTACCGCCGGGCCCGGCCGGCCGGGACACGCACACGAGAAGCGGGTCACCGCAGCCCTTTTCGCAGCCGGGCTGACCACGTTCGCGGCCATGTACTCCACCCAGTCGCTGCTGCCGAGCCTGTCGGCCGCCTTTTCGGTCCCGCCCGCGCACGCGGCCCTCGCCGTCTCACTGACCACGGGATTTCTTGCGCTGGCCATCATTCCGGCGGGTGCGCTGTCGGCGCGGATCGGCCGCACCCGGGTGATGATCGGTTCGGCGGTGGTGGCCTCGGCGCTGGGTCTGCTGCTGCCGCTGTGCCCGACGCTCGACACCCTGCTGGCGGTGCGGGCCGTGCAGGGCGTTTCGCTGGCGGGCGTGCCCGCGGTGGCCATGGCGTATCTGGCCGAGGAGATCGGGGCGGCCGGACTCGGCGCGGCCATGGGCGTCTATATCGCCGGGACCACCATCGGCGGGCTGGCGGGCCGGTTGATTCCCTCGCTCGCCCTCGGGCTGACCTCGTGGCGCTGGGCGGAGCTGGCGGTCTCGCTGGCCGCTGCGGCGTGCACGGTCTGGTTCGCGTACAGTCTGCCGCCCTCGCGCGGATTCGCCGCGCGCCCGGCCGGTTTCGGCACCATGTTCGGCGATCTCACGGCGCAGCTGCGGCATCGCGGCCTGATCGCGCTCTTCGGTCTGGCCTTCCTGCTGATGGGCAGCTTCGTGTCGGTCTACAACTTCCTGGGCTACCGCCTGACCCATCGTCCCTTCGAATTGCCCGCGACCCTGGCCGGATCGGTGTTCGTGCTGTACCTCGCCGGGACGGTCGCCTCGGCGTACACCGGCAGGCTCGCCGATCGTCGGGGCCATGCGCGGGTCCTCGCCGCCGCGGTGGCATTGATGGCCCTCGGTGCGCTGATCACCATCCCCGATCACCTGACCACGGTGCTGATCGGCATCCTGCTGTTCACTACCGGGTTCTTCGCCGCGCACACCACGGCCAGCGCCTGGGTGGGCACGCTGGCCGAAAATCGCGGCGCGGCATCGTCTCTCTACATGTTTGCGTACTACCTGGGCAGTGCGGTGGTCGGCAGCGCGGCCGGGATCGCTTACGCGGCCGGCGGCTGGGCCGGCCTGATGTCCTGTGTGGCAGCGCTTTTCGTGCTCGCGGCGCTACTGCTGGGCTCGCTGGTCACGGTTGGTCGGGCGGCGCGGGATCGGCACTGATGTCGGTATCGGTGTCCGCGCACGCCGGATTCGGGCTGTCCTCGGTGACCTCGGTGCACACCGGCAGCACCGCCGGGGGATCGGTGTGGACCTCGATCGGCGCGGGCGCGCGCTCGGCCGGACCGGCCACGGCGGGCACCGCCAGGTAGACGAAAGCAGTGGTCAGCCCGGCCAGGACGAGGACCATGGCCCCGGCCGCCAGCGTGGGGAGGGCGGTGGTGGAACGCGTCCACGCGACAACGGCCATGTCCCTCACCTCCTCGCAGCAGGACGACGATGCGTCTATCTCTCATCGCGTCGTAACGCGAGCCGCCCGCACCGGCCGTGCGGGCCTCATGAGGCCATGGTCGGGTTCGGTGCGGGGCCGGTCAAGCGGTAGCGGGCCCATTTGCACGATGTTTACGCACGGTTGACACGGCCCTGTGCCGTTCCCGCCCAGCGCAATCCGGCGGTAACCGGAATCAGGCTCCGATGTGGCTGTCGATGAAGACCTGGTAACCGTCCAGCAGCCGATCCAGGGCGAAGCTGAAATCGGCTTCCTCCCAGTGCATGTCGTCGGTGTCGAAGGCGCGGTTGGCGAGGGCGGCACTGACGATCGGGAAGCGCCCGGGGTCGAGCACCGCGGTCAGGATGGCGGTGAAGTCCTGGTCCTGATCGTGCTGCTGGATGGTGTCCCGCAGGAAGCGGGTGCGGCCGATGACATAGATCGAAAGGTTCACCAGCAGTTGCAGTTTGAGTGGCTCGGCGAGGTCGAGACCGGATAGCACGCCCATGCCCGCCTCGAGCCAGGCCATATTGTTCGGGCCCAGCGGGGGCGAGGTCATGGGGATGTCCAGCCACCAGTCGTGGGCGCGGATGGCGTGGAATTCGGCCCAGGCCCAGGCTTCCAGCCCGGCGCGCCAGCCATCGGCCGGCAGGTCCGGGGTCACGTCGAAGATGCGGTCGTGCAGCAGCTCGACGAGGGTGTCCTTGCTGTCGACGTACCGGTAGAGCGACATCGTGGTGAACCCGAGCTCCTTGGCGACCCGGGCCATGGACAGCGCGGCATAGCCCTCGGCGTCGGCGACCCGCACGGCGGTGTTCAGGATCTGATCGAGGCTCAGCCCGCGTTTGGGTCCACGGCTGCCCGCGTCGTCCAGATCCCACAGCAACTTCACCGCCTTGGGCAGGACTCGTTCGTCGGGCCCCTTCATCTGACCTCCTGTCGTCGTTCCGCCTCCATCTTGCGCCATCCCGAAAACTGTGTAGCTTATAAACAAAGTGTACGGCATAAACAGTTTCTGATCGGAGTCCCTCCATGACCACATCCAGACCCGAACCCGCCATCGCGGTCGCCGGGCTCACCAAATCCTTCGCTGATCAGCCAGTGCTGCGCGGCATCGATGTAACCGTGGCCGCCGGCACGGTGTTCGCCCTGCTCGGCCCGAACGGCGCGGGCAAGACCACCGTGGTGCGCATCCTCACCACGCTGAACCGGCCCGATGGGGGACAGGTGCGGGTGGGCGGCCACGATCCGGTGCGCGAGCCGGACGCGGTGCGCGCGGCCATCGGCGTCACCGGGCAGTTCGCGGCGGTGGACGAGATCCTCACCGGCGCCGAGAATCTGCGCCTCATGGGGCGGTTGCTGCATCTGGGTTCCAGCGAAACCGGCAGGCGCACAGCACGATTGCTGGAGCAGTTCGATCTCACCGATGCCGCGGGCAAGCGCGCGGGGTCCTATTCCGGCGGTATGCGCCGCCGCCTCGACATCGCCATGAGCCTGATGGGGCGGCCGCGCATCGTGTTCCTCGACGAGCCCACCACCGGCCTGGATCCGCGCAGCCGCCGCGAGCTGTGGCGGGTGATCCGGGGTCTGGTCGCCGACGGCGTGACCATCTTCCTCACCACCCAGTACCTGGAGGAGGCCGACCAATTGGCCGACCGCATAGCGGTTCTCGACGCCGGGCGGATTGTCGCCGAGGGTAGTGCGGCAGAGCTGAAACGGCTGGCGCCGGGCGGCCACCTGCGACTCGGCTTCGCCGACGAGCACGGCCTGGCGGCGGCGCGGGCCCTGCCCGGGGCCGAACCGGATACCGAGCAGCTGGCGCTGCGGGTGCCCTCGGACGGCAGCGTCGACGATATCCGCAAGCTGCTCGACCATCTCGACGACCATGCCGTGGCCATCGGCGAATTGGCCATCCACACACCGGATCTCGACGATGTCTTCTTCGCGCTGACCGGCGCCACCGTGAAAGGCGCTGCGTGATGGGTACTCTCGTGCACTCGGTCCAGGACTCCGCCACCATGGTCGGCCGCAATCTGCGCCACACCCTGCGCAGCCCGGACACCATGATCATGACCATCGCGGTGCCGGTGACCATCCTGCTGATGTTCGTCTACGTCTTCGGCGGCGCGATGAACGTCGGCGGCTCCTACATCGACTACGTGGTGCCCGGAATCCTGCTGCTGTGCGCGGGTTTCGGCTCGGGCGCCACGGCCGTGGCGGTGGCCACCGACCTGCACAGTGGCATCGTGGACCGGTTCCGGGCCATGGCGGTCTCCCGCAGCGCGGTCCTGACCGGGCACGTGCTGGAGAGCGTGCTGCGCAATCTGCTCACCACCGGGGTGGTGGTGCTGGTCGCGGTGGCGCTCGGCTTCCGACCGACCGCGGATCCGCTGCGCTGGCTCGCGGTGGCCGGCATGCTGGCGTGCTTCGTGCTGGCGCTGTCCTGGGCGGCCGCCGCCCTGGGCCTGCTGGCCTCCAATCCCGAAGCGGCCAACGGCTTCATGTTCATCTTCATGTTCCTGCCGTACGTCAGCAGCGCGTTCGTGCCGACCCACACGCTGCCGAGCTGGCTGCGCGGCTTCGCCCAGCATCAGCCGGTCACCTCGATCGCCGAGACGGTGCGCGGGCTGCTGATGGATACCCCGGTGGGGGACTCCGCGCCGACCGCACTGGCCTGGTGTGCGGGCATCGCCCTGATCGGCTATCTGGGCGCGGGCGCGTTGTTCCGTCGCCGGCGGGCACACTGAGATATGTATACGCTGATATGCGCATTATGGCATGAAAGTTCCGTATGTCGGCTTCCGGCCTGACGGAACGAAGCGCAGGGCACCGAGGATCTCGGTGCCCTGCACGGTCTGCCGGGCACCAGGGATCGCGCGCGTCGCCTAGCGTCGGCGCAGCACCGCGACCAGCACTGCCACCAAAGTGAGCAGCAGGATGGCCGAGCCGATCCAGATCTCGGTGCGGCTGTAGTCCGGAACCTGGTCCGGTACCGAGCCGGTGGCCAGCAGGATCGCCCCCAGGTGGCCGGCCGGGCCAGCTATCGTCACCATGATCGGCACATCCTTCCGAATCGCCGTGACCCGGATCGCCCTCGCTGTGAACGTCGCGTCCGGGGCACTCCCGCCATGGTCGATCCGATCGCGCCGCCGGGCAAGCACCGCCGCGTAAGGATTTCGTCCTGAATCGGATGAATGTTGGGATTCGCACACTCTATACCAAGCAAACGCTTGGGTTTGATAACGTCGGTGGGGCAGGAGGACGGTGACGGGCATCTGTCGCAACGCAGCGACGTCCGTACGCTGAACCGGACCGCGCATGCGCGGCCGTCGGAGCTATCAATGGGGATGTGACCCGGGGGCAATTCAATTCGGCTCGACGTTGTTCGACGACGTGGGGCGTCGTTGCGTGCCGCCCGTCCCCGGCATGGCAACCGACAGGAATGGCTCATGACCGAAACCAAGGTAATTCCCGACCCGAACCACCCGCTGCTGCCCCTGGCGCGGGCCTACACCGATTACTTCACCCCGACGGTCACCGGGCTGGAGAATCTGCCCGCGTCCGGCCCGGCCCTGGTCATCGGCAACCACTCGTCCATCTACTGGGCCCCCGAGGTGTGGATCACCTTCATGGCCATGCTGGAGCGCCGGCCGGACGAGCCCAGCTACGGCGTCGCGCACGACATCCTTTTGCGCGCACCGATTCTCGGCGACAGCCTGCGCCAGTTCGGCGTCATCGCGGCCTCGCGCGAGTCGGCGGCCAAGGGGCTCAAGGACGGTGGCGCGGTCATGGTGTACCCCGGCGGCGACTGGGAGGCGTGCCGCCCGTGGACCGATCGCGGCAAGATCGACTTCGCCGAGCGCAAGGGCTTCGTGCGGCTCGCCCTCGAAATGGGTGTCCCGGTGATCCCCGCGGTCGCCAATGGCGGCCACGACTCCATCTTCGTGCTCAGCCGCGGTGAGCGCACCGCACGGCTACTGCAGCTCGACAAGCTGGTGCGTGCCAAGGTGTTTCCGTACACCCTCGGCCTGCCGTTCGGCGTCGCGCCGATTCTGCCGCAGTTGCCGCTGCCCGCCTCGGTGACCGTCAGCTTCCTGCCCGCACTGGACTGGTCGGTCGAGCCGGGCGATCCGGAGGACGCGGACCTGGTCGACGAGTACTACACCCGGTCCGTCCAGACCATGCAGACCGAGCTGGACCGGCTGCGCGCCGAGACGCCGAACCCGGTGGCCGCCGGGATCAAGAAGCATGTGGCCGGACTGCCCGGGCCGCTGAAGGGCCTGGCCGATCTGCTGTAGCCGGACCGCTCTGCTATAGGGGGACAGCGGATTTCGTCGTATGAGCCAGAGGCGGATGCCGGGTGCGAATCTCCACGTCGCACCCGGCATTCGCATCCCGCGTCCGGGTGTGTCGGCGACGATGCTGAGCGGTAACGCTTTACCGTCGGCGATCGTGCGTATTACACTTTTCTCGGTTCAGGTCACGTTTCGCTCATTGGCTGAAGACTAACGGGATTGGTCTGCGCACTTCCGGCGCAGCACTGAAACGCATTGGCGTACATCATTTTCGACCACATGGATTGATCACAGAGCGCACAGCGACATCGCGTGGATTCGATTGCGCGCAGGGAGTAGCCGGAACATGGTCAGGGTAACAGGTTTCGGGGTTTTTCCGGGGGCACGAGGCGGCCTGTGGCCCAAGGCTGTTCGCGGCGAAGCAGGGGGGCTGCTCATCCTGAGACCGCCCGGCCCCGCGTCCCGCGATCGAAATCCGATGCCAGGAGAGGTGTGTCGACATGGCCGAGCCCGCTTGTGCCGAATGGACCGTTCCCCACGACATGACCGGGGTGCGCGACCGGGTGGACGCTGTCCTCGAGGGCTTCCTGTCGGAGAAGGCGCGGGTAGCGGACCGCGAGCGGCTACCGACCGACCTGGTGGATGCCCTGCACTCGTTCGTCTGCCGCGGCGGCAAGCGGATTCGCGCGCTGCTGTGCGTGCTCGGCTGGTTCGCCGCCGGTGGCAGCGATCGGCTGCCCATGGCCATCGTGCGGGTGGCCGCGGCGCTGGAGCTGCAGCACGCCGCGGTACTCATCCACCGCGATGTCATCGAACGCCGGCTCACCCGGCGCGGCTTCCCCACCATGTCCTGCGCCATGGCGGCCCGCTTCGCGCACAAGCCGGATCGGGAGCGCTTCGGCCGGCAGGCCGCGGTCCTGCTCGGCGATCTGGCCCTGGCCTGGTCCGATGAGCTGCTGTTCTCGGCGCATCTGAGCGCCCGTCAGCGCGCGGCCGCCAGCGCGGTCATGTCGGCCATGCGCATGGAGGTCGTCTACGGGCAGTACCTGGATGTGCGCGCGGCCGGGGATCCGGTCGCCGACCTGGAACGCGCCCTGGAGATCGTGCGCTACAAGACCGTCGGCTACACCTGCGAACGGCCGCTGCAGCTGGGCGCCCGCCTTGCCGGGGCCGACGAGAATACCCAGGCGGCACTGTCGGTCTACGCTCGCGCGCTGGGGGAGGCCGTGCATCTGACCGAGGACCTGCACCGGGTCTTCGGCGACCGAGCCGGTACCGATTCCCGGCTCGAGGATCTGCGCGACGGCCGGCACACCGCGCTGGTCGCCTCCGCGCTGGGCCGGGCGGTGGGCGCCACCGCCGTGGAATTGCGTGCGCTACTGGGCAATCCGGGCTTGGACGTGCGCGGGGCCACGCTGTGCCGGGACATCATGACCGAGGTGGGCGCGCGCGAGGAGATCGAGCAGATGGTCGCCCTGCGTCGCGAGCAGGCGCTGGACGCGGTTGAGGATATGTACGTACCCGCGCCGGCCCGGCAGGTATTGCGCGCTCTCGCCGAACACCTCACCAATACCGACAGCTGAGGGTAGAATTCGATGACGTCAGCGTATCCGCAGTGCCCCGAATTTCGGGAGCCCGATCGGTCGCAGAATATCGCAGCTTCGTAATCGCCTGTCGCGCACGGATTCCCATTTCAGTACCCGGGGCCGAGTATGCAGCCGTTTCAGCTACCCAATTTCTACTGCCATTTCCGCGCGCCTGAATCCCCATCCGGACGACGCCGGTGGGCGCAGGACGCGTGATTGAGGAAACAGCAACAGGAACAACAGATCTGGAGCGGAGAGGAGTCGAACGGACCCGCTACCGGCGGCTGTGCGCCCAAGCCCATCCCGGCACCGATTCGGCGCGGACCCGGTCTCGTAGGCAAGGAGGTCGAATTCGACGGCGACTTACACAATCTGGTGGTTGTTCTCGAGCGCGCGATCGAACTTCAGGATCGGTCGGCGTCCTCGGTGAGTTGTCACGCCCACGCCGACCGTGTGAGCCGAATTCCCTTCGCGCACCGAAAGAAGCGTCTCCATGACCGTGACCGCTTTCGTTCCCCCCGTGCACCGCCCCGCCGAGATTCTGGCTCGCGCCCGCACCGTGCTCGAACCGGTGCTGCGCGAGGCGGTGCTGTCCCTGCCGCAACCCATCCAGCGGATGGCCGGATACCACTTCGGCTGGTGCGACGAGCACGGCGCCGCCACCCGCGGCGCGTCCGGCAAGATGCTCCGGCCCGCACTGGTCACCTCCGCCACCCTCGCCTGCGACGGCGTCCCCGCCGAGGCCGCCGGCGCGGCCGCCGCGGTCGAATTGATCCACAATTTCACCCTGCTCCACGACGACGTCATGGATCTCGACGCGGTGCGTCACGGCCGTCCCACCGTCTGGAAGATCTGGGGCGTCCCGGACGCCGTGCTGCTCGGCGACGCCCTGCACGCGCTGGCGGTGAATGTCCTTGCGAGGGTGTTGCCCCCGGCCGCTGCCGTCGCCGCCATCGACCGGCTCGAGACCACGGTCACCGAGATGTGCCGCGGCCAGCACGAGGACTGTCACGCCGGGGCCGCCCAGGCCACCGCCGCCGGGTGGGAGCGGATGGCGATGGGCAAGACCGGCGCGTTGCTCGGCTGCGCGTGCGCGCTCGGCGCGCTGAGCGCGGGCGCGAATGCCGAAACCGTCACCGTTTTCGAATATTTCGGGCGGAACCTCGGGGTGGCGTTCCAGGCGAGCGACGACATCCTCGGCATCTGGGGCGATCCCGCGCACAGCGGCAAGCCCGCCGGGGATCTGGCCCGGCGCAAACGATCACTGCCGATCGTGCTGGCGCTGGAGTCCGGCACCGACGCCGGGCGGGCGCTGAACCGGTTCTTCGATACGACCACCCCGCCCTCGGCCGACGAGATCGACAGCGCCGCAGCGCTCGTCGAGCAGGCGGGCGGTCGGCGCGGCGCCGAACGACTGGCGCGGCAGCGCATGCGCGCGGCGGTGGCCGCACTGCCGGACCGGCCCGGGTGCGGCGATCTCCGCACCCTCGCTCAGCTCGTCGACCATCGGAACAAGTGACGAAGGAGAGGTCGTGAACGAGAACACCTGTGCCAGTTCGGTACTGGAGCGGCTTCCGAAGCAGCGCCGGCGCACCCTGCTGCTGGCCGCCCCGCGCTCGTTCTGCGCGGGGGTGGAGCGCGCCATCGTGACGGTCGAGCGGCTGCTCGCCGCGCCGGGCCGCACCGCGCCCGTCTACGTGCGCAAGCAGATCGTGCACAACATCCACGTGGTCCGGGATCTGGCCGCGCGCGGCGCGATCTTCGTCGAGGAGCTCGACGAGGTGCCGGTGGGGTCCACCGTGGTGTTCTCCGCGCACGGCGTCTCGCCCGCCGTGCGCGAGCATGCCCAGGAACGACTGCTGACCGTCGTCGACGCCACCTGCCCCCTGGTGAGCAAGGTGCATTCGGAGGCACAGCGTTTCGCGGCACGCGGCGACACCGTGGTGCTCATCGGGCACGCCGGGCACGAGGAAGTCGAGGGCACCGCGGGTGAGGCCCCGGAGTCCACGGTCATCGTGGACGGCCCGGCCGCGGTGGCCGCGCTGGTCGTGCCCGATCCCGACCGGGTGTCCTTCCTGACCCAGACCACGCTCTCGGTGGAGGAGACCCGCGACACCATTGCCGCACTGCGGCAACGCTTCCCGCGATTACACGGCCCCGCGAGCGCGGACATCTGCTACGCCGGCACCAACCGGCAGGCCGCCGTCGAGGCGGTCGCCGCACGCAGCGACCTGTTCCTGGTGGTCGGCTCCGCCAACTCGTCCAACTCACAACGCATGGTGGAAGTCGCACGGCGGCAGGGGATCGCGGCGCATCTCATCGACGACGGCGGCGACATCGACGGCGCGTGGATCGAGCCCACCCGGGTGATCGGGCTCTCGGCCGGAGCCTCCGCGCCGCCCGCCCTGGTGGACGCGGTGGTCGACGCGCTGCGCTGGTGGGGCCCGGTCACCGTGCGCGAGTACGAGATCGCCCGCGAGCACGTCGTCTTCGCCGCCCCCGCCGCGATGCGGAGGCGGCCATGACCACCACCCGGCTCGACCTCGCCGCGGCGACACCATCCCTCACCGAGAACGCCGGATCGGAGGACACCCTGTGAGTACCCCCGCGATCGCCCTATCCCCGCTGGACCGCACCGCCATCCGGGTGCGGGTGGAGGCCGCGCTCTACGAATTCCTCGGCGACAAGGCCGAATCCGCGGCCACCGCCGGATTGCCCCCCGACGTGGTCGACGCGGTGCGCGCGTTCCTGTTCGCGGGCGGCAAACGGATCCGGCCGCTGTTCTGCGTGCTCGGCTGGTACGCCGGCGGCGGCGGTGAGCTGCCCGACTCCGTGGTCCGGGTGGCCGCGGCGGTCGAGCTGTTCCACGCCGCCGTACTCATCCACGACGACATCATCGACGACAGCGCCACGCGCCGCGACCGGCCCACCGTGCACCGGGCCGTGGCCGAGGGCGCTCGCGGCGACCGCCCGGCCGCCGCCCGCTTCGGCGCCCACGCCGCCCTGCTCATCGGCGACTTCGGGCTGGTGTGGTCGCAGGAACTGCTGCACACCGCGGGCCTCTCGGCGGCCCAGAATGCCGCTGCCGCACCGATTCTCGACGCCATGCGCACCGAGGTGAACTACGGCCAGTATCTCGACCTGCTCACCACCGGCCGCCCCACCCGCGACCTGGACCGGGCGCTCGAGATCATCCGGTACAAGACGGCGGCCTATACCGTGGAACGGCCGCTCCAACTGGGCGCCGCGCTGGCCGGGGCCGGACCCGGCGTGGCGCGGGCACTCTCGTCCTACGGGCGGCCTTTAGGCGAGGCGTTCCAGCTCCAGGACGACCTGCTCGGGGTCTACGGTGACCCGGCGCAGACCGGCAAATCCAACATCGACGACCTTCGCGAGGGCAAGCACACCGCGCTGCTCGCACTCGCCCTGCGACACGCGTGCCCCGAGCAGCGCGCCCAGCTCGACGCCCTGGTCGGCAATGCCGGACTGGACCTGCACGGGGCCGAACTCTGTCGCGAGATCCTCAGCGCCACAGCGCGTCCCACGGTGGAACGGATGATCCGTGAGCGCTGGTTGCTCGTACAGCGGACCCTCGCCCACGCCCCGTTCCCGCCCGCCGCGGTGTCCGGGTTGCGCAGCATCGCCGACGCCGTCATCGCGCGCACCTCCTAGCCGCGCGCCCGATCACAACCCCGGGTCCCGCCCGGCGCTGCGACCCCGATCGCGCCCGCCGGTGTGGTTAACTCGCGGCAAGCGCCGGGCGGGCGACTGCCCGGACCCCGACCCGGGCGTCCGGAACGCATCCGCCCTCCCCGGCGTTGCCTCAGGGAGCCGAGAGGGTGGAAAGCATGGTGCGCCTTGTGCATTCGGTAGTGCCCGCGATCGGGGCGGTGGGAGCGCTGGCGGTCGCCCTCGTGGTGCCGCCCCTGCTGTCATCGGCGGTGCCGGTCCGCGAGACCGAGGTGGCGGCGGGAACCAGTATCAAGATCATCGCGACCGGGATCGGCGCCGTGCACGGCGCCGCGAATCCCGCCAACGCCATGGTCTTCCTGGCGCCCGAGCAGATGCGGCGGCGGGCCACCGGCGACGAATCTGTCGCCGTCCTGACCTCCGACAGCGGCGACCAGCGGGTGTCGGTGTCGGTGGTCGACGGCATCACCGACTTCGCCACCGCCGCCCCGCGCATGCTGCTCCCGCTGCGCGCGGCCGGGGTCACCGTGCGCTTCGACGGGGGAGCCGTGGATATCGGCGACTTCCACGGGCTCACCTGCGTGCTTCCCGACACCACCGGTGGAGTGTGTGCGGTGGCCAACAGCGGGGACGTGGGCGTGACCGTCACGGCCACCGGAACCACCCGCGAAGCCGGATTCCGGCTGATCGCGGACGTGCTGAACTCGAGCAAGGCGGTCGAGGCATGAGCGGTCGAGCCCGGAGGCGCCACTCCACCTCCCTGCGCTCGCGCAGCGTAACCGTGGAGGGCTCCCCTCAGGCCCGAAAGGATGCGGCATGAGCTGGTTCCAGCCGCGCTCGTTGCTGTTCTGGGTGTACTGCCTGGCCGTGATGGCCGGGCCGCTGTTGTTCGTGCTGCAGGCCGCCGGGCAGGTGTGGTTCGCGGGCGCGGCCGCCCTCGCTGCCCTGCCGATCACCGCCCTCACCCTGCTGTTCATCGGGCGAATCCTGTTCGCGCTGGACCCCTTCCGGGCCCGCCGCCACCTGGTCGCCCCCATGGTGATGGGCGCGATCTGGGGCGCCACGGTGTGGACCGGCCTGGCCATGTGGGCCAACGATCACGTGAGTCGCGCCATCACCAACCTGTTCGGCGACCGCTTCGCCGTCAATTGGAGCGCCGCCATCACCGCGCCCATCGACGAGGAGTACATCAAGGCCATCGGCATCGCCGTGGTCGCGCTGCTGTTCCGGGGCCGGATGACCCGGCCCATGCACGGCCTGCTGCTCGGCGCGGCGGTCGGGCTGGGCGCGCAGATCGCCGAGGACTGCCTCTACAGCACCCAGACCGCACTGTCCTCCCCGCAGGATCCGGTGGTGGACGTGATCCTGGTGGCGGTGCTGCGACTTTTCACCGCACTCACCTCGCACTGGGCCATGTCGGCGCTGGCCGGTGTCGGCATCGTGCTGCTGATCAGCCGCACCGACCGGTCGTGGTTCTGGCGGCTCGGCGTTCTCGCGCTGTTCTACGGGCTGGCCGTCACCATGCACGTCCTCTTCGACGCCCCGCGCCCGCCCGGTCCGGCGTTGTTGTCGACCTACCTGCCCATCCTCATCGACCTGGTCATCTTCGCCATCGCCTACGCCTGGGTGCTGACCACCGAGCGGCGCTGGTTCCGGGCGCTCATCGCCGGTCCGGCCGCCCGCACCGTCGGCACCGAGGCCGGGCTGGCGCCCCTGCTCACCTATCACCGCCGCCGCAAAGCCCGTGCCGCGCTGCGTCATTCGACCGGATGGTCGCGCAAGCAGGCCCTGGTCTACGAGCGCGGGCTGCTGGACCGGGTCACGGACCTGGATTCGGTTGCACCCCAGCAAACTTCACTGCCCCAGTGGTACGGGCCCGGGCCGGGCGGCATCCCCGGTGGCGCGGGTGCGCGTTCCGGCTGGTAGCGCAGTTTCTGCGTGCCGGTGACCAGTGCATAGTCAACTGGACGCTAGCGTGAGTCAGTATGAGTGAGGGTCGGACGCCGCCCATCGAGCCCGGGCGAGAGCGGGCGAGGGAGCTGTTGGAGCGCAGACAGCAAGCGCTGTGCAACTATCTCGACGCGAGCGCTGATATCGCCACCACCCGCATTCGCGCCAATCTGACCGGCTGGCAACGCTGGCTGCAGCAGCTGCCGGGCTCGCCGGTCGCCCGTGCCACCGCCCGCCGCGACGCCCTGGTCCGCGAGCTCGCCGTGCACGGCGTCGGCGCCGACGACCACCGCTGGGGCGTGCTGTCGGGCGCCTTCGTGCGCAGCCTCGGCGCGCCCTTCTGCCTCGAGGACACCCTCGCCGACCTGGCCCTGCGCTACGGCGACGACGCCCCACACTGGGCCCGCCGCCTGCCCGCCCTGGCCCACGCCACCGAGGAGGCCCGGCCCATGGCCGCGGTCGGGGACCGCGCGGTGGTCGCCGACCTCACCGAGGAGGTGCTGGCCGTGGCGCGCACCGCTCCCGACGAGGCCGCGCGGCAACGGCTGTCCGACCACCTGCCCGGCGTGCTGAGACCGGTGCCCTTCGACATCGGATCCCTGCGCCGCGCCGACCCGCTGGTCGAGGTGGTGTTCGACATCTACGCCGACACCATCAAGCTGGACAACATCACCGTGAATCCCGAACTGCGCGGCACCGGCCTGGGCACCGCGGTCCTGCAGCACCTGTGCCGCGCCGCCGACGCCCATCACCTCTACATCGTCGGCCAGCTGGTGCCGACCTTCCGCGACGACGATTCCGCGGTCCCCATCCTCGCCGCCTGGTGCCGCCACCACGGCTTCACGGTCAACGAACGGCTGGGCGGCCGCATCGCGCGCTCACCGATGAGCGTCCCCGACCCCGCGACCCCGATGGCGAACCCGGACAGGCGGTAGCAACCCCGGAGAACAGCAGCGCCGCATGCCGATCGACGGCATGCGGCGCTCGCGAACTGTGACTCAGGCGGGAATGCCCATACCCGAGGCCAGCAGCGGCCACGAGTCGTGCAGGGCGGTCTCCCAGTACGGCCAGTAGTGGGTGCCCACCGGGTCGAACTGGTAGGTCGCCGGGATGTTGATCGAGTCCAGCTTGTCCTTGAGGTTGTGGGTGCAGGCGTTGACGCCGCCCTCGATGATCATGCCCAGCGCCAGGTTGATGTCACCCTGCGGGCCGGGAGCGGACTTGGTGTAGTACTCGACGTCCTTCATCAGCGGAATGCCGCTGCCGCTGGAGATGTAGAGCTGGGTGCCGCGCAGCTTCTCGGCATTGATGACCGGGTCGTTGGCGGTCCACAGCGGGCTGTCGTCGGGACCGTACATGTTCTCGGTCTTGCCGCCCGCCCAGGTCTCCACGGCGAACTTGAGGAACTGCTTGCCCATCGGGTCGGCGATCTGCGCGCACCCGCTGTAGGCGGCCACCGACTTCCACAGACCGGGCTGGGCCTCGGCCAGCTGCAGCACCGAGGTGCCGGAGGTGGACAGGCCGGCCAGGGCATTGAGGCCGGTGGAGCCGAGCGCGGCATCGAGCAGCGGCGGCAGTTCCTGGGTGAAGAACGTCGTCCACTTGTTGCGCCCGAGCTGCGGGTCGTCCTTGATCCAGTCGGTGTAGTAGCTGCCGCGGCCACCGATCGGCTGGATCACATTGACCTGCTTGTCGGCCAGGAAGCCGAGGGCATTGGTCTGGGCGTTCCAGCTGGCGGTGCCCAGGCCGCCGTCGAGGCCGTTGAGCATGTACAGGTTCGGCGCGGCCTGCGACTCGTCGGCCGGACGCTGCACGTCCACGGGGATGTCCTGGCCCATGGCCGCGGAGTAGACCTTCAGATGCCAGGTCCGTCCATCCTTCTGGATGGAACTGATGGCCGAAGGCTTGTCCGGGTCGGCCGAGCCGGTGCCGGTGGCCAGGGCCACGGACAACGCGGCGGTGAGCGCGACGGCGGCGGTCCGCAGGGCGGTCCTATTACGTAGTGCAGAGAGCTTCATCGAACAGCTGATTCCAGTCCTCGGGCCACGCTCGGCCTCATCGTCGATTCGTGCCGGGGCCCCGGCCGATCCGGTTCCCCCGACACGCTATGTCTTGTGTCAAGGCAAAACTGTTACCTGACAAAACGTTTGCAGGGTAGCCCCAAATCACCGGGTACGCCGTCGCGACAGTATTCGCCCAGCGTGCGACCATCGACAGGTGACCGGCAAACCCGACGAGGAACAGCGGCTGCGCGATCTGGCGCGGCTGCGCCGCGTGCGGGACCGCATCGACCGCGAGTACGCGCAGCCGCTGGATGTCGAGGCCCTCGCCCGCGACGCGCACATCTCCGCCGGGCATCTGAGCCGGCAGTTCCGGGCCGCCTACGGCGAATCGGTGTACGCCTACCTGATGACGCGGCGCATCGAACGGGCCATGGCGTTGCTGCGACGCGGGGACCTGAGTGTCACCGAGGTCTGCTTCGCGGTCGGCTGCTCCTCGCTGGGCACCTTCAGCACCCGCTTCACCGAGCTGGTCGGGGTGCCGCCCAGCGTGTACAAACAGCAGATGGCCGATGCCCCCGAGGGCATGCCCTCCTGCGTCGAGAAGCAGGTGACCCGACCGATCAGGAATCGAGAAGCCCAGGCAAGCGCCCCGCAACTAGCCTGATCGCCATGGATATCACCATTGCAGCGAGCTTCCTCCCGCACAATGACGCCGAGGCCGCGCTGGCCTTCTACCGCGACGCGCTCGGCTTCGAACTCCGCAAGGACGTCGGCTACAACGGGCTGCGCTGGCTCACGGTCGGCCCGGCCGATCAGCCCGGAACCTCCATCGTGCTGCACCCGCCGGCCGTGGATCCGGGCATCACCGAGGACGAGCGCAAGCTCATCGTGGAGATGATGGCCAAGGGCACCTACGGCGCCATCCTGCTGGCCTCCGCGGACGTCGATGCCGCCTTCGAGAAGCTGCAGGCCGGCGACGCGGTCGAGATCGTCCAGGAGCCGACCGATCAGCCCTACGGCGTGCGTGACTTCGCCGTGCGCGACCCCGCGGGCAATCTGGTTCGTATCCAGCAGGCTTCCTGACCCGCTCTTCCGCCCCACCGGTACGCCCGCACAGATGGAGACACGCATGGCCCCGAGCAAGTCCCCGCAGCCCGCCCTGCCCGCCGCCGACGCCCACGACCTGATCCGGGTGGTCGGCGCGCGGGTGAACAACCTCAAGGACGTCTCCGTCGATCTGCCCAAGCGCCGGCTCACGGTGTTCACGGGCGTATCCGGTTCGGGCAAGAGCTCGCTGGTCTTCGACACCATCGCCGCCGAATCCCAGCGGCTGATCAACGAGACCTACAGCGCCTTCGTGCAGGGGTTCATGCCGACGCTGGCCCGTCCCGAGGTGGACGTGCTCGAGGGCCTGACCACCGCCATCAGCGTGGATCAGCAACGCATGGGCGGGGATCCGCGCTCCACCGTCGGCACCGCCACCGACGCCAGTGCCATGCTGCGCATCCTGTTCAGCCGCCTCGGGCAGCCGCATATCGGCTCGCCGCAGGCGTTCTCGTTCAATGTCGCCTCCATCAGCGGCGCGGGCGCGGTGACCGTGGAGAAGGGCGGCAAGCAGGTCAAGGAGCGGCGCAGCTTCTCGGTGACCGGCGGCATGTGCCCGCGCTGTGAGGGGCGCGGCGCGGTCAACGACATCGATCTGACCCAGCTCTACGACGACAGCAAGTCGCTCAACGAGGGCCCGTTCACCATTCCCGGCTACAGCATGGACGGCTGGTATGGACGGATCTTCATCGGCAGCGGCTACTTCGACCCGGACAAGCCGATCAAGAAGTACAACAAGCGCGAGCTCGCCGACCTGCTCTACCGGGAACCGACCAAGATCAAGGTCGAGGGCATCAACCTGACCTACGAGGGCCTGATTCCCAAGATCCGAAAGTCCATGCTGTCCAAGGACATCGACTCGCTGCAGCCGCACGTGCGCGCGTTCGTCGAGCGCGCGGTCACCTTCCAGATCTGCCCCGACTGCGACGGCACCCGGCTCAGCGAGCTGGCCCGGTCCTCGAAGATCCGCGAGATCAGCATCGCCGACGCCTGCGCCATGCAGATCAGCGATCTGGCCGACTGGGTGCGCGAGCTGAACGAGCCGTCGGTCGCGCCGCTGCTGGAATCGCTGCAGCAGGTGCTGGACTCGTTCGTCGAGATCGGGCTGGGCTATCTGAGCCTGAACCGCGCATCGGGCACGCTGTCCGGCGGTGAGGCGCAGCGCGTCAAGATGATTCGGCATCTGGGTTCGGCGCTCACCGATGTCACCTACGTCTTCGACGAGCCGACCGTCGGCCTGCACCCGCACGACATCCAGCGCATGAACGATCTGCTGCTGCGGTTGCGGGACAAGGGCAATACCGTGCTGGTGGTCGAGCACAAGCCCGAGACCATCACCATCGCCGACCACATCGTGGACATCGGCCCCGGTGCGGGTTCCGGCGGCGGCGAGATCTGCTTCGAGGGCACCGTCGACGGGCTGCGCAGCAGTGGCACCATCACCGGACGCCACTTCGACGACCGGGCCGCGCTCAAGGATGTGGTCCGGAAGTCCGAGGCGGCGTTGGAGATCCGCGGCGCCACGGCCAACAACCTGCAGAAGGTGGATGTCGACATCCCGCTGGGCGTGCTGGTGGTCATCACCGGTGTCGCGGGCTCGGGCAAGAGCTCGCTGGTGCACGGGTCGATTCCCGCCGGTGAGGGCGTGGTGTCCATCGACCAGGGCGCGATCAAGGGTTCGCGGCGCAGCAATCCGGCCACCTACACCGGCCTGCTCGAGCCGATCCGCAAGGCGTTCGCCAAGGCCAATGGCGTGAAACCCGCACTGTTCAGCGCGAATTCGGAGGGTGCGTGCCCGACCTGCAACGGCGCGGGCGTGATCTACACCGACCTGGCCATGATGGCCGGCGTGGCCACCGTGTGTGAGGAGTGCGAGGGCAAGCGTTTCCAGGCGGCGGTGCTCGAATACCAGCTCGGCGGGCGCGATATCAGCGAGGTGCTGGCCATGCCGATCAGCGCGGCGCTCGAGTTCTTCGCGGACGGCGAGGCGAAAATCCCTGCCGCGCACAAGATCCTGCAGCATCTCGACGATGTCGGCCTCGGTTACCTGAGCCTGGGGCAGCCGCTGACCACGCTGTCCGGCGGTGAGCGGCAGCGGCTGAAGCTGGCCACCCACATGGGGGACAAGGGCGGCGTGTACATGCTGGACGAGCCCACCACCGGTCTGCACCTGGCCGATGTGGAGCATCTGCTCGGATTGCTGGACCGCCTGGTGGATTCCGGCAAATCGGTCATCGTCATCGAGCATCACCAGGCCGTCATGGCGCACGCCGACTGGATCGTCGATCTGGGACCGGGTGCTGGTCACGACGGCGGCCGGATCGTCTTCGAGGGCACCCCCGCCGATCTGGTGGCCGCCCGCTCGACGCTGACCGGTCAGCACCTCGCCGCATACGTGGGTGCCTGAGAGAACCACCCGAACCCCGTCGGGAATATCGGCGGCCGTCGGCGGTTGATTCCGGCTGCCGACGGAAGGGAGCGATTGCGGTGAACGGGTTTTCGGCCGAGGGGCTGAAGAAGGTGAGCGAGGTACTCGACGGGTACGTCGAGCGGGACGAGGTGGCCGGCGCGGTGGCCGCGATCTACCGGCACGGCGAACTGGTGCAGGTGGACACGGTGGGCTGGCGGGATCGGGGGGCCGAGCAGCCGATGCGGCGCGACACCCTCTTCCGCATCGCCTCGATGACCAAGCCGATCACCGCGGTGGCGGCGCTGACCCTGGTGGACGAGGGCCGCATCGCGCTGTCGGATCCGGTGGACGCCTGGCTGCCGGAACTGGCCGGCCGCACCGTCATGCGCGACCCGGACGGCTCGCCCGCGGACGTGGTGCCCGCCGAGCGCCCGATCACCGTGGAGGATCTGCTCACCTACCGGCTGGGCCTGGGCTGGGGCCGCTCCAGCCTCGCACCGCAATTGTTCGCCCTCACCGCCGATCCCATCGCGAGCGCCATCGGCGTCGCGAACGCCGAACGGCTGGCACCGGACGAGTGGCTGCGCCGGGTCGGCGAGCTGCCGCTCATCGCGCAGCCCGGCACGGTGTGGCGCTATCACACCGCCTCCGACATCCTCGGCATCCTGATCAGCCGGGTGACCGGGCAGCCGCTGGAAACCGTGCTGCGCGAACGAGTGCTGACGCCGCTGGGCATGATGGACACCGGATTCACGGTGCAAGAATCGGAGCGCGACCGCCTGAGCGTGCTGTACGGCCCCGATCGCACCGAACTCGACCGGCCGGCCACCACCGCGTGGGGCGAAGAGCCGCTGTTCCCCTCCGGCGGCGCGGGCCTGGTATCCACGGTGGACGATTACGCGCGCTTCGCCCGCATGCTGCTCAATGGCGGTGAGCTGGACGGGGTCCGGATCCTGTCGGCCGAAACGGTTGCCGCGCTGAGCCGGGACCACCTCACCCCCGAGCAGCACGCGGCAGCTCCCTTCAATCCGCCGCTGGGCCAGGCCATCTGGGCCGACCAGGGGTTCGGCTACGGCGTGAAGATGCAGACCGAACCCGGCAGCGGCATCCCGAGCGTCGGCACCCTGTCCTGGCCGGGCGGTCTGGGCACCGCCTGGTACGCGGACCCCGAAAAGGATCTGGTGACACTGCTTTTCGTGCAGTCCGCCAACATCATCATCGCCGCCGAGTGGCGCAGCCCGCTCGGCGACGACTTCCTGACCGCGGTCTACGGAGCCCTGGCGGACTAGTACACCGTCCCCATCGCCGAGCGCACCTCGTCGAGGGTACGTTCGGCGATCTCGTCGGCGCGCCGATTGCCCTCGCGCACAATGCTGCTCGCGAAATCCGGGTCCGCGGCCAGCTCCGCGCGCCGGGCCCGATGACCCGCGAAGAAGTCGTTCACCGCGTCGGTGGCCAGCTTCTTCAGCGCCGCGCCGCCGCCGTCGCCGAGCTTGTCCGCCAGCGGCTGCTCATCGGTGCCCAGGCACAGTGCGGCCGTGGTGAGCAGCGCCGAGACGCCGGGCCGGGCATCGGGATCGAAGGTGATGCGCCGGTCGGAATCGGTTGCGGTGCGGCGGATGAGCGCCGCGGTCTCATCCGCGGTCATGGACAGCGAGATCGCATTGCCGTAGCTCTTGGACATCTTGCGGCCGTCCAGGCCCGGAATCTCCGGGGTCGAGGTGAGCAGCGCCTGCGGTTCCGGGAACACCCGGCCGTAGCGCTCGTTGAAGCGCCGCGCGATGACCCGGGTGACCTCCAGGTGCGGCAGCTGGTCCTTGCCCACCGGCACCAGATTGCCCTTGCAGAACAGGATGTCGGCGGCCTGATGCACCGGGTAGGTGAGCAGCAGCCCGCTCAGCGCCCGCTCCGAGGCGGCCAGTTCCGCCTTCACCGTCGGATTGCGGTGCAGCTCCGACTCGGTGACCAGACTCAGGAACGGCAGCATGAGCTGATTGAGGGCCGGCACCGAGGAATGGGTGAACACGGTCGCCCGGCTCATGTCGATCCCGGCGGCGGCGTAGTCCAGCACCGCGCTGTAGACGTTCTCGCGGACCTGGCCGAGGCTGTCGCGGTCGGTGATGACCTGATAGTCGGCGAGGATCACCCACAGGTCCACGCCCAGTTCCTGCAACCGCACCCGTTCCCGGACGGTGCCGAAGTAGTGGCCCAGATGCAGTCTGCCCGTGGGCCGTTCACCGGTGAGGACGCGGAAGCGGCCGGGATGCGCGGCCACCTCGGCGGCCAGCTCGTCGCTGCGCTCGCGGGACGCGGCGAAGGAATCCGAAGGGGTGGTCACGTACAACTCCTGAAAGTTCATGGGGGCTGCACGAGCTGGGTGTTCCGGTCGGGAATCACGGGCCGCGTACAGCCCGTGGTCATGGTTCATCGGGCTGCTAGTGCAGCCAGCGCCATGCCTGCCGGGTGGAAATCACCTGTCCACCTTAACAAGCCGCGGCCGCGATCGCCGGTCAGGGGTGCGCCGAAACCACCCGCGGCATCGGCGCGACCGAGCCCGGGCACGGCGCCGGGCACAGATGTCCGGCCAGCGCGGTGTGCGGACTGCGGTGGCGCAGCGACCCGGCCAGGGCGACCGCCTCCATCGCGATCACGATCAGGCCGTAGCCGTAGGTCGTGGCGGCCAGGCCGAACCGCTGCACGCACAGTCCCGCGATGACCGCGGGCACACTGAGCGACAGGTAGGAGACCACATAGATCGCGGTCACCACCTCCGCCCGGGTCTCGGCCGGTGACAGACCGGTCAGCAGGCGCAGCGCACCCGAGAACGACGGCCCGAAGCCGACCCCGGCCACCACACTGGCCGCGAAGAACAGCCACACCGACTCGGTCGCCGCGCCCAGCAGCGCCAGCGAGACCCCGGACATGAGCAGGATCGGCCCGCGCAGCAGCGCCTGATCGATGGTCCAGTCGCGTGCCAGCAGTGCGGTCACCGCCGAGGTGCCCTGCAACGCGACCACCACCAGGCCACCGGCCAGCGGTGTGCCGACGTGGAAGTGCACCTTCATGAGCGCGCCGCCCAGCGCCAGATAGAGCCCGCCCAGCGCCCACGTGGCCGCGATCGATGGCACCAGGGTGAGGAAGGCCACCCGGACCTCTTGCGGCACCGACACTTTGGGCTTGAGTGAGGCCAGGCCCCGCCCGTCGGGCGCGACCGTCTCCGGAATCAGCAGCACGCCGATCACGATGACGGTGAACGCCACCGCCAGCAGCCAGTACACCAGCCGGGTCGGCGCGGGCGCGTAGGCCACCAGCAGCCCGGAACTGATCGCGCCCACCGCGAGCCCGCCGCCGGCCGCCACATTCGTCATGAGCGCGCCCAGCCGCGATTCCGCGGGCTGCAGATCGATGAGCGTCGCGGTGATCGCACCCGTGGCCAGTCCGGTCGCGATGCCCTGCACGATGCGGGCGGTGAAAAGCCAAGTCACGGACTGCGCTTCGGCGAAGGCCAGCGTCCCGGCCAGCTCCACCAGCACCGCCGCGATGAGCACCGGCCGCCGCCCGATGTGGTCGGACAGCGAGCCCGCGAACAGCAGAGTCACCAGCAGCGCAATGGCATTCGCGGCATAGACACCCGTCGAAACCAGCGACGAGTAGTGCCACATCTGCTGATACACCGGATACATCGGCGACGGGGCCGCCGACGCGAACAGCAGCAGCCCCAGCGCGATCGACAGCAGCCAGAACGCCGCTGAGTTCGAGATCCGGTAGCGCGCGGGGGTTTCGACGCGCACGGCGTCGTCGGGAAGGTTGTGCATGGTTCCTCGGGGCGGATCGTCGTGTACGTGCCGATCGAGTGTGACCCATCGGGGGACGGGAGTTCGACCCGTCATGCTGACCGGGCGCGCTGTCAGTCCGCTGGCAATCCGATACCAGGGCCCTGCCAGCGGATTCGGCGATGCTGGCGGTGTTCGCCTCTCCCGGAACGAAAGTCGTCGAGTCAATGAACAACGAAGAACACCGGCGCGCGGGCCGGCGGGAATGGAGCGCGCTCGCCGTGCTCGTCCTGCCGCTGCTGCTGGTCTCCATGGATGTCTCGGTGCTGTATTTCGCGGTGCCCTTCATCGTGCGCGACCTGGATCCCAGTGCCACCCAGCAGCTGTGGATCTTCGACATCTACGGCTTCGTGTTGGCCGGGCTCCTGCTCACCATGGGCGCGCTCGGTGACCGCATCGGCCGGCGGCGGCTGCTGCTGATCGGCGCGGCCGGCTTCAGTGTGGCCTCCTTCGCGGCGGCCTACGCGCCGAATGCCGAGGCGCTCATTGCCGCCCGTGCCGTGCTCGGCATCGCGGGCGCCACCCTCATGCCGTCCACGCTGGCGCTGATCCGCAACATCTTCGTCCACGATGCCGACCGCACCAAGGCGATGGCGGTGTGGGCGGGCGTGATGAGCAGCGGCGTGGCCATCGGTCCGGTGCTCAGTGGCGCACTGCTGCAGTACTTCTGGTGGGGCTCGGTGTTCCTGATCAATATCCCCGCCATGGCGCTGCTGCTGGTGCTGGCCCCGGCGATGCTGCCGGAATTCCGTGGGGCGCGGGCGGAACGGTTCGACTGGATCAGCGCGGTGCTGTCGCTGGCGGCGGTCATGCCGATCATCTTCGGGCTCAAGGAATGGGCCGCCAATGGATTCACGGTGTGGCGGTTGGTGATCCTGCTGGCCGGGCTGGCAGTGGGCGCGGTGTTCGTGATCCGGCAGCGGCGGGTGCCGGACTCGGTGCTCGACGCGGCGCTGTTCACCCGGCGCACCTACACGGTGTCGGTGTCGGCGCAGCTGCTGGGCATGTTCGCCCTGGTCGGCAATGCGGTGTTCGTGACCCAGTACCTGCAGTCGGTGCTCGGCATGAGCCCGTTCGTGTCGGCGCTGTGGAGCCTGGCCCCCGCCGTGGTGGTGGGCGGCGCGGCCCCGCTGGCGGCGGCGCTGGCCCCCAAGCTGGGGCCGGGCCCGGTGGTGGCGGCCGGATTCCTCATCGCCGCTTCGGGTTTCGTGGTGATGGCGCTGGTCGGGGTGCACTCGCTGGCGCTGGTGCTGCTGGCGGCCGCCCTGCTGGGCGCGGGACTGGTGGTGGTGATGACCCTGGTCACCGATCTGGCCATCGGCGCGGTCGCGCCGGAGCGGGCGGGCGCGGCCTCCGCGGTGCTCGAGACCGGCGGCGAATTCGGCGGTGCGCTCGGCATCGCCGTGCTCGGCAGCATCGGCGCGGCGGTGTACGGAAGCAAGGTCGATCGCGCCCTGCCCGCGGATCTGCCCCCGGCCGCCGCGCACACCATTCACGAAACCGTCGGCGGCGCTGTCGGTGTCAGTGTCGGCCTGCCCGGCGGGGACGCCATCCTCTCGGCGGCCCGCGCCGCCTTCACCTCGGGTATGAACACCATGGCGATCCTGGGCGCGATCGTCATGGCGGTGGCCGCTCTCGGCTGCGGCCTGTTGCTCCGCACCGACCGGCCCGCCGCCGAGCCCAGCCCCGCCGACGACGCCCTGGTCTGATCGGCCCTCAATTCGGGTGGATGCCACTTCCCGGCCGGGACCGGCGCCGGCGATCCGGATGATCGCGGTTGCGAGCACGGACAGCAGCGGGGCGGCCTGCGGTTCGTCGACCAGGAACGACCCGGTGACCCAGCGCGCCGGGCCGGCGACGGCCTCCAGGAGGTGGCGTCGCCGCGCGCGAGTTCCACGACAGCTTCTGCCAGGACCACACTGAGGACGAGGGTCCGGTCATGGGGGTCACCCAGAAGGCCCCACTGGGCTCCACCTTCGGTGACGCCGTCACCGCCCCGGCCTGGAAGGCCAAGCCGACCTGGTATCAGGTCTCCACCGGGGACCGCATGATCAACCCGGACAACGAGCGGCGCATGGCCGAGCGGACGGGCCCCGCCGGACCGTCGAGCTGACCTCCAGCCACGCCTCGCTGGCCTCGCAGCCAGGTCACCATCGCCGACCCGATCGATGCCGTGGTGACCGATCCGGGCTACCGGTAGCACGCTGCGGATTCGCGGCGCATCCTGGATTGGGGGTGCGCCGCGGAGTGCTTGACTTTCCCCTCCCGGCCGCCCATGGTTGAAACGTTAGCAAAGCTAATTGATGGGGAGAAAACCCGACGTCCGAACGAATTCGTGGCGTCGTGATCGCCGGAGACCAGGGAGGACATTGATGGTCGAGGACGCCGTTCGGGCGGAGCTTACCCAGCGATTCGCGGATCGGCTCGCGCATGCCGAGATCGCGAAGCGGTTCGAGGAACTGATGGCCGACGATCAGGTGCGGGCGCTGGTCCCGCTACCCGAGGTCGCGGCCGCGGCCCAGCAGTCCGGGCAGGGGCTGGCCGGTGTGGCGGCGGTGCTCTTCGGCGGATACGCCGACCGGCCCGCCATCGCCGAGCGGGCCACCGAGATCGTGGTCGGCGCCGACGGGCGGCGCACCCGGCGGCTGCTGCCCGCGTATCGCACCACGAGCTATGGCGAGCTGTGGGTGCGTTCCGGGGATATCGCGGCCGCCTGGCACGCGGACCCGCGACATCCCCTGCGCGCGGGGGACTTCCTGTGCATCCTGGGCTTCGCCAGCGGCGACTTCACCGCCGTCGAGCTGGCCGGCATCCGGCTGGGCCTGGTGAGCGTGCCACTGCAATCGGGTTCACCTGCCGCACAATGGCATTCGATCATCACCGAGACCGGCGCCCGGACGCTGGCGGTGAGCCTGGAACTGCTCCCGCCCGCGCTCGACTGCGTGCTCGGCGGCACGCCGGTGGAATCGATCGTGGTCTTCGACTTCGAACCCGGCGACGACCACCACGCCGAGACCTACGCCGCCGCACAGCGCCGCATCGCGGAGTCGGGAGCCGCGATCAGCCTGGAATCGCTTGCGGCCGTGGCGGACCGGGGCCGGGACCTGCCCGCGGCGCCGCTGCACGTGCCCGCCGACGAGGACGAGCTCGCCCTGCTCATCTACACCTCCGGCAGCACCGGGACCCCCAAGGGCGCGATCTACCCGCAGCGTCTGGCGACCGGTATGTGGTTGGGGCCCACGGTCATTCCGGCCCCGGTCATCAATTTCTGCTATATGCCCCTGAGTCACGTCGCCGGCCGCATGGTGCTGAGCGGCACCTTCGCGCGCGGCGGGACCGCGTATTTCGCGGCGGCCAGCGACATGTCGACCCTGTTCGAGGATTTCGGCCTGGCCCGGCCCACCGAGGCGTTCTTCGTCCCGCGCGTGTGCGACATGGTGTTCCAGCGCTATCAGAGCGACGTGCAGCGCCGCATCGCCGCGGGCGCGGCCCCCTTCGAGGCCGACGAGGCCGCGAAAGCCGCACTGCGACAGGACTTCCTGGGCGGTCGCCTGCTCCGGGTCATGGTCGGCAGCGCGCCCATCTCCGCGGAGATGAAGGAGTTCATGAACTCGGTGCTGGGCCAGCCGCTCGTCGACGGCTACGGCTCCACCGAGGCCGGCGGCGGCCTGCTCATGGACAACGAGATCCGCCGGCCGCCGGTCATCGACTACAAGCTGGCCGATGTACCCGAGCTCGGCTACTTCGCCACCGACAAGCCGTACCCGCGCGGCGAGTTCCTGGTGAAGTCGACGCAGCAGATCCCGGGCTATTTCAAACGTCCCGAGGTGACCGCCGAGATCTTCGACGAGGACGGCTACTACCGCACCGGCGATATCGTCGCCGAGGTCCGGCCCGACCATCTGGTGTACGTCGACCGCCGCAACAATGTGCTCAAGCTGTCGCAGGGCGAGTTCGTGGCCGTGGCCAAGCTGGAGGCCGTCTTCGCCACCAGCCCGCTGATCGCCCAGATCTTCGTGCACGGGTCCAGCGAGCGCTCGCACCTGCTGGCCGTCATCGTGCCCTCGGCGGCCGCCGTCGCGCTCGAACCCGCCGAGATGACCGCGGCCATCACCGAATCCATGCAGCAGATCGCCAAGGATGCCGAACTGGAGTCCTACGAGATCCCGCGCGAATTCCTGATCGAGACCGAGCCCTTCACCCAGGACAACGGCCTGCTGTCCGGCATCGGAAAACTGTTGCGGCCCAAGCTCAGGCAGCGCTACGGCGAGCGGCTCGAGGAGCTGTACCGCGCGCAGGTGCGGCAGCAGGAGGACGAGCTGCTCGCGCTGCGCCGCGAGGCCGCCGACCGACCGGTGCTCGAGACGGTGTGCCGGGCCGCCCGCGCCGTCCTCGGCGGCGGCGAGCCACAGGCGGATGCGCACTTCACCGATCTGGGCGGGGATTCGCTGTCGGCGCTGTCGTTCTCGACGCTGCTGCGCGAGATCTTCGATGTCGAGGTGCCGGTGGGCGTGATCGTCAGCCCCGCCGGCGACCTGGCCGGGCTGGCCGCCCGCATCGAGGCCGAACGGTCCGGCGCCGGCGGTCGTCCCACCGCGTCGACCGTGCACGGCGGCAGCGAGATTCGCGCCACCGACCTCACCCTCGACAAGTTCGTGGACGCGGCGACCCTGGCGGCCGCGCCCGGTCTGCCGCTCGCGCCGCAGCCGCCGCGTACGGTGCTGCTCACCGGCGCCAACGGTTACCTCGGCCGGTTTCTGTGCCTGGAATGGCTGCAGCGCCTGGACGACACCGACGGCACCCTCGTCTGCATCATTCGCGGCCGCGACGCCGAATCGGCGCGCCGGCGGCTGGACGAGGTGTTCGACAGCGGCGATCCCGAGCTGTTGCGGCTCTACCGGGAGCTGGCCGGGCGTCGCCTGCGCGTGCTGGCCGGCGACATCGGCGCACCGAATCTCGGTCTGGACCAAGAGGTTTGGCAGGAGCTCGCCGAGACCGTCGACTTCATCGTGCACCCGGCCGCGCTGGTCAATCACGTGCTGCCCTACGACCAGCTGTTCGGTCCCAATGCGGTCGGCACCGCCGAGGTGATCCGCCTGGCGCTCACCGCGACCCGCAAACCGGTCACCTACTTGTCCACGGTCGCTGTCGCCGATCAGATCGACCCCGCCGTGTTCACCGAGGACGGCGACATCCGCGAGATCAGCCCCGTACGCACGGTGGGCGACGGGTACGCCAACGGCTACGGCAACAGCAAGTGGGCCGGTGAGGTGCTGCTGCGCGCGGCGCACGACCTGTGCGGGCTGCCGGTGGCGGTCTTCCGCTCCGACATGATCCTGGCGCACAGCGTGTACGCCGGGCAGTTCAACCTGCCCGACATGTTCACCCGCCTGCTGCTCAGCGTGCTCGCCACCGGTCTGGCCCCGAAGTCGTTCTACGCCTTGGATTCCGGCGGCGGGCGGCGACGGGCCCACTACGACGGGCTGCCCGCGGACTTCACCGCCGCCGCCATCACGGCTCTCGGCGCCCGCGTCACCGCCGGTTTCGAGACCTACGACGTCCTCAACCCCCACGACGACGGCATCTCCCTCGACGAATTCGTGGACTGGCTCATCGAATCCGGCCATCCCATCGACCGCATCGACGCCTACCCGGACTGGGTCGGCCGTTTCGAGACCGCCCTGCGCGCCCTGCCGGAGCAGCAGCGCACTCACTCGGTGCTGCCGCTCCTGCACGCCTACCGCCGCCCCGGCCTGCCCATCGCGGGCGCGGCGCTCCCGGCCAAGCGCTTCCAGACGGCCGTGCAGCAGGCGGAACTCGGCCCGAACGGCGACATCCCGCACCTGACAAGGGAACTCATCGACAAGTACGTCACGGATCTGAGGCTGCGCGGTCTGCTGTAGCCCTCAGTCGTCGCCCGCCGCCGCGGGGATCTCGAGACCGTGCTGCAGCGCGGCGACGGTGCCGTCGAGAACCTCGTAGAGGCGGTCGAGGGACGGATCGGGGCTCGCCACCCAGTCGTCGAGCCCCACTCCGAACGCCGCGAAGCAGGTCGCGGCGGCGAGTTTCGCCCGCAGGTCGTCCTCGGCCAGTCCGCCGCGGCGGGCGAAACTCCGGGCCAGCGCGTCCCGGCGGCCGAACGTGCCGGTGAAATTCTCCTGGCGCAGTTGCGGATTGGTGATCAGCACCAGCCGCGCCCGCCGGGCGGTGTCGGCCTGGCGGCGCCGCAGCTCGGCCTCGGCATCGTCGAGCAGGAACTCCCGCAGCGCGGCCCGCAGCGCGACGAAGACCGCCTCGTGCGGCGGGCGGCGGTCCAGGGCGGCCAGCAGGTAGGACATGACGTCCTCCTCATGGCTGAAGACCACGGCCGCCTTGGCGGGGAAGTGACGGTGGAAGGTGCGCCGCGAGACCTGGGCGGCGTCGGCGATCTCCTGCACGGTGGTCTGCTCGAAGCCGCGGCGCTCGAACAGCAGCAGCGCCGCGTCGATCAATTCGCGCCGCACCCTGGCCTTCTCGCGTTCCCGCAATCCGGTCGGTGCCGTCATCCCGCCCTCTCGTGTCGCCGATATCCACCCTGGTGTCTCAAAGTGACACTTCTCAGGATAGTCTGACCGAAGTGTCTCACTGTGACACCAAAGCGAGACGATACGAGAGGACTCCTCCGATGACGCGACGCACCGTGATCACCCTGGTCTCGGCGGCCGTGCTGGCCACCGGGCCGCTCGCCGCCACCGCCCAGGCCGACCCGCCCGCCCGGGCCGAGGGCACGGCCCCGGGCGCCGTCGTCGGCAATGAGGCGCTGGCGCAGGACCTCTGGATCGACGGCACCGGCTCGGCCCGCAAGCTCACCTACTGGACCCGCGATTCCTCCGATCAGCCCGCGCTGTCCACCGGCGTGGTCTTCACCCCGGCGGGCGCCCCGCCGCCCGGCGGCTGGCCCGTGCTGTCCTGGGAGCACGGCACCGTCGGCATCGGCGACGACTGCGCGCCCTCGGTGGCCGGTCGCTCCGACCGTGACATGGGGTTCCTCGCCACCTGGATGAAGCAGGGCTACGCCATCGTCGCCACCGACTACATCGGCCTGGGCACCCCCGGCGTGCACGCCTACCTCGACGGCCGCGCCGAGGCGCACGCCGCCATCGACATGGTGCGCGCCGCCCGCGCCGTGGACGACTCGCTGGCCCCGAAGTGGGTGGCGATCGGGCAGTCGCAGGGCGGCGGCGCCGCGGTTTTCACCGCCTCGCTCGCGACACGCTATGCGCCCGAACTGGATTACCGTGGCGCGGTGGCAACCGGCCCGGCCTCCAATATCGTCGACGCCGCGACCCTGATCGGTCCGAACACCCCGCCCATCGGGTCCCCGCACATCACCGCCTACACCACCTACGTGTTCAACGGCCTGAAGGCGGCCCGCCCGGACTTCGACCTCGACAGCTACCTGACCCCGCTGGGCAAGCAGCTGGTGACCGACGCCCAGACCCTGTGCTTCGCTCCGATGGCCGAGCGTGCCACCGGTGTGTCGCTGAACCAGCTGGTGTCGCGGCCGCTGGTGGACGGCGATTTCGTGCCGACCGCGCGGTCGGTCATGGATGTCCCGCTGACCGGCTACGACCGGCCGCTGTTCATCGGGCAGGGCACCAATGACACCGATGTCCCCGCACCGCTCACCGCCAAGCTGGTCGCCGACATGGCCGTGGCCGGAACGCATCCCGAGGTGCACGTCTACGCGGGGAAGGACCACAGCGGCGCCATGCTCGCCTCCCTGGCCGACAGCGTGCCGTTCGTGGCGCGACTGTTCTCCTGACGCGAAAGGCCGAGTGGCACAGAGCCACTCGGCCTTGGCGTCGACCGATGGATCAGCCGATGGTGACGGTGGTGTCGATCAGACCGAAGACCTCGCCCTGCGGGCCCGACACGATGCCCATGCGCCCGAAGGGGCTGTCCGACGGGCCCATCAGGACGGTCGCGCCGAGCTCCTTGGCCTTGTCCAGCGCGGCGTCCGCGCCCGCGACCTGGAACCAGGTCAGCCAGTAGTTGGGGCCGTCGCCGGGCTGGCCGGTGCTGTCGGCCACGCCGCCCATCGGGCGGCCGTCCGCGCCGGCGAAGGTGGAGTACGGCATCTGCTCGCTGCCGATCTCGTCGAAGGACCAGCCGAAGACCTGCTTGTAGAACTCCTGCGACGGCGTGTACACGGCGGTGTGCAGGTCGTTCCAGCAGTACGCACCGGGCTCGTTGAAGATCCCGGCGCCGGTGTGCGCCTTGGCTTCCCACACACCGAACACCGCGCCCCCCGGGTCCGCACCGACGAACATGCGCCCGACATCCATCACGTCGAAGGGCGGCATGAACACCGAGCCGCCGGCCGCCGTGACCGCGCCCGCGACCGCATCGGCATTCTCGGCGGCGAAGTAGGTGGTCCACACCGAGGGCATGGCGGCCTCACCCATCTTGGGCCCGATGCCCGCGGCGGGCTTGCCGTTGAGCATCGCCATCAGATACCCGCCCGCCTCGGGCGGACTGTCGAGCACGTCCCAGCCGAGCAGCTGGGCGTAGAAGTCCCGCGCAGCGGCGGGATCGTCGACGGAACAGTCGACCCAACACGGAGTTCCCTGCGGCCAAACCTTGTCTGTCGTGGGCATACGGATCCTCCCGAGAATCGGTCGGTTGCGGCCTGTCGGAGGGCAGGCACATGGTCAGCTAACCATGCTTCCCGGCATTCCGGTCACGGAATACCGACTGGTCACGAACTTGTGTTGAACATTCCGGGAGCACCCGGGCATCGACCTGGCCAGTGGCAATTCCGGGTTCACGGCCGGTATGGGTAGGCGCCGCCGTCGATGACGATGCGCTGGCCGGTGAGATAGCCGGCGGCGGGGGAGACGAGGAAGGCGACGACGTCGGCTACCTCTTCGGGGCGGCAGACGTGGCCGAAGGGGGAGGTGGCGTCGAGGTCGGCGGCGTGGCGGTGGATGCCGCCGGACAGGGCTGCGGTCAGGCGGTCGCCCATGTCGGAGGCGACCAGGCCGGGGGCGACGATATTGACGTGGATTCCGTTGGGGGATTCCTCTTTTGCGAGGGTGTGGGCGAGGGCTTCGAGGGCGGCCTTGGCCATGTTGTAGGGGGCGCCGGCCGCGCCGAGGGCGTGGGCGGCGACGCTGCTGATCATGATGATGTCGCCGCGTTCGCAGGTGCGCATGCCGGGGAGGACGAGCTTGGTGAGGTGGTGCGGGCCGATGGCCTGAATGCGCAGCAGTCGCTCGACCTCCGCCGGATCGGTGTCGGAGACCAGGCGGCCACGGCTGGCGACGCCGCCATTGTGGACGAGGATGCTGATCGGGCCGAGCTCGTTCGTCACCCGGTCGACCATGGCGGTCACGGCCACCGGGTCGTCGACCGGGGCGTGCACGGCGAGGGCGGTGGCTCCCAGGGAATGCAGTTCGGCCACAGTGTCTTTCGCCGATTGCTCATGGCGCACCCAGTTGACCGCGACCGCCGCGCCGCGGGCGGCCAGCGCATGGCTGATGGCGCGCCCGATACCGCGCCCGCCGCCGGTCACCAGTGCGACTCGTCCGGCCAATTCGCCTGCTGCTGTGCTCACCTGATCAACATATGACACCTACCACGATTGCGGTCGAGAGTGTCGGCCATTACAGTCCGACCGTTGGGTACGCAGCGGTTCCTCAACCACGGGGTCGGGATGCAATTCACCAAGTTCAGGGGACGAATGCTGGGCGCGCTCGCCCTGTTCGCCACCGCAGTCACCGTCGGGGTACTGGTCCGGCCGCTGGCCACCGCCACTCCGGACGCCGGATCACTGGGCGCGGCCTGGACCGCGACCGAGGACGGGCCGCCGAAATATCCTGGCGTGCACATCGATTGGGACGTCCCGATCACCATGAGCGATGGCACCGTCCTGAAGGCCAATGTGTATCGGCCCATGGACGCCGACGGTCACATCGTCGACACCCCGCTGCCGACGGTCGTCAACCTCACCCCGTACACGAAACTCGTGTCCATGATCGCGGATTCGGCGCTGTCGATTCCCGGCCTGTCGGATGTGCTGTCGAACTTCCTGCAGGGTTTCGACCTGTCCGGTGTCGGCCTGGGCGGTCTCTCCGATCTGGTGAAGGTGGTGCCCGGCGGCGCGGCCCGCGTCTTCACCGCCGACCGGAAGCTGGTCCAGTCCGGCTACACCCAGGTCGTGGCCGACGTGCGCGGCACCGGCTTCTCCGAGGGCGTCTGGCAGGTCTTCCAGGAGCGTGAGCAGCTCGACAGCGTCGAGGTGATCAACTGGGCGGCCCAGCAGCCGTGGTCGGACGGCAAGGTCGGGATGTCGGGCATCTCGTACTCGGCGATCAATCAGGTGCAGGCCGCCGAACACCAGCCGGACGCGCTGAAGGCCATCTTCCCGGTCGAGCCCGGCAGTGACCTGGTGCGCGATGTGCTCGCCACCGGCGGCGCGCTCGGATTCGGTTTCATCCCACCGTGGTTGCTGGGTGTGGACAGCCTCAAACTGCTGCCGGATCTGACCTCGATCTTCTCCGGCGCCTTCGACTGGAAGTGGCTGGCCGACCGCCTGCAGAGCCCGTTCACCTTTTTCGACTACATCATTCAGGCGCTGACGGTGCAGTCCATCCCGGAGATCCCGGACAACCTGAAGAGCATCCTGGAACCCGACAGCAGCCTGCGCACCGCCTGGCTCGGGCATCCGGACCGGGTGCGGGTGCCGGCCATGGTCTACGGCGGCTGGCACGACATCTTCACCTACTCCGAACCCCGCATCTATGACGCGATTCCCTTGCCGCCCGGGCAAAAACAGCTGATCATGGGCGACACCTACCACGCCGATCCCGGCAGCGGCTTCGGCGCACCCGGGGCCCCGCCGCGCCTGGACGTGCTGGAGCGCGCCTGGTTCGACAGGTGGCTCGAGGGCATCGACAACGGCATCGACGGCTACGGCCCGGTGACGCTGTTCCAGCAGGGCGGCTCCTGGACCACGACGGACCAATTCCCGCGCAGCGACGTCGATTACCGCCGCCTGTACCTGTCCGGCGCGCCCAGCGGCACCGCTCCGATGAGTGTGCACGACGGCAGCCTGGTCGCCGATCCCGCCGGGCCGGAGCGGCTCACCGTCGCGCCCGGCGTCAACAGCCTGTGCTCACGCGATTCGGCGCAGATCACCGCGGGCGTCACGGCCGTCCTCGACGCCTGCGCCAAGGACGCGCGGCCGATGGAACTGAACGGCCTCACCTTCACCAGCCGACCGGTGGCCGACGCAACTCTCGTCTCCGGGCCGGTGAACGTGCACCTCAACACGGTGCTCGACGCCACCGACGGCTACTGGACCGCGACACTCAACGACGTCGCGCCCGACGGCAGGTCCACGGTGCTGACCTCCGGCCAGCTGACCGCGTCGCTGCGAAAGGTGGACGAGGACAAGGCGACCCGCTCGGCCAACGGCGACTACACCGACCCGTACCCGGTCCTCACCCTGGCCGATCGCGAGCCGCTCGTCCCCGGTCGGCCCACCACCGTCGATCTGGGCCTGACCGCCACCGACGCCGTCCTGCAGCCGGGCCACCGCCTGCGCATCGACGTCTTCGCGTTCAACTTCCCGCGCGGCCTGCCGCTGCGGCCGCTGTTGAACGAGAGCGAGCTGCTGCCCCAGCACATCGACCTCGACCCGACCGCGCCCAGCTGGGTGAACGTCCCTCTCGGCGGAAATATCGGCTGGTAGGGAGAAAAGAGGCCCTGTCGTCAGCGTGGACGGCAGGGCTTTCCGCTGTCCGGGTTCAGGATTCGAGCACGCCGACCACGTCGGCCTCGGCCATGACATCGTCGAAGGTGTCGCGGGCCAGCAGGTCGGCGTAGAAACCGTTGCGCTCCACCAGTTCCCGGTGCGTGCCGCGTTCCACCACGCGACCCTGATCGAGCACCACGATCTGATCGGCGTCCCGGATCGTGGACAGCCGGTGCGCGATCGTGATGGTGGTGCGATTCGCGGACAGCGCGTCGATCGCCGCCTGCACCTCGCGCTCGGTCCTGGTGTCCAGCGCGCTGGTCGCCTCGTCGAGCACCATGATGGGCGGATTCCGCAGGATGGCCCGCGCCACCGCCAGCCGCTGCTTCTCCCCGCCGGAGAAGCGGTAGCCGCGCTCGCCGACCAGGGTGTCGTACCCGTCGGGCAGGCTCATGATGTGGTCGTGGATCTGCGCGGCCCGGGCCGCGGCATGCAATTCCGCCTCTGTCGCATCGGGTTTCGCGAAGCGCAGGTTGTCGGCGACCGAGGAGTGGAACAGGTAGGTCTCCTGCGACACCACACCGACCGCCGCGGACAGGTCGGCGAAGGACAGCTCCCGCACATCCACGCCGTCGACGGTGACCCGGCCGGACGTCACGTCGTACAGCCGCGCCACCAGATACCCGAGAGTCGTCTTCCCCGAGCCGGTTTCGCCGACGATCGCCAGACTCGACCCGGCGGGCACCTCGATATCGATGTCGCTCAGCACGTTCCGATCCGCGTCGTAGGCGAACCCCACGCGCTCGAACCGCACCGCGCCCGTCACCTGCTCCGGCAGGGGCGTGGGCCGCTCGGGCTGCTCGATGTCCGGCCGCAGATCCAGGTATTCGAAGATCCGCCCGAACAGCGCCAGCGAGCTCTGAATGTCGACGCCGGTCGACAGCAGCATGACGGTCGGCCGCAGCAGGCCGCTCTGCAGCGTGGTGAACGCGACCAGCGTGCCGATCGACACCAGCGGATGCCCCTGGGCCACGGTCATGCCCGCCGCCCAGTAGATGACCGCCGGCATGGCCGCCATCACGATCGAGATGGTCGACTGCCGCCACCGCCCGGCCATGCTGGAGCGGATCTCCAGATCCACCAGCCCCCGCGATTCCCGGGTGAAATCCTCGACCAGCGCGGATGAGCGACCCATGGTGCGTGACAACAGGATTCCGCTCACCGACAGCGATTCCTCCACGATCGCCGACATGCCCGCCAGCTTGCGCTGCTTCTCCGCGGTGATGCGCCGGCGCTCGGAGCCGACCCGGCGGCTGATCCACACGAACAGCGGCAGCATGACCAGCGAGACCAGCGTGAGTCGCCAGTCCAGCGCGAACATGGCGATGACCGCCGCGACGACGGAGGTGAAGTTGGAGACCAGCGAGGTGATCGTCGAGGTGACCGTGGACTGCATGCCGCCGATGTCATTGGCGATTCGCGACTGCACCTCGCCGGTGCGGGTGGTGGTGAAGAAGGACAGCGGCATGGACTGCAGTCGCGCGTAGACGGCCGACCGCAGATCGTGCATGACGTCCTGTCCGACCGCGGTCGAGATATAGGTCTGGAAGACGCCGAACACACTGTTCAGCGCCGCGACCGCGATCATGCCCACGGCCAGCAGGGTCAGCAGTCCGGTGCGACCCTGCGGCAGGGCGTCGTCGATGATGCCGCGCAGCAGGAACGGGGAAGCCAGACCGGCCAGCGAGGCCAAACCCACCAGGGCCGCGACCAGGGCCAAGCGCCCGCGATAGGGATGAAAGAGCCGGACGATCCGGCGAAGTTCAGGTTGTGAAGCCATCAGCGCCTCCTTTCGCAGGGAGTCACGCGCTATAACTGAGTTTGGCTCATAATTGTTCCGAGGACAATGAGTTATGCTCTGGATCATGTCGAGCAGTCCTGCAGACGAGCCGCGCGCGACGGGCGAGAGGCGTGTCGTTCCCGACGATGACCTCGCCGAACTCTTCCTGCGCACCACCAAACGGCTGCGCCGCACGCAGTCGGCGCGGCTGTCGCCGCTCGGCCTCACCCCGGCCCAGGCCCGCGCGCTGCGCATCATCGGCCGCGCCGACGAGCACGGCGACGAACCGCTGCGCATGTCCGCCCTCGCGGAGCACCTGGGCATCGTGCCGCGCTCGGCTACGACCGTCGTCGACGCCCTGGTCGCCGCCGGACTGGTTGCCCGCGAACCGGATCCGGCCAACCGCCGCGCCACCCTGGTGACCCCGACCGCGGCGGGCCGCCGGGTAGTGGCTCGGATGTCCGACGCTCGCCGTGACGCCGCCGAAGAGATCTTCGCCGCCCTCTCGCCCGGTCAGCGCCACACCCTGCGCGAGCTTCTCGCCACCTTGGCGACCGACGACTGCACACCGCCGAACGCGGCGCTGACCCCGCGAACCGGCCCGGAGTAGCAGGTCGAGGGTCCGGTCGGTCGCGCGGATGGGTGGCCGGGCTGTCGTGAGCCTCGAGTACGGTCGGGAGCGTTGTGCCGATCCGATCTTCACCTCGACCCGGTAAGGAACCGATATGCCACGGGAGCTGGCCGACCTGCCTTTCGCGCGTTTCCTGGAACCGCAGGAGACGCTGCTCGATGAGGGCGCTTACGACTGTGCCCATTTCGACGGCCTCTCACTCGACGATCCGCAGCTGCGCGGCGTGACCTTCACCGAGTGCGCCATCTCGGCCACCACGGTGACCGGAGGTTTCTTCCGGTATTCGCGGTTCAACGATGTCTGGCTGGGCAGTACCCGCTGGATTCGGACCGATCTGTCCGAAACCAATTGGATGGATTCGGAATTCGTGCTCGCGGCCATGTCGGGGGTGGAGGCGTTCGGGTCGGCGCTGCGGCGGGTGAGTTTCCACAACTGCAAGTTCGATTCGGTGAATCTGCGTGGTGCGGTGCTGACCGATGTCTCGTTCGTGGATTGCGTGCTGCGGGACGTGGATATCAGCGAGGCGACGCTGACCTCGGTGACCTTCCCCGGCTCGGAGATCTCCGGGCTGTCGCTGCGCAATGCCAAGTTGAAGAAGGTCGACCTGCGTGAGGCCCGGTCGATCGGCATCTCCAGCGGGGTCGAGTCGCTGTCGGGTGCGCTGGTCACCAATACGCAGCTGCTCGAGCTGGCCCCGGTCTTCGCCCACTCCTTCGGAATCCTGGTCAAGGACCTGTAGACGAAAGCGGCCAAGGATCGCTTGTTAGTAGCGCTAGTGAACTGACTCGAGTTACGCTCCTCACATGACGGAGTGGCGGCCCACGGCGTGCATCCTGTGCGAGTGCAACTGCGGCATCCAGGTGCTGCTCGGGCCGGACGGCCGGTCCTTCGAGAAGATCCGCGGCGACAAGCTGCATCCGGCGTCGGAGGGCTACACCTGTAACAAGGCCCTGCAGCTGGACCGCTACCAGAACGGGCACACCGGCCGGCTGACCTCGCCGCTGCGGCGGCGTGCGGACGGCAGCTTCGAGGAAATCGATTGGGAGACAGCGATTTCCGAGGTGTCGGCCAAGCTGCTGGAGGTCGGGCACCACTTCGGCGGTGAATCGATCTTCTATTACGGCGGTGGCGGGCAGGGCAATCACCTGGGCGGTGCGTACGCCCCGGCGACCATGGCCGCGTTCGGCATGAAGTACCGGTCCAGCGCGCTGGCGCAGGAGAAGACCGGTGACTTCTGGGTGGGCGCGCGGATGACCGGCTACCCGATGCGCGCGGACGTCGAGCATGCCGAGGTGGCGTTCTTCATCGGCAAGAATCCGTATCAGTCGCACGGGTTTCCGCGGGCGCGCACGGTGCTGAAGGAGATCGCCAAGGACCCGGCACGGTCGATGATCGTGCTCGACCCGGTGCGCACCGAGACCGCCGAGCTGGCGGACTTCCACCTGCAGCTGCGGCCGGGCACCGACGTATACCTGCTGACGGCCATGGCCGCGATCCTGGTGCGCGACAACCTGATCGACGAGGAATGGCTGGCCGAGCACACCAGCGGCCGGGACGCGGTGCTGCCGGTGCTGCGAGCGGTGCCGATCGAAAAGTACTGCGCCATCGCCGACGTCGATCTGGACCTGGTGACCGCCGCGACGCACCGGCTGGCCCGTGCGAGCTCGGTCGCCGCGCTCGAGGACCTCGGCGTGCAGATGAACCGGTACTCGACGGTGGTCAGCTATGTCGAGAAGCTGGTCTGGCTGCTCACCGGCAATGTCGGAAAGCCGGGCACCCAATACGCTTTCACCGGCCTGAGCAATCTCGGCCACGACCGGGGGCATCCGGCGGGCGAGGGACCCAAGAGCCCGGTAGCCGGCGCGCAGATCGTGAGCGGTCTGGTGCCGTGCAATGTGATCAGCGAAGAGATCCTCACCGACCACCCGGCGCGTTACCGCGCCATGTTCATCGAGAGCGCGAATCCGGCGCACTCCCTGGCGGATTCGGCCCGCATGCGCGAGGCGCTGGCGGCGCTGGAACTGGTGGTCGTCATCGACGTCGCCATGACCGAGACCGCGCGCCTGGCCGACTATGTGCTGCCCGCGCCCACCCAGTTCGAGAAGTACGAGGCCACGTTCTTCAACTTCGACTTCCCGCGCAATATCTTCCACCTGCGGCACCCGGTGCTGCCCGCGCCGGCGGGCGTGCTGCCCGAGCCCGAGATCCACGCCCGCCTGGTCGAGGCCGCGGGCGTGCTGAGCGAGGCGGACTACGCGCCGCTGCGGGCCGCGCTCGCGCAGGGGCGGGAGGCGTTCGCCATGGCCTTCCTGGGGATCCTCGGCGATCCGGCGCGGTCGAAACTCGCTCCCGTGCTGCTGTATCGGACGCTGGGGGAGACGCTGCCCGACGGTGCGGCCTCGGCGGCACTGCTGTGGGCGGCGGCCTACAACATGGTGCGCAAGTTTCCGGCCAGCGTCGAACGCGCCGGGTACGGAACGGGTCTGGAGGCGGGGGAGCGGCTGTTCGAGGCGATTCTGACGGGCAAGCACGGCATCGTGATCTCCGAGGACGATTACGCGGAGACCTGGAACCGGGTGCGCGACAAGGTGATCCGGTTGGAGATTCCGGAGCTGCTGGAGGTGATCGCCACCCTGCCCGTGCCGACCGAGGACGACAGTGCGGACTGGCCGTTCATTCTCTCGGCGGGTGAGCGCCGGGCCTTCACGGCCAACACCATCTTCCGCGACCCGGCCTGGCGCAAGCGTGATGCGGCGGGCACCCTGCGCATCAGCACCGGCGATGCCGAGCGGCTCGGGCTCACCGCGGGCGACCTGGTCCAGGTGACGACCCGGCGCGGCACCGCGCAGGTCCCCGTCGAGCCCACCGACCGCATGCGCCCGGGCCACCTGTCGCTGCCCAACGGTTTCGGGCTCTCGGTCGCCGCCCCGGACGGCACCTCCGTCACCACCGGCACCGCCCCGAACGAGCTGACCTCCTTCGACGACCGTGACGAATGGGTCGGCACCCCCTGGCACAAGTACGTCCCCGCCCGCCTGGATACCGTGACCGCATGAAACGAACGAGTTTCGCGAACTGGCCGTGCACCGTCGCCCGCACCGTCGACCTGCTGGGCGACTGGTGGACGCCGCTCATCCTCCGCGAAGCTTTCTACGGCGCCAAGCGTTTCGACGATTTCGAATCCACCCTCGGTCTCAGCCGCAATATCCTCACCCAGCGTTTGAACCGATTGGTGGACGCGGGACTGTTGACCAAGGTTCCGTATCAGGAGCGGCCGGTTCGCCACGAATACCGGCTGACCGATCAGGGGCGCGATTTCTTTCCCGTCATCGCGGCCATGATGGCCTGGGGGGATCGGTACCTGGCTCCGGAATCCGGGGAGCCGGTGGTTCTGCATCACACGGCGTGTGACCACGATACGCACGCCGAGGTGGTGTGCTCGCATTGCCGGGAACCGTTGCGGCACGAGGACATTTCCGCTCGGCTGGGGCCGGGGTTTCCGGCTCGGCTTCGGAATACGGCATTAGCAACCGGTCGTTTTGGTGATGGGGATTGAAAAGCCTTGTATCAGAGTGGAATTCGGTACTAATGGATAGTGGGGGCGCGGTAGAATTAGTGCATGGGAATCAAGGGGGAGACACTCGACAGCTGTGGCATCGCTGATGTCGATGCTGCGGTGCGGTCTCTTTCGGGTTCGCTGCTGCACGGAGATATGAATCAGTTCTCCGATGACGATGTCGTGGAGTTGATGCAGCGGTTGGAGAGCTGTAAGAGGCAGCTGTCGGCGCTGGATTCACGGCTGATCATCGAGGCGATGGATCGGTCGCTGCCGGACCGCAGCGGGGCCGGTAACGCGGTGCCGTTTCTGCGGCAGACGCTGGGGTTGTCGCGGTATGACGCGTCGGTACGGGTGAAGATCACCAGGCAGTGCGGGGAGTTTCGGCAGCTCACGGGGCATCTGCGGCCGCCGGTATTGGCGGTGGTGGCGGAAGCCTATGAGGCGGGCGATATTTCACGCGATCACGTGCGGAACATCGTGGAGGTGATGACGCATCTGCCCAAGGAGATCGATGCGGGCACTCGCGACAGGACCGAGCGGATTCTCGTCGACTATTCCCGCGAAGGCTGGCCGGACGATCTGCCGAGGATCGGGCGGGAGATCCTCGCCCGGGTCGACCCTGACGGGACGATGACCAGCGATGCCGATCGGAAGCGGCGGCGCGGGATCGTGGTGTGCCGTCCGGGCGTGAATGGCATGTCCTGGATCGAGGGGTGGATCACTCCAGAGCTGCGGGCACTGCTGGATGCGGTGCTGGCCAAGTTCGGACGCCCGGGTATGTGCAATATCGAGGACACTGAAAGCCCCACTGCCGGTGCCGGATCCATCGACACCGATGTGCTGGAGGCCGCTGTGCGCCGCGACCGCCGTGACTCGGCCCAGCGTACGCACGATGCGCTGTTCGCGTTGTTGCAGCCGGGCGTGGACCCGGGCAAGCTCGGCTCCCACCGGGGTTTGCCGGTGGAGGCGATCATCACCATGAGTCTGGCCGATCTCGAGCGCGCGGCCGGGGTCGCGACCACCGCGTCGGGTGGGCACGTCTCGATCAATGAGGCTCTGAAGCTGGCCGAGGGCACGAAGCCGGTGCTGGCGGTGCTCGATGGTGAGGGAATGCCCTTGTACCTGGGACGGTCTCGCCGCCTGGCCAACTCGGCTCAGCGGCTGGCGCTCATTGCTCGCGATAAGGCATGCACTCGTCCGGGGTGCGATGCGCCCGCTTCGATGTGCGCGGTGCACCACATCGTCGACTGGGCTGATGGCGGACTCACCGACCTGAACAACCTTGTACTGGCTTGCGATCACTGCCATGCGTTGGTCAATGACAGTCCCGACGGTTGGAAAACTGTTGTGATGGGCAAGGATTCGCCGTATCGCGGGCGGTGTGGGTGGATCGCGCCCAAGAGGATTGATCCTTCGGGCACTGCTCGGGTCGATCAGAGACATCACGTTGGGGAGTTGGTCGCCAGCTCCATCGTTTCCAGTTGCTCGAGGTGGGGTCCTCGGGTTGCATGACACCCGGCTGCTCGTGTCCTGCTGGCGTGCGCAGGGAACGGGGAAGTGTGGTTGCGTCGCCTGCGCTACCGGACTTGGGCTCACGCCGGGTTGGGAGCCGTGACTTACCTTCCGGCCCACGGACTGCCCGGATCACCTTTCAGAGACAACCCACGAAGAGAATCCGAATCGCTCGTCTGCTGTGGGTCGAGTCCGAATCGCTCGTCTGCTGTGGGTCGAGTCCGAATCGCTCGTCTGCTGTGGGTCGAGTCCGGACCGTTCGTCTGCTGTGGGTGGGGTCCGAGCGGTTGGTTGGCGTGGGTGGAGTCTGAACCGGTTGTGGGCGGGGGTGGGGTGGGCTTTAGGCTGCTGGGACTATGGCCCTGAACGCGACTCTCTACAACGTGAATGTGCAGTTGGCTGATGTGGATCGGGGGGTCTACGAGGAGTTGGAGTTGCGGGTTGCGCGGCATCCTTCCGAGACCGGGGAGTACATGTTGGCTCGGATCCTGGCCTATTGCTTGGAGTATGAAGAGGGAATCGCGTTCAGTGATGGTGGGGTCTCTTCCACCGATGAGCCGCCGGTTCTCATCCGCGACCTCACCGGCCGCCTCACCACCTGGATCGACGTGGGCGCCCCGGACGCCGACCGCATCCACCGCGCCAGCAAACTGGCCGACCGTGTAGCCATCTACACCCATCGAGACCCCGCAAAAGTTCTCGCCCAACTCGCCGGCAAACGCATCCACCAGGCCGACCAGATCCCCCTCTACGCCTTCGACCGCTCCTTCATCGACGCCGCCACCGCCCTCCTCGACCGCCGCAACACCCTCACGCTCTCGGTCACAGACCGCCATCTCTACCTGGACCTGAACGGCACCTCTCTCTCGGCCCCCATCGAAGAACACTCCCTCGCCTAACCTCCGCCGACAGGCCGAGCGACCCGAATTCCACCCCGGGCTTCATGCGACCCGAGCACGCCATCTCAGGCAAACTGGCAACCACGATGCGTCGAACCCGTCCCCGCCCAGCGATCGCAGCCCTGGCCGTCATAGCCCTGGCTGTGGCCGGCTGCGCTCAGCAGCACTCCGAGCCTCCGGTGGAACAGCCCACGTACACCGGTCCGGCCAATCAGCTCATCACCGTCACCGCCGATTCCCCCACCGCCACCACCGCCACCCTCACCGCCTGGGATCGCGATGGCACACAATGGGTTCGAGCGATCGGCCCCCTGCACGCCGACGTGGGTGCGCAAGGCATCGGGCCCACCAGCGAATCGGCCACCCGTTCCCCGGCCGGAATCTGGACGCTGACAGAGGCTTTCGGCATCTCAGCCAACAACGGCACCAGACTCCCGTATCGCCGAGTGACACCATCGGATTGGTGGGTCTCCGACACCAGATCGCCGTTCTACAACACCCACTACACCTGTGCCCCCGGCACCTGCCCGTTCGATGAGTCCGCGGGTGAGGACCTGGGTACGGCCGGTCCCGCCTACGATCACGCCGTCGTCATCGACTACAACCGCTCTCCGGTCGTCGCCGGCGCGGGTTCGGCGTACTTCCTCCATGTCGGAGACGGCACCCCGACCGCGGGCTGCGTAGCGCTTCCAGGCGCGGATCTGGACCGCGTGATGTGCTGGCTGGACCCCGCCCAGGGGCCGGTCATCGACATCGAGGTCCGGGATCGCCCGGCGAACTCCTGATTCGGCGAAACCTCTGTGCAGGTTCTCACAATGTCGCAAATGCGACCGAAGTGGCTTTGACGTGCGCAAATGCGGAAGCATGGCGGTGCCATTCGGTATTTCCCCCGCCTGACCGGTAGCAATCCGCGTGATGTGCATCAGCTATCGGCTCGCATACCCGGGATGGCCTGATGTTTCGTTCAACTAAGGTTCGGGTATTCGACCTAGTCGAACACGATCACCGCAGCTCGGTGATTGTCCGCTGGACGTGTTCGCGGCGTCCTTCGGACGAAAGGATATGGATGATGGGCGCGAGCCTGATGATCGTGGGGGACGACTACCGGGTCCGCAGCGCCCTGCGGGCGGCGATGGAAGGGGAGGGCTACGAGGTCGCCGAGGCAGGCGCGGCCGAGGTGGCCCTGGAGCGGCTGCGCAATCATGGCGCGCCGGATGTGATGATCGTGGACCTGCTGGTGGGCGAGATGGATGCCTTCACCTGTATTCGCGAGGTGCGGCGCGCGCACGAAGTGCCGATCATGGTGGTCAGCGCCAGCGCGGACACCCACGATGTGGTCGCGGCGCTGGAGGCGGGCGCCGATGATTTCGTGACCAAGCCGTTCGAGCTCAAGGAGATCAGCGCGCGCATGCGGGCGCTGCGGCGGCGGCCGCACCTGGGCGGGCTGCCGGAGGATCCGGCGGCCGAGCCGCCGGTAGAGATCATCCTGGACTCCGATGATGCTGCGCCGCTGGTGCTTTCGCCCGATGGTGGCGTGGTGCGCCGGGGCGAGGAGCAGATTCCGTTGACCGTCACCGAGTTTCGCCTGCTGTGTGAACTCGCGGCCAATCCCGGCCGGGTCCTCAGCCGCACCCTGCTGCTCGAACGAGCTTGGGATGAAGGCTTCTTCGGTGACGAGCGGCTGGTCGACGTCCATGTCCGCCGGCTGCGCACGAAGATCGAGACGGACCCGTCGGAGCCGCGCATCGTGGTGACCGTGCGCGGCCTCGGATATCGCCTCGATATGCCGCGATAGGCGAATTCGCGGGTGTGTGAGGCCCGCGGAGTCATGGGATCGTCATGAGATCGCAATGAGTTCGCATGGAAGACCTCAAAACTTCACCGTCAGGCTGAAGTGGTCATGCAGATCCAAATCAGCAAATTTGACGCGATATCCCAGCAAACCATCCAGATCCGGGAGCCGGTGCTCGCCGACGGCGCACCAATGTGGCGCATTGCGGAGGACTCCCGGGTCCTCGACACCAACTCCAGCTATGCCTATCTGCTGTGGTGCCGCGATTTCGCCGATACCTCGATCGTCGCTGAAATAGACGGCGAGATAGCCGGATTCGTCATCGGCTACACCAGGCCCGCATGGCCGCACATCCTGTTCGTCTGGCAGGTGGCGGTCGATCAGCCCCATCGTGGGCACGGCCTGGGCGTCGACATGCTCGACGCGCTGCTGGAAAGTGCCGCGGCGCGCGGAGTCACGCAGCTCGAGACCACCATTGCCCCCGACAATCCGGCCTCGGTCGCCATGTTCGCCTCGCTGGCCCGCCGTCGTGGCGCGGCCCTGACCCGCACCACATTGTTCACGGCGGATCAGTTTCCCGGCGGGCATCAGCCCGAGGACCTCTACCGCATCGCACCGGTCACCACTCAGGAGGAATGGCGATGACTAGCCCCGATATGACGGTTTTCGCGGATCTCGAGTCGAATGTGCGCGGCTACTGCCGTTCCTGGCCCACGGTCTTCGACACCGCGTCCGGCGCCTGGCTCCGCGACGAGTCCGGCCGGGAGTACCTGGATTTCTTCGCCGGCGCGGGCGCGCTCAACTACGGCCACAACAACCCCGTGCTGAAGCAGTCACTGCTCGAGTACATCGCGGGCGACGGCCTCACCCACGGGCTCGACATGTCCACCGTCGCCAAGCGCGATCTGCTGCAGTCGCTGCGCGACCGGATCCTGAAGCCGCGCGGCCTGGACTACAAGGTGCAGTTCCCCGGGCCCACCGGCGCGAACGCGGTGGAGGCCGCGCTCAAACTGGCCCGCAAGGTGACCGGCCGCACCGAGATCCTCAACTTCACCAACGCTTTTCACGGCATGACGCTGGGCGCCCTGTCGGTCACCGGCAATGCCGCCAAGCGGGCAGGCGCGGGCGTGCCGCTGCAGCACGCCACCTCGATGCCCTTCGACGGGTATCTGTCCGGCGCGGACGATGATTCGTTCGAATGGATGGAGCGCGTCCTCGACGATGCCTCCTCCGGCCTGGACAGCCCGGCCGCCGTGATCGTCGAAACCGTCCAGGGCGAGGGCGGAGTCAACCTCGCGAGCGTGCAGTGGCTGCGCAAGCTGGCCGGATTGTGTTCCGCCCGTGAGATTCTGCTGATCGTCGACGACGTGCAGATGGGCTGCGGCCGCACCGGACCGTTCTTCTCCTTCGAAATGGCCGGTATCACACCGGATATCGTCACGCTGTCCAAGTCGATCGGCGGCTACGGCCTGCCGATGGCTCTGGTGCTGTTCAAGCCGGAACTGGACCTGTGGAAGCCGGGCGAGCACAACGGCACCTTCCGCGGCAACAACCCGGCCTTCGTCACCGCCCGTGCGGCGCTGGAGCATTACTGGGCCGACGACGCCCTGGAGGCCGCCACCCGGGCCAAAGGCGAGCGCATCGACCGTGCCCTGACGGGCATGTCCGCGGCCTTCGACGGTGTCGGCGCGCGCGGGCGTGGTCTGGTGCACGGCCTGGTCTTCGACGACGCCTCGCAGGCGGAGAAGGTCTGTGCCGCCGCCTTCCAGCGCGGGCTGCTGGTGGAGACCGCCGGTCCCGAGGACGAGGTGGTGAAACTGCTTCCGCCGCTGACCATTACCGACTACGAGCTCGATCACGGCCTGGAGCTGCTGGCCGCCTCACTGGATGCCGTCAGCGGCGGGCGGGGGCGCTGACATGATCGTGCGCACCACCGCCGAGATTACCGGCACCGATCGGGACGTCGCGGGCCCGGGCTGGCGCAGCAAGCGCATCGTGCTCGGCGGCGACCGGGTCGGGTTCTCGTTCCACGAGACCACCATCGACGCCGAGACCGTCCACGAATTCCATTACCAGCACCACATCGAGGCCGTCTGGCTGGTCGAGGGCGAGGGCACCCTGGTCGATCTCGACCACGGCACCACCTACGAGCTGGGCCCCGGCTCGATGTATCTGCTGAACGGCCATGAACGGCACCGCCTCTTCGCCCGCACCCGGATGCGCATGCTCTGCGTGTTCAATCCGCCGGTGACCGGGCAGGAGGTGCACGACGAGCACGGTGTGTACCCGCTCGTCGCCGTCGACTAGGAGTTTCGAATGACTGTGTCCGACAACGGAAGAATCGATCGCTATCGCACCCGCACGGTGGTCGGCACCCCGCCGATCGAGCGTGACGACCCGACGGTGTGGGGTGAGATCGGCAGCCATGCCCTCGCCGATTTCGACGACAACGGCTACGCCGTGGTCGACAGCCTGCTCGATCCGTACGAGGTCGGTGCGGTCGCGGCCGAAATCCAGCGGCTGACCGGCGATCCCGACCTCGTGCTGGACGAGCGCGTGATCATCGAGCGCGAGTCGCATCGGGTGCGTTCCCTGTTCGAGGTGCACCGGCTCAGCGCCATGATCGCGGATCTGGTGCGCGAGGAGCGGATTGCCGGTCTGGCGCGCGAGATTCTCGGCTCCGAGGTCTATCTGCATCAGACCCGGGTGAACTACATGCCCGGGTTCACCGGCACCGGCTTCTACTGGCACTCCGACTTCGAGACCTGGCACGCCGAGGACGGCATGCCGACGCCGCGGGCGGTGAGCCTGTCGATCGCGCTGTCCGACAACTACCCGTTCAACGGCAGCCTCATGGTCATGCCGGGCTCGCATCGCACTTTCGTCCCCTGTCAGGGTGAGACGCCGGCCGATCATCACCGGGTTTCCCTGCGCGGTCAGGAGATCGGCGTCCCGTCGCAGGCGGCCATCACGGATCTGGCCGGGAAGCACGGCATTACGCAGTTCACCGGGCGGGCGGGTTCGGCGTTGCTGTTCGACTCGAATCTCATGCACGGGTCGGCGGGCAATATCACGCCATTCCCGCGCTCGAATCTGTTCCTGGTGTTCAACAGTGTCGAGAACACGCTGCTCGATCCCTATGCCGCGCCGCATCCGCGGCCGGAGTACCTCGCGAGCCGGGACTTCACCCCCCTGGTGTGAATGGGGGAGTTGCAGAGGGTTTCGTCTCGTATGCCGATGTCGTTCCATGTGGGTGCGATCACATATTTCTCGGATGGGCAGTCTGAGCTGGCGATATGTCTGAGCTGACCATGCTCGATGGAACGACAATGGTTCATTGTGATTGTGGAACGTTGCATCGTACCTCTATGGTTTGACGTGGGTCGAACATCGGGCACGCGCCGGTCGACCAGCGCGTGCCCGGTCGATTCGGCTGCGTCCGAGGGATTTCCGCGCTCGTCGAATCCCGTGACCCTGAGGAACCTTTGCTGCTGGACAAGATTCGCTGGACCGTAGTCGTTCCCCTGCTCGCGGTGGTGATGCTCGCCGGGGTGTGGGGCCGGGAATTGTCGCTGCTGGCCGACATCCCGGTATTCGCTCTCCTGCTGGCGGCGGTACTGGCCGCGGTGCATCACGCCGAGGTCGTCGCGCATCGCGTCGGCGAGCCGTTCGGCGCGCTGGTGCTGGCCATTGCGGTGACCATCATCGAGGTCGGACTCATTCTGACGCTGATGGTTTCGGCCGGGGACAAGGCCGCGCCACTGGCCCGCGACACCGTGTTCGCAGCGGTCATGATCACCTGCAATGGCATCTTCGGAATGGCGTTGCTGGTGGGGGCGTTGCGGCGGCGGGTCGCGGTCTTCAATGCGGAGGGCACGGGTGCGGCGCTGGCCACGGTCGCGACCCTGGCCACGCTGAGCCTGGTGCTGCCGACCTTCACGACCAGCGAACCCGGACCGCACTTCTCGCCCGCCCAGCTGGCCTTCGCGGCTGTCGCCTCACTGGTGCTCTACGGCTGCTTCATCGCCATGCAGACCGTGCGGCACAAAGAGGATTTCCTCCCGGTGGAGCCCGGCACCGACGACGAGGACGAGCACGCGGAGCGGCCGAGTGGGCGCCGCGCGTGGATCAGCGGCGGACTGCTGATCGCCGCTCTGGTCGGGGTGGTCGGTCTGGCGAAGGCGGTGTCCCCGGCCATCGAATCCGGTGTCGACGCAGCGGGGCTGCCGCGCTCGGCGGTCGGCGTGGTGATCGCAATGCTGGTCCTGCTGCCCGAGGCGCTGGCCGCTGTGCGTGCCGCGCGCGGCGGTCGGGTTCAGGTCGGTCTGAATCTGGCACTGGGCTCGGCCATGGCCAGCATCGGCCTCACGATTCCGGCCATCGCGGTCGCCTCGATCTGGCTGGACACCCCGCTGTTGCTCGGTCTGGGCGCGACCGAAATGGTGCTGCTGGCAATAACAGTGGTCGTCGGCATGCTCACCGTGGTGCCCGGCCGCGCCACCCTGCTGCAGGGCACGGTGCACCTCTCGCTCTTCGCGGCGTTCGGTTTTCTCGCGGTCGCGCCGTAGGAACGCCTACTCCGCAGTCCCCTCGCCGACCTTGCGCCGGAACCGCCGGCTCCGGCGCTCCTCGCTGTCCGCCGCCTGCTCACCCTCGGGCGCCCGCCGCCGCACGGCCCGCCGCTCCCGCTCCACGGCCTCCTCCAGCAACTGCAACATGGGCACCTCGGCAAGCGCGTCCTTCGTTGCAGCATGATCGACATCGCTGCGCGTGATGAGCCCGGCAGCGATCAACCCCTCCACCGGATTCACCCCGTAGGCCCGCGCCAGCTCGATCACCGTGTCCGCCACCGGCGGATCCGACTCCTCCAAATGTCGCTTGATCCTGGGCCCATTGCTGTCCAGCTTCTCCGCAATGGCCCGGGTACTGGCACCCCGGGTCACCGCCCGCTTCCAAGCATCGAACGCTTGCCTCATCGCATCACCCTCGGCTCGATCGGCCCGCACGCCAAACCCCGAGCCTATCGAACTCGGTCGATTATGTTCAATCACGCAACACTGGCGTTTCACCCAGGACCGTCACCGCCAGCTGCCCGATAGTCCCGTAGGGGGAGCGGCGGGTGGCACCGTGGGGTGACGCGGGTCGGTGTTCGGGGTTTCTACGTTCGGCGGTGTGAAGACAATAATTCGCGTTGGGGCGGCGGTGGGGCTCGCAGTGGTGGTGTCGTCTGTGCTCGTCGGCTGCCGGTCGGATTCGAGCTCGGGCATCGAGTGGGCCGCGTGTCAGGGGGTGGGGGTCGATTCGCGGCAGGAGTGCGCGACGGTGTCGGTGCTACTCGACTACGAGCATCCGGAGGGGGAGCGGGTTTCCCTTGCGGTGTCGCGGATTCGGAGTGCGCATCCGGAGCATCGGCGCGGGGTGTTGCTGCTCGTACCGGGCGGGCCGGGTGGCAGCGGGCTGAATCTGCCGTCCACCGCGGGGCAGACGCTGCCGGAGTCGGTGCGGGACGAGTACGACCTGATCGGGTTCGATCCGCGCGGGCTCGGAGCGAGCACCGCGGCGAATTGCCATCTCGCGCAACAGGATCTGGCGACGGAGCGGCTGCGGCCGTGGCCGGACGCCAACGGCGGGATCGCGGAGAATGTGGCGATCGAGCGGCGGGTGGCCGAGGCGTGCGTGCGGGATGGGGGTGCGTTGGTGCGGTCGATCGGGAGCCGGACCGAGGCGCGGGACATCGACCGGATCCGGGAAGCGCTGGGGGAACAGCGGATCGCGGCGTGGGGAACGTCCTATGGGACATATGTACTGTCGGTGTACGCCACCCTCTTCGGGGAGCACACGGATCGGATCCTGCTGGACAGCAATGATGATCCGGATCCCGAGCGGGTCGAGCGGACCTGGCTGGGGAATTCCGCCGTCGGTGCGGAGGATCGGTTTCCGGACTTCGCGCGGTGGGCCGCGACCGAGGGGAATCCGGACCGGGTGGCGGAGACGCCCGAGGCGGTGCGGGACCAGTTCCTCACGCTGGCGGCGCGATTGGATCGCGCACCGTTGCCGTGGCCGGGTGCCGAGACCGCGGCATTGAGCGGCAACGGATTACGGCAGATCCTGCTCGACGGACTAGCCAAGGATCAGCGGTTTCCCTATGTCGCTCAGGTGATCAATGCCGCGCTGCGCTCGGACGCCCTGCCTGCCGCGCGGCTCTCCCCGCCGGAGCCCGCGGCCCAGGCGTCGACCGCGGTCATGGTGGCGACCCTGTGTAATGACGTGGCCTGGCCGACGTCGGCGGACGACTATGCGACCGCCGTAGCCGCGGATCGAGCCCGATACCCGCTCACCGCGGGCATGCCGCGCGGCCTCTCCCCGTGCGCGTTCTGGCCATATCCGATCGCGCCACGCACAGTCGTTACCGCGTCCGGACCGTCGAATGTGCTGCTGCTGCAGAATCTCCGGGATCCGCAGACCCCGTACAGCGGCGCGTTGCACTTGCGGCAGGCGTTCGGTGACCGTGCCCGGATGGTGGCGGTCGACGGCGGCGGGCACGGCGTGTATCCCTCGCCGGTCGCCTGCGCGAACGATGCCGTCGAGCGTTTCCTGCGCGACGGCACGCGTCCGGATCAGGACCTCACCTGCCGATGAAGTCGCATCTAATCAGCTTGCGGCAGGGACGGTTCGGTGCCCTCGACGGCCGTAGAGCTCGCGGGCGGCGGCCGGTGTGACCGTTTCGAGCCGGGCCGGGGCCTCCGCCTTCAGGTGCTGTTCCAGGATCTGCCCCGCCATCGGCGCGATGATCGGGGCGGCCATGATCAGACCCGCCTTGTCGAAGAGCGAGGACAGCCGGACCAGGACGCGCGCAGCGGGTCTCACCAGCAGGTCGACAATGCCCGGGCGGTCGAACTGGCCGAGCTTGCGCATCCACTTGGGCAGCGTCGCAATCGAGGCGAACGACAGCAGGCGTGCACCGATTGCGTACGTCCAGCCCGCGCCGTGGCGCGGCGAGGTGAACAGCAGCTGCCGCATGCCGTCCTGGGCGCGCTCCGAAGTACACAGGCGCGCACGGACATTCGCGAAATACTCCTGCACGCCCTCGCGCGTGACCGGTACTTCCTCGGGCTTGCAGGTCTGCAGCTCGGCCGCGATCCGGCACTCCTGCCAGTAGCGGGCCTCCTCCTCGGGAGTCAGTCCGGGCCCGAACATTTCGTAGGCCTTGAGTACCGAGTGCCAGCCGGTGATGTGGATCCACAGCTGGGTTTCGGGGGAATTGGCGCTGTAGCGCTGCCCGCTGATCGGCTCGATGCCCGTGTTCTCGGCATGCACCGTCATCAGGTGCTCGGAGGCCTGGATGGCCGTGCGGGAATCGCCGATGGCCACGATCAGGAAGTACGCGAAGGTAGCGTCGAGGCGGTGGCGGGGCTCGGAGTAGATCTTGCCGGTGTCGGCCACGGCCGCGGTCAGGAACGGATCGAAGTGCTCGAGGGTCACCGCGCGCTGGAAGCCGATCACCGCGGTGGGTGCGGTCCACACCTTCCAGCTTGGCGAATCCGGGCCGAAGAAGCCGTAGTCATCGCGGCGGAGAGTGGTCGGATCGAAGGTCACTGGGGCTCCTCTGCAGGCTCGATCCCATGGAATACAACGCCACCGTAGCAATTGTGGTCGCCGAATACAACGGGGTCGTAGCTTTAGCCCGGACAGGCACGTGACCTCGCTATCCGGGATGACAGAATGGGCCGGTGAAGGTGGAGCGGCAGTGAGCAAACCCCATGTGACGGCAGACCGGCCGCGGCGGCGCTATGCGCCCCGCCTGCCCCCGGGCGAACGCCGGGCCCAGCTGCTCGACGCCGCGTTCGCCGTACTCGAGCAGGCCGAGCTGCACGAGCTGAGCATGGAGGCCGTCGCCGCCGAGGCCGGTGTCGGCAAGCCCGTGCTGTACACGGTCTTCAAGACCCGTGCGGAGCTGGTCGCCGCGCTGCTCGAACGCGAACGCGAGCGCGCCCTGGAGCAGGTCGCCGACACCCTGCCCACCGACCTGCTCGGCGCGGACCCGGTCGTCGCCGCCTCCGCCACGGTCGAGGCGTTCGTCGATGTCGCCCTGCGTAATCCGACCCGCTGGCGACTGCTGCTCGCGGGCCCGGGCAATGCCCCCGACGAATATCGCGAGGCCATCCGCAGCTCCCGCGCCGGCATCTTCGACCGAGCCGAGGCGCTGGTCCGCATGGGTCTGATCGCCGATCCGCGCTGGGCCGGAATCGATTCCGGCCTACTGACGAACTCACTGCTGACCATCGCCGAAATGCTCGGCCGCCTGGCCGTCAGCGAACCGGACGCCTATCCCCGCGAGCGCATCGAAGGCTTCGTCCAGGCCATCGTCCACCTGCTGGTCGGCACCCGCTGACCCTGTTTTTGGGTAACCGGCGGCGCAACATTGACGCGATCCATACGGCGACTCGCCGATGTGCGCGTGCGGAACTCAGGTGGGCGGGCCTAGTATGCCCGCATGACGGTCGGCACTGACCTGCCCAAACCCGATGCCCTCTTCGATCTCGACGTCTGGCTACATCGTTGGCCGGCCAGTGTGTACGCCACCGAATTGCATTACGGCGTACTGGTTTTCACCGGCTGCGACCAGTTCGATGAGCGTGACGTGGAGATCGCTCGACGGACATATCCGGGGCGGCGCATCCTCATCGACGACACCGGCAAGCTCCAGGTGCATCCGGCGGGGGAGAGCCCGCCGATCTCGATCTTCGATCCCGCTCACCCGTTGCGGTCGGCGCAGTAGTCGACCTCTCCTGGCAGCGTTCCGGTCGTCGCGCCGACCGGACTCGCTGAGGGCTGCCACCTGGCCCTCTCGCGTCCGGAACGTGACCCTTGCCACAGTCGGTACAGACGCGTACCGTGCTGGTGGTACGCAGATGTACCAGGCTGGGAGATGGCGCATGACCACAGTGACACTGCCCGACGGACCAACCACGCCGGCCTTCGTGCAGGGCATCGAGATCCTGGCCGGGCGCACCCGGGCCTGGCGTCGCCTGCACCAGCGCTACGGATCGGCGTTCATGGTCGCGATGCCCCGCTTCGGGCCCACACTCGTGCTGTCGGAACCGGCCGAGGTCAAGGCGCTGTTCACCACACACACCGATCTGGTGGACAATGTCGACGCCAACCTCGGCCAATTCCTCGGCCCCGGTTCGCTTTTCGCGCTGCGCGGGGAAGAGCACCGCAAGGAGCGCAAGCTGCTCACCCCGCCGTTCCACGGGCGACGGCTGGCGGTCTACGAATCGCTCATCGAGGAGGAGGCCGTCCGCGAGATGGCCGGCTGGCCGTCGGGGCGCGAGTTCGCGACCATGGACTCGATGATGCGGATCACCCTGAACGTGATCCTGCGGGCGGTCTTCGGCGCGGAAGGCGCGGAATTCGACCAGCTGCGGGCGCTGCTCCCGAAACTGGTGCTGGTCGGGTCGGCGCTGGCGGCACTTCCGGTGCCGCGCAGGCTGTTCGGGCGCTTCGGGCCGTGGGAGCGGTTCGCCGCCTACCGCGCGCAGTACGACGAGATCGTCGGACGGCTCATCCGGCGCGCGGCCGCCGATCCGGAGCTGAGCGAGCGGGACGACGTGCTGGCCATGCTGCTGCAGGCCCGCTACGACGACGGTTCGGCCATGACGCACAGCGAGATCGCCGACGAACTGCTCACCCTGCTCACCGCCGGGCACGAGACCACCGCCACCTCGCTGGCCTGGACCGTCGAACGGCTGCGGCGGCATCCGGACATCCTGCGCCGCCTGGTCGAGGAGAACGACGCGGGCGGGTCCGCGCTGCGCGAGGCGACACTGCTGGAGACCCAGCGGGTACGGCCGGTCATCGACGCCACCGTGCGCAAGGTACGGACGGACTCGCTGCAACTGGGCCGGTGGACGCTGGCGCGCGGGCAGCACGTGATGGTGAGCATCCGGCTCATGCACGACAATCCGGAATTGTTCACCAACCCACGGGATTTCGATCCGGATCGATTCGTCGGCGCCCGGCCGGGGACCTTCAGCTGGATTCCGTTCGGCGGTGGCGCGCGCCGGTGCATCGGGGCGGCCTTCGCGACCATGGAGATGAACGTGGTGCTGCGGGTGCTGTTGCGGGACTTCACACTCGAGACCACCGACGCGCCCGATGAGCGCGCGCACTTCCGCGGTGTCGCACTGGTTCCGGCGAAGAAGGGGCGGGCCGTCGTGTATCGGCGGGCACCGCTGCCGCCGGCGGTCGAGGCCGCCGAAACCAGTGTGGAGCGTGGCGCCGAGGTGACCGCATGAGCGAGCGGGTGGCCGAGGTCGGGCGGGGGATCACCCTCACCTACGAGCGGGAGGGATCGGGCGTGCCGCTGCTGCTGATCGCCGGGCTCGGGCAGCAGAAACACGAATGGCACGACGGGCTGATCGGGCAGCTGGTGGTGCGCGGATACGACGTGGTGCGGTTCGACAATCGCGATGTGGGGACCTCCACGCACGCCGGGTTCCGGCCGCCGGGCGGGCTGGCGATGGCCCGCAAGCGCTGGGACCCACAGCAATACGATCTCGGGGACATGGCCCTCGACACCGTCGGGCTGCTCGACACCCTCGGCTGGCGGTCCGCGCACGTGGTCGGCATGTCGATGGGCGGGATGATCGCGCAGACCGTCGCGGCCCGCTATCCGGTTCGGGTGTCCTCGCTGACGTCGATCTTCTCGACCACCGGTGCGGCGCGGGTGGGGCGTCCCGCGCTGTCCACCTGGGCGCGCATGTTCCGCAAGCCCGCCGGGACCCGCGAGGAGCACCTGGACCGCGCGGTCGGCATGTACCGGCACATCGGCTCGGCGGGATATCCGTTCGACGAGGCCAGGATTCGCGCGACCGCGGGGACCACCTGGGACCGTGATCCGCGCCCGGCGGCGGGAGTGGGACGCCAGCTCGCCGGAATCATGAAGTCGGGCGACCGGACCGCCGAGGTGCGGACGATCACCGCGCCCACCCTCGTCCTGCACGGCGACCGCGACCGCATGGTGAACCCGACCGGCGGCAAGGTCACCGCCGCGGCAATCCGCGGCGCGCGCCTGCACACCCTCCCCGGCATGGGTCACGATCTACCCGCCGCACTCTGGCCCACCTTCGCCGACCTCATCGACTCGCACGTCCGCACCGCCGAATCCAGGAGTTCCGATGCCCCGAACCTCTAGGCCGCTGTCCGGCCACCCGGTCATGATCACCGGCGCGGCCTCCGGAATCGGGCGGGGACTGGCCCAATTGCTGTCTCGCCGTGGGTCGCCGGTGGCCATCGCGGATATCGATGCCGAGGGACTGAAGCAGACGGCGGCCTCCCTCAGCGGGCCGGTGCTGACCCGCGTACTGGATGTACGCGACGCGGCCGATCAGCTGGCCTTCGCCGACGAGGTGCGCGAGTGGCTGCCCGCGCCCCTGGCCGCGGTGTTCAACAATGCCGGGGTGGCGGTGTCCTCCTCGGTGCTCGACAGCGTGCCCGCGGACGATGAATGGTTGCGGCAGATCAACTTCGACGGGGTGGTGAACGGGACGCGCGCGTTCCTGCCGATCCTGGTCGAGCAGGGCAGCGGCGCCATCGTCAACACCTCCAGCGTGTTCGGGCTGGCGGGGATGCCGTATCAGAGTGCTTACTGCGCAGCGAAATTCGCGGTGCGCGGGTTCACCGATGCACTGCGGCAGGAACTTCGGGGCACGGGCGTCTCGGCGGTGACCGTGCATCCCGGCGGCATCCGGACCAATATCGCCCGCAACGGCCGGGTGCGCAAGGATCCCGAGGGCAAGGGCCGCACCCACGAGCAGATGGCCGCCGAATTCGAGGCCATGACCATGACCACGCCGGAGCAGGCGGCCGAAATCATCTGCCGCGGAGTCGAACGCGGCAAGGCGCGCGTTCTCGTCGGACCCGATGCCTACCTGTTCGACACACTGGCGCGGGTGACCCCGACGCACTACTTCGACGTGCTGTCGGTCGTGATGGGCCTGGTGCGCGCCCGGGCCGCGAAGGGAGCGAAGCAATGACCGAACACGTGGACGTGCTGATCGTCGGGGCCGGGCTGTCGGGCATCGGGGCGGCGCATCATCTCCAGGACGCGTTCCCGGGACGCAGCTACGCCATTTTCGAGGCGCGCGAGGCCATGGGCGGGACCTGGGATCTGTTCCGGTACCCCGGGGTGCGGTCGGACTCGGATATGCACACCCTCGGGTACCGGTTTCGGCCGTGGGTGGCGGCGGAGGCCATCGCGGACGGGCCCGCCATTCTCGGCTACATTCGCCAGACGGCCGCCGATGCGGGGATCGATCGGCGAATTCGCTACGGGCACCGGGTGACCGGGGCCTCGTGGTCGTCGCGGGAGGCGCGCTGGACCGTCGGGTTCGAGCACGACGGGATGACCTCGACCATCACCTGCGACTTCCTCTACCTGTGCAGCGGCTACTACCGCTACGACGAGGGCTACACCCCCGAGTTCGCCGGCATCGGCGACTTCCGCGGGCGGATCGTGCACCCGCAGCACTGGCCCGCCGAACTCGATTACGCCGGAAAGCGTGTCGTGGTGATCGGCAGCGGGGCGACCGCCGTCACGCTGGTGCCGGCCATGGCCGAGAACGCGGGGCACGTGACCATGCTGCAGCGGTCGCCGACCTACATCATGTCCGCGCCCAGCGTGGACCCCATCGCCACCAAGCTGCGCGGGTGGTTCGGGACGCGGCGGGCCTACGCCATCACGCGGTGGAAGAACGTCGCCGTCGGCACACTGATCTATCAGCTCAGCCAGCGGCGGCCGCAGATGATGCGCAAGTTCTTCCGGGACCTGACGATCAAGCAGCTGCCCGAGGGCTACGACGTCGACACGCATTTCAACCCGGCCTACAACCCGTGGGATCAGCGGCTGTGCCTGGTCCCGAACGGGGACCTGTTCCGGGCCATCCGCGACGGGCGGGCCTCGGTGGTGACCGATCGGATCGAGCGGTTCACCGCGGACGGGGTGAAGCTGCAATCCGGCGCGGAACTGTCCGCCGACATCGTGGTGACCGCCACCGGGCTGGACCTGCTGGCCCTCGGCGGCATCGGGCTCACCGTCGACGGGCGCGAGATCCAGCCGCCGGACACCATGGCCTACAAGGGCATGATGCTCAGCGGTGTGCCCAACTTCGCCTTCACCATCGGGTACACCAATGCGTCCTGGACGCTCAAGGCCGACCTGGTCGCGGAATTCGTGTGCCGGTTGTTGCGGCACATGGACATTCACGGATACTCCCAGGCCACGCCCTGGCCGGATCCGGCGGTGACCACCGCGCCGCTGATGGACTTCCAGGCCGGCTACGTGCTGCGGTCCATGGACCGCTTCCCCAAGGCCGGATCGCGCGCGCCGTGGCGGCTGGGCATGAACTACGCCCAGGATGTGATCACCCTGCGGCACGGGCGAATCGAGGACGGCACCATCCGCTTCGGCCGCCGCCCGGCTCCTACTGCCGCCGCGGCCGAACGCGGTCCCGAACAGGTCACCGCCTGACCGGGGTGTGAGGTGACACCGCCGCCTGACCGGGTGTGAGTGGTACCGCCGCGAACACACCGACATGCTGCGATGCTCACCGAGATCGGAGAAACTAGGCTGATACTCGTGACCCACGTCGATACCGCCGACACCACAACCAGCGCCGAACCCGCCACCGACTCCGGGTTCCGGCGGCGGCTGCTGGATGCCATGGCCGACGCGGTTCGCGAGCGCGGGTATCGGGACACCACCGTCGCCGATGTGGTCCGCCTGGCGCGGACCTCGCGGCGGACCTTCTACGAGCACTTCGTCGACAAGCAGGACTGCTTCGTCGCCATGCTCACCGAACGCAACAACGACACCGTCCAGCAGATCTACGCGGCCGTGGACCCGACCGCGCCCTGGGACACCCAGATCCATCAGGCGATCGAGGCGTGGATCGGCGCCTCCCGTGACGACACCTGCATCACCCTGGCCTGGATCCGCGACACCCCGGCGCTGGGGGAGCGGGCGCGGCAACTCCACCGGGACGCCGCGGAATCGTTCATCACGCTCATCCAGGACCTCACCGCCACAGCGGGATTCCAGGCGGCCGGACTGCATCCGCCGACGCGGCAGATGGCGACCATCCTCTACGGCGGGTTCCGGGAGCTCATCGCCTCCACCGTGGAGGACGGGCGGGACATCACCGAAATCATCGATGTAGCAGTCGAAACCGCGCTGGCGCTGATCGGGCCGCGGTATCAGGGATAGCCGTCTGTCTCCCTTGGGGCGGGCCCGTCAGTCTCCCTTGGGGCGGGCCCGGAAGTGGGCGCGCTCGCCCTGTTTGCCGAAGAGGCTGAGGAATTCGACCGGCTCGTCGTCGGCCGCGCCGAACCAGTGCGGTTCCCGGGTGTCGAATTCGGCGGCCTCGCCCGGGTGCAGGATCAGGTCGTGCACGCCGAGGATCATCCGGAGCCGGCCGTTGAGGACGTACAGCCACTCGTAGCCTTCGTGGGTCTGCGGATTGGGTTCGGTGCGACCGGATTTCGGGCCCAGCACGATCTTGAAGGCCTGAATGCCGCCGACGCGGCGGGTCAGCGGCAGCATCTGCATGCCACCCCGGTTGATCGGGCGCATGTGCACGCGCGGGTCGCCGGTGAGCGGGGCGTTCACCAGGTCGTCGAGGGTCACATTGTGGGCGCGGGCCAGCGGGAGCAGCTGCTCCAGGGTGGGGCGGCGCGCACCGGACTCCAGGCGGGACAGCGTGCTCACCGAGATGCCGGTCTCGGCGGACAGCTCCGCCAGCGTGGTCTCGCGTTGTTTGCGCAGCTCACGCAGCCGTAGTCCCACCCCTTCCAGGGCTCTGTCGATATCCTCGGTCATGACCTCAGTTTGCCATATCGGCAAAGTAGGTTGCCAGGATCGCGGCATGGTCCGCATGGTCGTAGGCAGGAGGTGGTCATCAATGACCGATCAGCTGAACAGCAGCTATGACGTGGTGGTGGTCGGCGGCGGCGCGGCCGGACTGAATGGGGCGCTCATGCTCGCCCGAGCCCGGCGCTCGGTGGTCGTGATCGACGCGGGCAGCCCGCGCAACGCGCCCGCGGACAGGGTGCACGGATTGTTCGCCCGCGAAGGCGTGCCGCCGTCGGAACTGCTGGCGCGGGGCCGCGACGAGGTGCGCGGCTATGGCGGACACGTGGTTCCGGGCGAAGTGACCGGAATCGTCAGGGACGGAGAAGAATTCGTCGCCACCCTGGCCGACGGGCGGTCCGTCCGCGCCCGCCGCCTGCTGGTGACCTCCGGCCTGGTCGACGAACTCCCCGATATCCCGGGCCTGCGCGAGCGCTGGGGCCATGATGTCATCCACTGCCCGTACTGCCACGGCTGGGAGGTCCGGGACTGCCCGATCGGCGTCCTCGGCCTGGGCCCCATGGGAATTCACCTCGCCCTCCTCTTCCGCCAGTGGAGCGACGACGTCGTCTACTTCGCCCACACCAACACCCCTCCCACCGAGGAGGAGTCGGAACAGCTGGCGGCCAGAGGAATTCGCGTCGTCACCGGCGAGGTCGCCGCCATAGAGATCGCCACCGACCAAATCTCCGGCGTCCGCCTCGCCGACAACACCCTCATCCCCCGCGAGATCCTGGCCGCCCCCACCCGCATGGTCGCCCGCGCCGCCTTCCTGGCAGATCTAGGCCTGACCCCCACCTCCCACCCCACCGGCGCAGGCGAATACATCCCCGCCGACCCCACCGGCCGCACCGAAACCCCCGGCGTCTGGGCCGCAGGCAACGTCACCGACATCTCGGCCCAGGTAGGCAACTCCGCCGCCGCCGGCGCCATGGCCGGCGCCCACATCAACGCCGACCTGGTAACCGAAGAAACCCGCCAGGCAGTCGAAGCCCATCGCGCCCTGGCCACCGCCTGACCAGCCGGCCGGACCGGCCCACGCCGGTCCGGCCCACTCGGTGAATACCGCAGGGAGCGCACCGAACCGCAGGCCGCCCGCCAGATTCTCGGCCGTCTCCTTGGTGAAGTGCCCGGAGATCTGGGTCTGATTCCCGCTCAACGTGCCCTGAATGCGCCGCGCGGACAGGACAGCTCCGTTTTGGACGCGGCGATTCATGCCCGCCTGGCTGCTCTCCGTAGCGGGCCCGGACGACGCGGCCGGCGTGCCCGTGCCGCCGCTGGCCCGGATGTTCAGCGATTGCTGGAACGGACTCAGCGCGCTGCTTTCGGCGACAACTACTGAGCGCGGGGAATCGGCACGTTCACCCCGCGAACAATCTGCATGGACAGTGCAATTTGTTAGGGTGATGGCGAACCGACGGCTGTCGCCCACAGGAGGGTAGAGATGGCGGATCTGACCCCACGCGTCGCGGCCTGGCAGCGATCGGGCACCTTCGAACAGGTCGGACGCCACCGGATCTTCGTCCGTGAACGAGCAGGCTCCCCGGACCTGCCGCCGCTGGTTCTCCTGCACGGCTACCCGTCCAGCTCCTACGACTGGCGGGACGCCTTCGACTCGATCGACGGTCACCGCCTGCTCACCTTCGACTTCCTCGGTTTCGGGCTGTCCGACAAGCCGCGAGATACGCAGTACTCGTTGCGAATTCAAGCCGATATCGCCGAGGAACTCGTGCAGCGGTACGGGGGCGAACCCGTCGTCATGGTGTCCCACGACATGGGCAGCTCGGTCGCCACCGAACTCCTCGCCCGCGACATCGATGGAACATTGTCGTTCACGCTGAAATCGGCTCTGCTGTTCAATGCGAGCCTGGTCCGCGAACAGGCCAGCCTGCTGCTCGGACAGAAACTCTTGCTGAGCCGGCTCGGCCCGCTCGTCACCCGAGCGACGAGCGAATTCTCCTTCCGTCGCTCGCTCGGCAGTATCTTCTCCGCAGCGCATCCCCTCACCGCTGAGGAGACAGCCGACCAGTGGTCGTTGCTGTCCCACAACGACGGTCATCGCATGCTCGACAAACTCATCTACTACAACCACGAACGCGTCACACCCCCGACTTCCACGCGCTGGCACAACGCACTACGCACCTGGCTGGGCGCGCTGGAACTCGGTTGGGCGGGTCTGGATCCCATCTGCACCGAGGCCGTACTGCAAGCAGTTCTGAACCTCAGGCCGAACACGCCGGTAACTCGACTGCCAGGTCTGGGTCACTACCCCCAAATAGAAGACCCCAAGCCCGTATACGAACTCATCCAGCGACACGCGTCGCAAGGCTGAGCGAGCTTCTCAGACCAGTCGGCGGGCACCCAGTTCAGCGTGATGCGCTCGGCCGCACCAAATTACGGGTCAGTGCGTGAACGAGCCGTTCGAGTCATATCTGGCTCAACCGTTCTGATCACGCACTGTGCCTTTGGAATTGGCAAGAAAATGCTGCCTGCCGGCCGAAGGTGCGAGATACGACCGGTGCTCTGGCGTTTGGCATTACGGCGCGCGGGTTGGGTCCGTTTGACTGTCCGGACGGGGCGATCAGCGGCTGAACGAGATATTTGCAGGCTACTAACGGGTCTGGACGGTCTGCAAGGTCTAACGTTGATCGCTATGTCGAGCAAGGACATTGTGGTGACGGTGGGTGAGGATGATTGGCTCACGTTGCGCGATGCCGCGGAGTGCGCGGGGATGAGCATCGAGGCCTATGTCTCATGGGGGGTGCGGGTTTTGGCGTTGCAGGCCCGGCCCGGCGGGGTGAAACAAGGCGGGCGCACGGGCAATCTGCGTGCGAGGAGACGCGCCACGGGGACTGCGGAGGAATCGGAGTCGGCTGCGTGGACCGAAACCTTCACGCAGCGCTTATCGCACCGCGTCGATCGCCAGCAGTACTGAGCTGCGCCTGACTGGGCTAGGCCTGCTGCGCCCTCGTGTTCGGAAGCGGTGGTTCGGTCAGCACTTGCTTTCGTAGAAGTACTGGTCGTTGGTGGACATGGTGTCGGCGGTGATGGCGATCATGTCGGTTTGGATTTTGCGGGTGACGGGCTTGCCCTGGAGGGCGGCGTCGGCCTGGTCTACGCCCTGTTTGCCTATGTCGGAGGGGTTTTGGGCAATGAGGGCTTGGACAGTGCCGTCCTTCAGGTCTTGGACCTGTTTGGGGCTGGCGTCGAAGCCGACGACCTTGACCTGACCGAGTTTGCCGGCGTTGCGGAGGCCGGTGGCGGCGCCCTCGGCGGAGCTGAGGTTGGTGGCGAAGATGCCGGCCAGGTCGGGGTGGGCGGCGAGGGTGGCGGTGACGATGGAGGCGGCCTGGGCGGCTTCGTTGTTGTTGTACTGGACGCCCAGCGACGACATGCCCGGGTGGTTCTGTTTCAGTTCGTCCTCGAAGCCCTGGGCGCGCTGGTCGGTGGTGGAGGTACCGGCCTTGGTGTTGATCACCAGCACGGATCCCTTGTCGCCCACCAGTTTCGCCAGGGTGACCGCGGCCAGTTGGCCGCCCTTCACATTGTCGGAGGAGATGGAGGACAGGGCGATGGAGGTGTCGTCGAGCGCGGTGTCCACCTCGATGACCTTGATGCCCGCGTCCTTGGCCTGCTTGATCGGGCTGGCCATGGCCTGGGCGTGGGTGGGCGCGATGAGGATCGCGCCGGGTTTGTTGGCGATGACGCCGGTGACGATCGGTGTCTGCAGAGAGGCGTCGAATTGGGTGGGGGCCTGGGTGTCCAGGGAGTATCCGAGTTTCTTCGCCTCGTCCTGGGCGCCGCACTGCATCGAGATGTAGAAGGGCTCGTTCGCGACGCCAGGGATGAGCACCAGCTTCTTCGCGTCAGCTTTGCCCGAATTGCTCACCGAGCCACCGCATCCCGCCAGTAGCCCGGCCACCGCCACCACTACGCCGGCCATTACGGCCGCCCGTCCACCGGTCCTCATCATCAGGCCCTCACCTTCGAACTACGTTGTGTTATTTCCGGTCCCGGGACCGCCTGCGGATCTGGTCGAACCACACGGCCGCCACGAGCACGACGCTCACCGCGATGGGCTGCCAGAACACCGGCACCCCCGCGATGACGAAGCCCTTGCGCAAAACCGACGGGATGAACACCCCGATCACGGTGCCCAGCACCGACCCCACCCCGCCGAACAGACTGGTCCCGCCGATCACCACCCCCGCGATGGCATCGAGATTGTCGGTCCCGTGGCCCGCGATCGTGGTGGTCCCGAAGTATGCGAGATTCATGAAACCGGCCAGGCCCGAGAGCATTCCGGCCATGAGATACACCAGGATCAGATGCCGCGTGACCCCGATCCCGGCCCGCCGCGCAGCCTCCGCGCTGGAACCGATCGCAAACGTGTACCGGCCGAACCGAGTGGTGTGCAGCAGCCAGCCTCCGACCACCGTCACGACGACCGCCACCAGCACCAGATCCGGAATCCCGCCCAGCATGGTGCCGAAACCCAGTGAGTCACGCAGCTTCCCGGGAACCGTGCGGGTATCGACCCCGCCGGTGATCAACTGCGCCGCTCCCAGCGCCGCCCCGAACGATCCGAGCGTCACGATCAACGGCGGAATCTTGGCCTTGGCCACCAGAATTCCGTTCACCAGCCCCCAGAGCGCCCCACCCGCCAGCGATATCAGCAGCCCGAGCAGAATGATGCCCCAGCCCGCGTGCGTCGCATCCTCGCCCGGACTGAGCCACTCCATGGTCTTGGCCGCGAGCACGCCGGAGAAGATCAGCACCATCCCCACCGACAGATCGATGCCCGCGGTGACGATCACGAATGTCATCCCGATCGACAGCACCAGCAGCACCGACGTCTCGATCAGCAAGGTCTGCAGCGTGAATCGGGTCGGAAAGGCGTCCGGCCGCACGATGCTGAACGCGGCGTACAGCACGACCAGCACGCAGCCGATCCAGAACGTGCCGGTCCCGGCCAGCCGCCTCATGACTGATCCTCCGTGGTGAGCGCGCCGGTCATGGCTCCCACCAACTGCTCCAACGTGGCGTCGGCGGCGGTGAAGCGGGCGACCCGCTGCCCCAGCCGCAACACTTCGATACGGTCGGCGACGGCCAGCACCTCGGGCATATTGTGGCTGATCAGCACCACCCCGATACCTTGATCGCGCACGCGGCGAATGACATCCAACACCCTCTCCCGCTGCACCACGCCGAGCGCCGCGGTCGGCTCGTCCATGAAGACGACCCGGCTGGCCCACATCACCGCCCGCGCCACCGCGACCGTCTGCCGCTGCCCGCCCGACAGCGACCCGATCGGCACATCCGCACTGGGCAGCACGACACCGAGTCGTTGAAAGTGCTCGGCCGCCTGCGTTCTCATGGCCTTGCGATCGAGCATCCCCAGCCGCCCGGGCAGCCCCCTGCGGAGCAACTCGCGCCCGAGGAAGAGATTGGCGGCGGGATCGAGATCGGGGGCCACGGCCAGATCCTGGTAGACCGTCTCCACCCCGAGCCGTCGTGCCGCGCTCGGCGACGCCATCCGAACCGGCTTGCCGTCCAGCAGAATCCGCCCGCCATCGGGTTGTTCGGCCCCCGAAAGGCATTTCACCAGTGTGGATTTCCCGGCGCCATTGTCGCCGATCAGTGCCACCACTTCGCCCGCACCGACCTGAAAACCCGCCCCGCGCAAGGCCTCCACACCGCCGTACCGCTTCTGAAGCCCTTCGGCTTCCAATACCACGGCTGGCATCGGCGATCACCCCGGCGACATCGACTGAGCGGACGTCCGGTCCGCTCGATTAAGACTCGAACCTTACCCGAGGCAGTCAGGAAACCGCTGGCAGTTCGCCATTTTGAGCGCTGGAGGTTTGCGCGTTCCCGGTCTCAGTCCGCAGTTCGTCCGCAGCGGTGAGCGCACCTGCGTTCATCGCCGCCGCCACGGTGTCGAGATCGTCCGGAAACAGATGGCCGTAGAGGTCCAGCGTCAACGTCGCCGTCTTGTGCCCCAGCATCCGCTGGACCACCTTGACGTTCGCGCCGGCGCTGATCGCGAGAGACGCTGCCGTGTGGCGCAATCCGTGCGGCACCACCCCCGTGATCCCTGCCGCGACCGCCGCGCTGTCGAATACCCACCGGAATTCACCGAGCGACAACCAGTCACCCTCACGCCCGGGGAATACCCGGGCATCCGGCGTCAATCCATCGAGCACGCTCCGGAGTTCGTTGCCGAGAAATTCCGGAATCGGCACCGACCGCGCTGTGTGATTCTTGGTGTCGGTCTCCACGATGCCCTCATATGCGACATGAGTTGCCGAGTGGGACACGGTGATTCGCCGAGCATCGATGTCCACCGCCGAGGCACGCAACGCGATGGCCTCTCCGAACCGAATACCGGTATAGGCCAGCGTGAAGACCAACGGGCGGAATCGGCCGGCCGCCATCGCCAGCCGCAACACCTGCGCGTGCGTCAGGTACCGTTTCTCCGCCGGAGACACCCTGGGCAGGTCGACCTCTTCAGCCGGGTTGGTCGCCAAACGCTTGGACTTGATCGCGAACCGCAATACCTGGTCGAGCACCTGGTATGCCTGAATGACTCGCGACGGCGACAGGCCGCGCCCTTCGAACCGGTAGCTGCCCGACTCCAGCAGGCGCACCACCCACTCCTGAATGTCCTCGAATTCGATGTCCCGCAGCGGAATCGACCCCCACCGCGGAAGCACGAGAGTATCGAGCAGCGATCGATAGCCCGCCTTGGTCTTCAGCTTGCGCAGCGCCTTCGTGGTGAACCACTTCTCCGCTACCACCGAGAACAGCACGCCGCTCCGATCCGGATCCACCCATGTCCCCGTCACGACCTTGGTCGTCACCTCGCCGTCGAGGAACCTCTGAGCCGCAATCTTGGTGTCGAAGGCTCGCGCCCGCTCGATCCCGCTCGGGTCCACGTAGCGAGCCCGCCACCGCTTGCCCCTGCCGTACTGCTTGGACTTCAACCGCGTGCTCTTCACCGCACCCGTCACCGGGTCGGCTTCGGCGATCGTCTTGTACCAGCGATCTTCTACCCCGGCCCGAGGATTACGCCGCGTGGCCACCCTGGGCCTCCTGTTCAGCGATCCAGGCCAGCACCGTGGACTCGCGCCACACCCGTCGCCGCTTGCCCAGCTTGAAACTCACCGGCTTGTCCGGAGCCTCGATATGCGCCCACCACCGCCAGGTAGCTGCCGGAATCCCGGTCAGCTCCTCCAGCTGCTTCGCGCGCAGCAACCTGTCACTCATCTCTCCCAGCCTCCAATGCACTCGTTGAATCAATTGCCGAAACTTGTTGCATCCCGGCGGCGCGGTGGGCACGCATACGGCAGGCCGTCGAGCAGAAGCGCGCGGGCCGACCTGTCGCGGCCGGGGTGATTGTTCCTCCTCAGCTGGTTCGGATTCCTTCGCCAGCGCGATGACGGCGCGGCTGAGCCTGCGAAGATCCGGTGGCTCACGCCTGTCGCTGTCCACGACCAGGCGGTGCTCACGTCTGTCGCCGATCGGAGTCTCACCGCGGCTAGACATCCCGTACTCGCCTGCTGGGCGCTTTGGTGTTGCTACGGCCTAGCTGTTGACCGGAGCACCTTCCAAGATTCTTGTTTTCGTCTTGCACTGCAAGAGGATTAGGTTCGCTAAAAGATAGCCATGGATGGCAATGGGGTTCACGACCTGCGCACAATCGCCCAGCGGCAGCGGCAGCGGCAGCGGCAGCGGCAGCGGTGGCGGCAGCGGCGGTATCGGGAAAGGGCAAGCCTGGCCATGGAATCGCTTGCCATTCATCGCGTTTGCTGTGCCGCGGACACATCCTGGCGGCGTTGGTCTGTCCTCCGCCTTCTCGGTGACGCTCGTATGCGTGAAGCCCGAGCCTGCGACGACCGCCGGTGGAATAGATGTTGGGCGTACCAGGCTTGATCGTCATGGGTTCATGCAACAGAGCTGAGGACTTGATGCACCAGCCGTATGCTGAAATGTGTTGTGCGCGTCGAAGTTGGTTGTAGGTTCTTCTCTTCCAACTTCAGGAACCTCAGAAGGCTGCGCTGATAGATCGTCCGAAATCGCTCTTCGATTCGGGGTCGGCATCGTCCAGTCCCACAGGGATCTGACCGCAGGCTCTGCGCGGCTCAGCTGGCCGACGGGCACCTGTTGCTGAGCGCTGGCGGGCTTCCTGGCCAAAATCCCTCCCGCAAGCCCCAATCCGCGGGTGCGACGGATTCCTTCGCTCGATGGGCCTTGATGCATCGCCCATGTGGCCATGCCTGCGGGGTGCACTACGCCCGCAGCCGCCAATCGACACTCGGCGGTGTGCGTGTCGCAGATCACTGCTGGCGCCACAACCGGGGTGGCGCATGTAGTGTCTGGCCGTCAAACATGCTGAGTGTGATCAACATGGGCGATTACCCCCGAGCGAGCCCCAGGCTGATGTACTTCGGTCTTGGGGCTCGATTGGGTATGTCACGCAACAGCGACCGGGGGTTCCAACGGGCCGGGTCGCTCCGCGTGCCAAACGGTACTTGTTGGTGTGCAACGGTTCTCGTCGAATCGTCGATCGCTTGGACAAGGTCGCGCTGGGTCGCATTCTCACCATGAGAGACGATGGCCGGGGGATAGTGCTGTTGTAGCTCGTACCGGAAGGTCGGGACGAGACGCCCGCGACCGAGGGCGAACCGGTTGGGTGCATGATCTCGTCCTCGGTTGTGCTGGTCAGCAATTCGGCGCGGGGTCCGTGGGCAGTTCCGGTATGGGGTCTGCCCCTCGGTGGCACTGCGGCGCTGCACCGGGTCGACCAGCACGTCGGCAATAGTGGTCACGACCGACGTGCCGGTCGGCCAAATCCCCGACACAATTGTCTCAGCCGGTTGATAGCGCACTGGGTATCGCCTGCGATTGGGGTGGGGATCCACCGCAGGCTGATCAAGTCGCACCCAAGCGACGGTTACCCGAGTTCGAGTGCGAATCGCCCTTGCAAAGTTTGTTGTCGCGAGGTTTTGCTAGCGGCATAAATGTCCGGCAGCCCCCGAACCAGGGGTGGCCTTTGTGGCGCTGGACACATTAATGTCTGGTGTGCATCGGGCGCTATCGCGGGATGGGCTAAAGCGGGTCGGTGGCGTTTTGCCTGTACGCATAGCAGACGCGGATATCGCGGGTGTCTGAGACCTCGGCGATATCGATGCTGATGGAGTACGGATCGCCTGTGTCGGGGTCGCGCAGGTGGGCCAGTTCGTTGGGTTGGCGCGCGTAGTCGACACGGATACTGCTGCTCCAGATACATCTGAAGTCGCGATCGCGTTTGAGGTAGTCGAAGAAAGCTTTGACACGGGGGCTGGTGCGGTAGCGGCCGAAGGCGCCTCGGAGCATCGCGACGTGGAAGAGAGCCTCCTGCTCCCATTGGAGTGTCACGTTCATCGCCGGGCGGGCATTCTTGTGGGTGCCGAACAACCACTGGGCGACGTTGCTATTCGCCTGATCGACACCCGGCAGGGCGCGACGGAATGATTCGTTGGCGGACAGGACATTCCATAGCGGATCTGTGTAAACGCAGATCACACCTGTTCTATCCAGCTGGTCGAGCGTCTTGATCCTGCTTGGCGTGTTGACTCGGTCGCGGAGCTCACCTACTGAGGGGAGCGTAGCTGGAGGCTGCCAGAGCTCGAGGGTGTGGCGAGCCTGCATGGCGTTCATGCCGTAGCCGGCGATCAATCGATGAATCATGTCTCGTCCGGGGATGTACCCGCGATCGATCTTGGCGATGTAGTCCTTGCTGATGTGGGTGAGTTCTGCCGCTTCCTCTCGGGTGAGGTGGCGGTCTTCCCTGACCCGTTGTAGCCAGGCGCCCAGGCTGGGCATCTGGATGTCGACTGGCTTCTTGTCGTGTGTGGTAGGCGGTTGCCGGCGGAGATTTCTTCCAGGAGCTGGACTCATGTCCTCTCCCCCCGTTCTGCGGTCGTGGTTCATCGCAAGGCGAACTGCGTTTTGAATGGCTCAACTCCCCCTTGAGTCGGGACCGTTCCTACCAGGGCGGGATGGTCCCGGCAACGAGGATTTCGCCATCTGGATTGCGGGGCGTTTGCGATTGTGGCAGCAGTGTTGGGGGTCGTCTAACCGTGTCCGATCCATCCGTTGCGTCGAACGAATAATTTCCTTACCGGTTGGATCAACATTGCCTGCGTATTGGTCGCGAGCTCGATGGTAAGAATGTTATTTGGTAAATCCCTTACCATCTCCAGGTGTGGCGCGACGCTGTTTTCGAGGTTTTGATGAGGTTGCAAGTGCAACCGTTGAGAAAGGGAACCTCGTGGATCCGATGTCTATTCTGTCCTATCTGAATCTCGGCTCGTCGATCGCGTCGAATGGTCTGAGCCTCTTGACTCAGCTCGTTTCGATCGTGGCGTCGTTCCTGTAATTCCCGCCTCTGCCTGACGGCGGTACTGGCTGCAAAGCTGCAGCCAGGATGCCCGGCATGAGGGATTTCGAGCAATGCGCGATTTGGCGCGAAGTCATCTCTTCTCCTGATGAAGGGTCTATTCGGAATGCAAATTCCCGATAATCACGACGCGTGCGATCGGTGGTCAAGGATGCGCCGAGCCCGTGGGGAGCGCATCCGTGCGGTGTCTACGTCGGCGAGGCCGATCATCGTCCGCTGCGGGCACATCGTTATCGCAGGCATCGTACCGGTCTCGATAATGCTGACTGGGTCCAGCCACGCCGTCGGCGCCGCGCCCGAACAAATCTCTGATCAACCCGGTGTCACCAGTCCTTCGCAGCCAGGGACGGTGGCCCCGGCCGCCCCACCCGCACCATCCAGTGACCAGCAGGCCCAGCCCGACCAGGGCGCCCAGCAGTATCCCGAGCAACCTCCAGAGGTGCGCAACGGTCCGTCGCCGAGGCCTCAGCCGTCCTCGGACCCTGCGCCGCAGGTTGATCTGCAGGATCTGCACCCGCCCGAGCCGGTACCGCCGGTAGCGCCTATTCAGCCGCCGGACAACACAATTCGTGTCGGTGAGTGGCAGACCCCCTCGCCCGACTGGATGCCCACAGACGTGCGGGACTGGATCAACACGACAGCCGCTGATGCCGAGGCGCAAGTCGCGACAGCTTTGGACTCCGTCGGAGTGCCTGCCGGACGCTCCGACCGGGTCAGCGGCGCAACACTGGCCGGTGCGGGCATCGGGGGTGCGGCAGGAGCGGTCATTGCCGGAGGCCCGGTCGCCGCGATCGGCGCAGTCGTTGGTGGCTTGGTCGGTGGCACAGTCGGCGGAATCGCCGGTGCCGCAGTCGGAACCCTCGTGCCGGTTCCCATCGTGGGAACGGTCACTTCCGGTGTTTTCGGGACCGCGATCGGAGCAGCGGCGGGTGCCGCAGTCGGTGCCGCCGTGGCAGGCATCCCTGTGGCCGCGGTCGCGGCGATTGCCGGCGGCAGCGTCGGAGCGGGATTCGGAGCCGGAGTCGGAGTAGGGCAGCCATGAGCAAACGCGCATTGCGCATGGCAGGCGGCGCAGCAATGACCTTGGCGTGTGGCGCCGTGCTGGTCGGTGGATCGGAAACCGCAGTGGTGCACGCAGTCCCGATAGGACCGGGTTGCCCGGCCCTGTACGTGCTCGGCATCCAGGGGACAGGCCAATCGTCGCCAACCGCGGATCCGACCGCGGACAGTGGAGTGATCGGTGCGTTACTCGGGCCGGTGGTTGCGACGGTTCCAACGCTGGTGCAGCGCAGTTACATTCCGTACGACGCGGCCTTCGGTGGTGCGGTGCCCGGCGGCGGCGTGGACCCCTACGTGACTTCGGTCAACGATGCGCTCGCCGGGCTCGACAGCGCCGCGACCCAGGTCGCGGCGACGTGCCCGGATACGATGCTGGCAGCAGTCGGGTATTCACAAGGCGCGCAGGCTGTCGCAGAGTTCGCGCGATCGGTCGGTTCAGGCAATGGTCCTGTCCCGGCTGAGCGGATCGCTGGAATCGCGCTGTACTCCAACCCGACTCGCCCTTCCGGCGCTCCCGTGTTCCCTGGGCGACCAGGGCAATCGGTTCCGGACCCTGCCCCTGGCACCAACGGTGCGGCAGTGTCTGGAGTCCAAGTCATGAGTTCCGCCTCTGTCGGTGGGGGGATTGCCGATGATGACGCGACCTATGGCGCGCTGACAGGCCGTGTCGCTGACATCTGCGTCGACGGTGACTTGGCGTGCTCGGCACCGGGTAACGCGGCCTTACTTCGTGCCGGTGCCGAACTCGCCGCCCAGGCCGACCTTCGCGATCCGATCGCAGCAGTCGGCTCGATTCACTCTCTGCTCTCGGCGGCCCTTGGAGACGCCTGGACAGAATTTGTACTCAACGACTTTCGTGTCCAGCCCGAGGCCGTCGACTACCTGCCGGCCGAGAGTTTGTCCCAACGGCTGATCGACGCGGCCGACCCACGCGTTCCCCGCCCATCATCCGACGATGTCGCAGCAGCCGCCGGGCGCTGGGGTGAGATCACGACGGCTGTCACGGTGGACCCGGTTGCCGTCTTGCCGAAGCTGGCAGCTCAGCTATCAGCGGCCTGGGGGCAGTTGATAGCTGATAACAGCGACCTCGTGAACCCGGCTGTGTGGATTCGATTCGCCGACACGGTCTCTCGTCACAACGGGTACGCCGTGACTGGCCAGATGAACTCGGGCATCGCCTGGTTCATTGCTCTGGCCCGCGACATTGCGGGGAGCCGGTCATGACCGAGTTCTATGCACCGTTGATAGTGGCGGGCGATCGACGCCCGGGTGAGCTCGTACGGATCGAGAGAACTAGAGTCCGAAACTTGCCCGATGCGGCGAACGCCTGGCGAATCGTCTACGCGTCCAGCGACTCTCGCGGTGAGCCGATCCCGGTCTCGGGGATCGTGATCGCGGCGGGCACGGCCGCCTCGTCGACTCCGCAGCCGCTGGTTGTGTTTTGCCCCAGCTTCCACGGACTCGGCGGCGAGTGCGCGCCGTCGCAACAATTGCTGGCAGGGGAGGAACCGCTCGATCAAATTCAGGCAGCTCTGGATCGCGGGTGGACGGTGGCTGTCCCCGATGGTGAGAACCTTGGCATGACCGGGCTTGGACCGCACACCTTCCTCGCTGCTCGCGCGGCCGGTCAGGTGATTCTCGATCTGGGACGGGCATCGCAGGCGATACCGGAAGTGGCGCAGTCGAATCCGGGACAAGCACCGATCGTCTTGTGGGGGTATGCCGATGGTGGGCGTGGTGCGGTGTGGGCAGCAGAACTGCACCAGGAGTACGCACCGGAGCTCGACCTGCGCGGAATCGCTGCCGGTGCCGTGGTGGCCGATCCGGGCGCGCTGGTCCGATCTGCGCACCGTGGTCCGTGGTCGGCGCTCACATTGGCCGGGCTGATCGGGCTCTCGCGGGCCTACCATCATCTCCCGCTGCGCCATGTACTCACAGAAGACGGCCTCCATGTCATACGGCACGCTGAAAACCTCAGCGCAGCACAGCTTCTCGAACAGTATCGACAGCCATTGGAACGCTGGTGTCAGCGTCCGGATCCCTGGAACGACGCCATCTGGCGCTACGTCCTGACCCGCGAAAGCCGAGCCCACGCCGCGGCGCCCTCGGTTCCGGTCCACCTCTATCACGGCACCCACGATCGGGTGATCCCGGTCGAATCGGGCGTTGGATTGTTCACCGAGTACCGCAGTCGCGGTGTGGACGTCACCTGGCGCGAATACGACACCAACCACTTCCGCACAGCCACCGACAGCACGTCCGACGTGATCGCACATCTCAGCGGATTCCTGGGACGCCCTACGCCCAATCGACACGCCGATCCAGCCGACCGATCGCCGACCGATCTTCGCTGACTCCGAGAGCCGTCCAGCAACCCGTGGATAGACCAGAACCGAGGTGAATTGCCATGCCGCACAAGACGCTCCTCCTGCTGACGCCGCGCCGGAGTGTGGCTGCCGTAGTAGTGGCATTCCTGCTGGCGGGACTGTGTGGGTCCGGCGGTGGGGTGGCTGTGTCGCAAGCAGACGTGCCGCTGAGCGGTGACTGCCCCGCCTTGTATGCATTCGGCGTCCAAGGAACCGACGAAGGCCCCGCTGATGCTGCGCCGACCACCGATACCGGAGCACTCGGGCAGTTCTTCACTCCATTACTGGCCCAGGCCGGCGACTCGATACAGCGCTCGTACATCCGATACGGCTTCGCCGACGACGGCACCGAAATCGCCTACCCGCAGGCCGTGACTGATGCGACACAACTTCTCGACAAGGATGCCGCAGAAGTCATCGCGCGATGCCCGGCCACACGCGTGGCCGCCGCCGGATACGGGCAAGGTGCCGCGGTAGTCGCCGGCTTCGCGCACACCGTCGGTACCGGCACGGGCACCGTGGACGCCGCCAAGGTGGCCGGGATCGCTCTGTTCGCTGATCCCACCCGCGGTGACCAATCCGTGCTTCCCGGTCGTCCAGGGCAATCCACGCCCACTGCCGCACCCGGCACATCAGGTGCCGCCGTCTCCAAGATCGCGCTGGCCAACACCGGCGGCGGGGGATCGGGCATCGATAGCAGCACTGCAGTCGATTACGGCGCACTGGCCGGCCGGGTCGCCGAGTTCTGCACACCAGGCGATCTCACGTGCGACTCCTCGACAGATACGCCGTTGACCAAGACCGTGAAAAATATTGCAGCACAGTCGGATACGAAAGACCCCATTGCGGCGATCTCCACGATCGCGCAAGCGCTGTCCGCAACGATCTGGAAAACGACGGTCGGTGTGGTCACCGAAGACCTGTCCGGCACCAGCCTGGACCAACTGTCCTACAACCCAACGAAAACCCTGGGGCAGCGGCTGGCCGAAGCGTCCGACCCCAGCACACCGATGCCAGGAATCAGCGACGCACTGTCGGTTCTGTTCCGGCTCGGCACGATCGGGCTCAACACCGTGGTGTCGATCGCACAGAAGGTATTCACCACCACAACCATCAGCGAACTGGCCACAGTAGGGCTGACCGATCCGGTCGCCGCCCTGGCAACCCTGGGCGCCAAGATCGTCGGCGCCGTCGCGGAGCTGATCCCTCCACAGAGCGCATTGGGGTGGGTGAACCAGGCGTTCACCGCCATCACCTCCACCGTCACCAACGACAGCGATCTGTACAACCTGGCGACCTACACCCAATACAGCGACACCGCCGGACGTCACAACTCCTACACCAGCGCCTCCACCGATTCTTCTGGCACCGCTCCGCTCTCAGCTGCCGCCACGTGGTTCACAGCGCTGGCCCGCGATATCGCCGCGACGAATCCCGCTACCTCGCTACCAATGCCGACTACCAGCGCGACCACTCCTTCACCTGGACCGCTGTCGCCCGGACCTGCCCCGTTCTCCGGCTCTTCGACCGTGTCGACGACCCCACCGACCCGAACCGGCACGCCGGTTCCTTAGACCCCTTCGGGGCGGACGGCGGTCTCTGCGCCAGAGAGACACCAGATCCGTCCCTCGCGGGCCGTCTCCCCGAAGGGCCCACCTACTCAACTCTTCTGACCTGCAGGAGGTGAATCGATGCCCCACGACAATTCCACCGACACTCCCAACCGCGTCGACGACGAGTGGGGCTGGCTCGACGACCAACCACCCCTCCCCTTGCCCACCATCACCGAGACTCAACGATCCGACAGCGAGGCTGAATGGAGCCGGCTCGATCGTGACGCTCGTCACCGAACCCCCGGTGCGACGGGGCGAGCAAGGCCGAACAGATCGGCTCGCCGGTGGATCGGACCAGTTCTGACCACAGCTGTCGCAGCGGTCGTGATCACCACGGCAGTCCTCGCGATGCGCTCCAATGCGCAGCAGTCAGTAACGGTTTCACAGACAGTCGCGTCAGCCACGACCCGAGCCCCGCTGCGCAGCGCGGCGTGCGCCGGACTGTCCGCGACCACCATCACCGACGGAGCAGGCGACACAACCAGCGTCGCTGGAGTCATCGCGGCCTTCGAATACGCGTACTACCAACAGCGTTCACCCGACGCCGCAATGCGGCTGCTGGCATCGGACGCCGGGATCGCGCTCGAACCACTGACCGCTGGCATCGCGTCGATCCCCGCTGGAACCACGCACTGCGTGGCAATCACACCGATCACCGACAACACGGCCAACGTCCACCTGGTCGAACTTCACCTCGACCGGACCCGCACCGACTACCTACAGGTAATCAACCTCCACCACATCGGGACCGGACTGCTGATCTCCAACATCCAAAAGCAGGGATAATCCCATGCACGCCAATGTTATTCGCCTACACGACACCGACCGCGTCGCACCCGGCCGACTGGATCCGGAAACGATCACCACCCCTGCCCCCGAACATCGGGCACCGACCCGTCTGACCCCACTGCCCACAACCGGGCCCTACCCACCATTGTTCGCCGTGCTCGGCGCGCACGGCGGCGCCGGCACCTCCACGCTGACACGCTGGTGGGCACACTCCGCCGATACCGGTATGGCGTGGCCCGCGTCGACGCGCACCACCCAGCGCGTGGTCATCGCTGCGCGCGACTGCATTCCGGGGCTGACTGCGGCCGCGGACCGACTACGCGAATGGCACGGGGGATTGGCTCCAGCTGGGGTCACCGTCGTGGGCCTGGTGGTGAGTGCCGCTCGTCCTGGCAGAGTTCCTGCTGCGGTCCGCCGCTACCGGCGCATCGTCGAGGATCTGGTTGACGGCGCAATTTGGCCGATCCAGTGGCACGAGGAACTCATCGTCTGCGAACTCGACGACCTCGCGCAATTCGCGCCGAATGACTCTCCACCGCCTCGACGAGCTGCGCTGAGCACCGCCGTACCGATGGACGTGCACCGAGCCGGCACCGCGATCACGGCTCGGATCGCAGCGTCCCGGCAGCAGATCTCGCCCAAAGCGTCGGGAACGTGACTATGACGGGTTCGCAATTGCTCGCCGATACCGTCGTCATACTCGCGCAGCAGGTTCAGATCACCCCAGAGCAGCCACCCGGCGCCAATGGCCTGATCAAGATCGTCAACTGGCTGTCGTGGTTCGTGATGCTGGCCGGAATCGCCGCGCTCATCTACGCGGGCGGCAAATTCGCGTGGGAGCGCTGGCATGGCGGCGCGGTGGAAGCTCCCAAGATTGTCCTCGGTGCCCTGGTGGGCGGCATCATCGCCACCAGCGCCGGAACGATCATGACTCAAATCACCAGTGCCAAATGACGAGAACGAGTGAAAAAAGCTGGTGGCCAGCGCATCTCGTCAGCGAACTGTCGCCCAGCTTGCGCCGCATAGGTTTCCCGCCCGGTCAGCCTTCTTCTCGACTCCGATTAATGAGGACCAATCCCTATGACTGCGATCGATCGTTGCGCCCTGACCATCTCGACATCCGACGACCTACGACTTGCTGCCACCCGGTTGGGTGCGACGACGGCACCAGCGACCGTCGTTTACGTTCACGGGTTACTGTGCGACGGCACCTACTGGGCACCGGTCAACGAATGCCTGCACAGCCGCCTCGGCGGCGAAATCACGCAGATCACCTACGACCAGCGTGGCCACGGCCGCTCGGGCCGACCCGACCGCCGCACCGCCACCACCCTGCGCCACCTGGTCGACGACCTCGACGCCGTCCTCGCTCACGCCACCGGCGAAGTCGTCTTGGTCACCCATTCGGCGGGCTCACTCGTTGCCGCCGCCTACGCCGAACATCACCCCGCCCAGGCCGCGGCCCTGTCCGCACTGGTGATTTTCGGCGGAGCCGCTGAATTTCCCGAATTCCCCAGCCTGTCACGGCGTTACCGTGACCTGCCGCGGCATATGCAACGGATCCGGCACACCCGCTTCGACAGCGTCGTCGCGGCAACGGTTGCCGTCGCGGAGCAACGATTCCGGACAATCAGCCGACGCCTCGGATCCAGGGCGCACCTGATGTGCGGTGCGCGCCGCGGTGATCCGCGAGTGATCGCCGACGTGATGGCCGCCTACAACAGCTTTGCCCTCGACAGCGAGGCTGCTGCGGTTCTGCGGAGCATTCCAACGTTCGTGATCGCCGGCGAGCGCGATCGAATCGTGCCACCGGCCCAGTCGGTACGCCTGGCCGACAAGATCTGGGCCGATTACGAACTCGTGCCGGGCGCAGGGCACTCCTTCCCGCATGCAGAGCCGGACCACGCTGCGGAGGCGATTCTGCATGCCCTCGAGATCGCCTACCGAAACGAGATCGACCGAACCATCGGCGGAGCCGCAGTCCAAGGAGTTGACGGGGTGTGGTGAGCGCGAAATCTCTTCCCCCACAGGTCACTGAGTATCTCTATCCGATGCTGGGGTGGCTCGCGTGGATGGTGCTGCTCATGTGCATCGCCCGCACCATCTTCCTCGCCGGCTTGCTGGGAGTCCGCGTGTATCGCGACGAAGCGACCGAAGGACTGGCGGGCTCCCTGCTCGCCGCAGTCCTGGTCGGTTCGGCCAGCGGGATCGCCGCGGCGCTTTTCCCGACACATTGATCACACCACCGGGAGTTCGGGTGAACCATCCACCATCGACGCTTACCTTCAGAGCCACCCTGTGGGCGGGACTCGTGGGGTGGGGCATCCTGCTGGCCGGTTGCGGCCAACACCCCAGCAACGCTGTCGTTCACAATCCGCCCGAGATCATCGATCTCGAGGCGCGGCCTACCAATCTCAAAGCGATGCTTTTCCAAGGCATTTCGCTCCCAGTGGCAGATCAGGGTCCACACATTGCCTCTGATGCGGCGGCGAGCGGTTTCGATCGCAATCCCATCGGAGCTTCCCTCGCCGCCATCCAGGCGACAGTTCGAATATCGGTAGCCACGGACAGCCAGTGGGTCATCGTCGGCCAGCGGATGCTGGCGCCGGGCCTCGGACGTGACGCCTGGGCCACAGCCCGATCCCAAATCTCCATCACGGATCCCATCGCCGTAAACGCTCCGAAGATCGCGGGCTACCGCGTCGTGAACTACACGCCAGATCGCGCTGACGTCGTCATTTACACCGTCCAGTCGGACGGATCGATAACCCGCAACAGCGCCACCGTCGTCTGGCAGGCCGGCGACTGGAAGCTGCTACTTCCCGCGCAACCGCAAGCGTCGCCCGTGGCGGCTGTCACGGATCTGCCAACCAACCTCGTTCCCCTTTCGCTCCAATGATATTCAGGATGCACCTGCCGTGAACCTCCAACGCCTCGGGCCGCTGCTACCGATCGGCATCGCCGTCGTAATCGTCACCGTCACTGTTCTCGCCGCTATCGGCCACCGCAGCAACGCCAGCCACACCTCCTCACCTCCAGGCGAGGTGGTCGCGCCGTCAGCAGGCAGCGCTGTCACGACATCAAACGTCCCGGGTCTGCCGACAAGTGACATTTTCGGAAACCGACTCGAGGTGCCCACCGACCCGTCGGGCGTGCCGCTCGCGCAGGACCCGACGTCGCGACCAAATCCAGGCCACAGCGACTATCTCACGGTCGCCCCAACTCGCCTGCAATGGCAGCGTGGGTGGGGAGGCGCAGCGCTGCCGGTTTCAGGTAGCGATGGCCCTGTCACCATTGATGGCGGCGTAGCGTCAGGGTTTGCCCAAACGCCGCAAGGTGCCGCCCTCTCGGCCTGCGACGCAATTGCTCGCGCGTTCGCTGCGCCAGATGGTGTGTGGCAAAACGTCATTCGATTCCGCTTCCGCGGCGGCGACGCAGCCCTGACCGCCCGAATCGGCAAGAGTCGCCTCGAAACACTGAACGCGGCCACCTATCTCGCGGTCCCCGAGGGCATACGTGTTCTGCCGGGTTATCGCTCGGATTTCGCGGTGGTGCAAATCGCAGTCCGAGCCAGCACCGGCTGGGCATATGCCAACTGGCCCATGGTGTGGAGCGACGGCGACTGGCGCGTTCGGGTGCCCGACGACGTCGAATCCCTTTGGCAGTCAGCGGTTCCCATCAGCTCACTCACCGACTTCGGAAACTGGAAAGGAACGCCGTCGTGAACCACTGGGTCACCCTCGCTGCACCCGCCGCCGAGACCGGGCCGCTGCGTGATTCACCCGGCCAGATCCTGTGCAACCTGCCGAACGTAATCGGCGCAGTATGCCAGCTGAAGAACCTTGGAGAGAAGGCCGCAGGGTCGGCGGCAAACTCAGTGTTCGACGACATCGCCAACAAATTCGGCGATGCGCTGGCCCTCTTTATCCGAATGGCGCTGACCTGGTGGGTCAATCTGCCTTCGCCGCAACTGGCGTCGAGCACCGGTGAACCAGGACCGGCACTGACTTCGATCCGCGACTACACCAGCGGATTGCAAGTGTTGTTGATGATCGCAGGCATCCTCTTCGCCGCCGCGCGGCTGGCGATGGCCAAACGGGGCGGAGTGGCGGGTGAGGCTCAAGAGAGTTTCTTGATCTTCGCCCGCGCAGTGTTCGCTTCGATGATGTTCTCGGCACTGATCACCATGGGGACCAAGGCAGGCGACGCCTTCAGCAATTGGGTGATCTTCGACGCGACCAGGAACGACCTCAACGGTGCGGTGTCGCGGCTGGTGGACCACGACCTTCGCACTGATACCGGATTGGGTTCTGCCGTACTGCTGTTGCTCTGCCTTCTGGGCTCGATCAGCATGCTCGCACAGCTGGTGATGCTGGTCGTCCGGCAAGCCGTCCTGATCCTCGTCGTGGCGGCGATCCCGTTGGCCGGCGCGGCCGCTGGAACGGGTCCCGGCTCGCAGGCATACAAGCGAATGTTGTCCTGGGCGTTGGCATTTGTCCTGTGGAAGCCGGTCGGGGCACTCGTCTATGCCATCGCCTTCACCGCCGCGGGCAGCGGCAACGGCGATCAGCAGGACACGCAGCTGGTGCTGCTGGGCATGCTCCTGCTGCTGTCGGCACCGATCGTGTTGCCCGCGCTGATGCGGCTGATCGCGCCCGCGGTAGCGACCTTGGGGGGCGGTGGAGGCGCGGCGGCCGCGCTGGCCGGCGGCGCATTCGGCGTGGCGATGGGGTCGCTCGGTGGCGGGGGATCGAACGCCCGCAAGGTCTCCGAAGGAGAGAACGACGCCGGCGGGGGACCCGGAGGTGGTGGTCCCGGTGGCGGACTACCGCCCCCATCTCCGCCCGGCGGTGGAGGCGGTAGGCCGATGGCAGGGGGCGGGGGAGGGTCCGGGGGCGGAGATGGAGCGGGTGCGTCGCGTAGCAGTGGGGCCTCGACCGGAGCATCCGAAGGCCAGCCTGCAGCCACTGGCCAAACCGGCGGTTCGGCCCCTGAGGGCGCCGCCGCGGCAGGTCCCACCGGAGCGGCAGTGATTGCGGCGCAGGGCATGAAACAGGCCGTGCAGCAAGCCGGTTCGGCTGTCGAGGACACGTTCCGGGAGGCCACCGAGTCCGGCTGGGATACGGAGGCGCCAGGGCCTCAGGAGGTGCGGCGATGACGTCCGCGCGCATGTACGGGCGGTGGGAGAAGCCCCGCTCGGCCGGATTCTTCGGGATGACGTGGGGGGTGAGCATGCTGGGCCTCGGATTGGTGATCGTGATCATGCTGACCTTCATGCTCACCCGCTCACTGACCCTCACCAGTGCGGTTATCGGCTGCAGCGCAGCCGTTTTCACTCCGCTGGTGATAACGATCAACGGTCGGACCGGCTGGGAGCTCGTCGTTCTGCGTGCGCAGTTCGCTCGGGCACGCATGCGCGGCGAGTTGGAGTATCGGGCGGGTCGATTCTCTCGGATTCCGGGGATCGCGAAATTACCTGGCTTGCTGGCGGACTCGCGGTTGTCGGAGTACGAGACCCCGGGCGGTCGACGGTTCGCGCTGATTCATATTCGCCGGACCGATCACTACTGCGTGGTGCTGCGGGTCCTGCCGCGCGGCAAAGAGCTGGTCGATCAAGCCCAGATCGACTCGTGGGTCGAGGACTACGGGCAATTCCTGGCTGCGCAGTCGCGCGGCGGGGAAGTCGTGGCGGTGACCTCCGTGCTGGACAACATCGTCGAAACCCGGCTCAAACAACGGCGTGAAGTCGCTCGACTCGTCCGCCCCCGAGCACCCGAGTTCGCGAAAACGGTGATGCGCGAAGCCGCCACCGATATCGGTGGTCTGGGGGTCCGCATCGAAGCCAGGATCGCGATCACCTACCGCGCCATCGGCAAAGGACGCATCCGGCGCGACACGGCCGAACAAGCTCGTGAGATCGGGCAACGCCTGCAAGGAGTGCTGTCCCAACTCGCGCGCGCCGGCCTTCCCGCGACACCGCTGGAAGGGTGGGAAGTCCTGGGCCTGGTGCGGTCACGCTACGACGTGGCCTCACAACGCGATATCGAGGCCGCCGGGCGCGAGATTCTGCGAACCCAATCATGGGACAGCATCGGCCCCGTCGCGCACGCCGACCGCTGGGACCATTACGTGCACGACGGTGCCCGGTCGATCACCTGGGAGATGGACGCACCTCCGCGTGGTGCGGTGCTGGAGACCGGTCTCGAGGAACTTCTGCGTCCGCGTCCCGATGTGCCCCGTAAACGGGTCGCGGTCATCTACCGGCTGCATTCGGCAGCCGAAGCGGCGGACCTCGTCGACTCCGACTACAAGGACGCGCTGGCTGCCGAGCAGACCGAACGCGGGATCGCTTCGGCTTCGGCGTCGATCCGGGTCGACAACACCCGCGCCGCACGCCAGGAACAGGCCCGCGGTGCTGGTCTGACCAGATTCGGTGCCCTGATCACCATCACCGATTCACTCGACGGTGATCTGCCCGGTATCGAGGCGTCGGTGCGGGCGATGTCGGCGGCGGCTCGATTGCGGGTGCGCCGCTGCTACGCCGCCCAAGCCGCCACCTTCGCCGCCAGCCTGGGCATCGGCCTGATCCTTCCCGAACACGTCTCCATCTCCAAACGGATGTCGGCATGACCCCACGCAAACACACCGACAAAACAGGCCGGACAGTCCGCGCCCCGAGGACGATGACAGTAGGTGGGATCCGGGTCCTGACACCGCAGGCCCGGCTGCGTGCCGAAACTGCTGCGGCGCAGCGCGGATTGCGCGGGCTACCGGCACGATGGGCGCTGTCGTCCGACAACCACCGCCGCGCGAACGCCGAACGCCGCGTCGGCGATGAGCAGGACAACGACTACCACCGGCCATTGGCGCCCCTCACCGACCGCGGATACGAAGGTCTTGGTGGTGGACGGGCGTCGGTGGTGCCTGCGATGCCCGAATGGCGGTCCACAACCGTGCAGGTCGCTGGGCTGTGGCCGTTCTCGGTCGGTGCCGCCGCACCCACAGTGGGCACGCCGGTCGGCACGCATTACATTACCGGCGCGCCAGTGCATTTCGACCCGATGAGCTGGTTCCTGCGCGGCTACATCACCGCCCCCATCGCCTTCATGTTGGCGCTCAACGGATTCGGAAAAAGCTCGCTGATTCGCCGACTCGTCACCGGGTCGGTCGCGACGGGGGAAACCGTGCTGTGCATGGGCGACACCAAACCCGACTACCGCGACCTCGTCGAAAGGCTCGGCGGGCAGATCATCGAACTCGGGTACGGGTACGGCAGCATCAACCCCCTCGCGGTCGGCGCGCTCGGGTCGGTGATCGATCGCATGCCTGCCACCGACTTGCGCCGCCGTGTCGCTGCCCGTGTCGAGGCAGGCCAGATCACCATCGTTGCAGGGCTCATCGAACTCGTCCGCGGCTCCCGGATCGCGGACTACGAGGAGACCCTCATCGCCGCAGGGCTGCGCGAACTCTACAGCCCTGCAGGAGGATTCACGGCAGCTGACCCGCCTTTGCTGTCGGACTTGCTGGCTGTGATCTCCGAGGGAGCCGATCGACTACGGCAGTTCGCCGAGGAGGACGATAACCCGTCCTACCGGGCGAGTACCAAGATGCTGAGGCGTTCGCTGCGTGCCCTGATCGAGGGTCCGTGGGGCGAGATCTTCGATCGCCATACCAGCACGCCGATCAACCTGGACAGCCCAGCGGTGTGTGTGGACGTGTCGCGCATCCCTGAGGGCGACACCAAACTCCTTGCCGCCGTGCTCATGACGTGCTGGAGCGAAGGATTCGGTGCGGTCGCCGCCGCGCACGCTCTTGCAGACGCCGGGTTGGCGCCGGCGCGAACTTTCGGCGTCGTGATGGACGAGATCTGGCGGGTGCTGGGCGTCGGTGAATTCATGGTCGACCGGGTCGACGCCCTCACCAGACTCAACCGTGTCCTGGCCTGCTGGCTGATCATGTGCAGCCACACCATCAAAGACCTCGCCAGTTTGAAAGCCCTCGGGTTCTTCGAACGCGCACGCGCCAAGATCATCGGACCCGTCGGCCCGGACGAAATCGAACGCATCCGGTCCACGGTGTCGATCACCGAGACCGAGAAGCTGCTGGTCACCTCGTGGGCTGCGCCGCGACCACCGACCGACGACGGCCTCGACGGTTCGACAGTGCGCGAAACACCGCCGGGCACTGGCTGTTTCCTGCTCAAGACCGGCGAGGCCGCCGAGCCGGGCATCGCGTTCCGGATGACCTTCACCCCGACCGAACGACAATCCGACATCCACAACACCAACAAGCGTTTCGACCACCTCACCATCGACAGCCCTCCAGCAGGACCCGAACAGCCGATGAGCGGCGACGACCCCTCTGCCGCCGCGGCGTCCGAAACCCGGGAGGCGGGGCAGTGATCGGTGAACCCATCGAAACCGACAGTAGCGGTGCTTCTTTCGCTTCCTGTGTTCCTGATCCTGTTGTTCGTGGTGCTGATCGGCGCGGTACCCACATCGACGTGTGCCGGCGCGTTGTCGGGGAGTGGATTGCAGGGTGCGACCGGTGCCTCGATCGACGGACTGACCGAAGCGCAACTGCAGCTGGCTCGCAACGGCGTCGCGATCGGCAAGCAACGCGGCGAGCCGGACACGGTCATCCTCGCCGAACTGGCGGCCCAGGCGACCGAGTCGACTCTGCGCAATCTGGCGAACCCGGCGGTACCGGAATCGTTGAAGTACAGCAACGACGGGCTCGGACACGACGGCGACTCAGTAGGCCCACACCAGCTTCGCGTCAGCGTCTGGGGATCGGTCGGGATCGCGACGCTGATGAACCCGATCTACCAAATCAACTGGTTCTACGACCAGGCCGACCGAATCACCAACCGCGACCGGATGTCACCCGCCGACCTGGCACAGGCCGTCGAGGTAGCCAAAGTCAACGCCTACGCGGGACAACTGGATCTCGCCCGACGGCTCTACACGCAATTCGCGAACATCGACCCGGCATCGATGCCGGCAGCGCAGGCCGGGCAACCAGCGACAGGATGCGGATCGAACGGAGCTGGTGCCCCGCTGCCCGCTGGAACCAGCGAATTCGGCGCAGCGATCGTCCGGGCTGCGGAGAAATGGATCGGCACACCGTACGTGTGGGGCGGTGGCGACCAAGCCGGGCCGACCGACGGCGGATTCGACTGTTCCGGGCTGACGCTCTACGCCATCTATCAGGTATCCGGCGGCCGACTGCGGCTGCCGCACTTCACCCAGGCCCAGCAAGATCACCCCGACGCGCAAGTCGTGCCCTTCGACCAGCGCCAGCCCGGAGACCTGATCTTCTTCACCTCGCCGGGCGAGACCAGTTCTCACCACGTCGCCATCTACTACGGCCGCAACAACCAAGACCAGGACCTGGTCCTGCACGCACCGCAGAGCGGGCAGACCGTCACCATCGCGCCGCTGTGGGGCGGCGATCACCTCGACGTCCGCCGCTACTCGCTCCCAGCCGACTCCGCCACCAGCGAAGGGAAAAGCCTGTGACAGAAGACAACACACATCGATCCAGCGGACCCGACCGCGGCGAAGGTGAGCAGTCCGGGTCTGGGCCCGCCGACCCGGCAGACGGCAACCCGATCGTTCGGGGAGGGAAGATCACAACGCCCGAAGATCGAATGGCGGCCCTTGCTGCCCGGGGACCGTATCTGGTGCTCTGGACCGCGGCAACGCTGCGAACGTTCACGGTGTGCCGGCCGGACAGAACGGTCGTCTGGCATTCTCGATTCCACGCCGATCTGGTCATCGACAACGAAGTCGAGGCAGCGAAAGTGGGGGCACTACAGGCAATCTGGATCGCAGCACGGGCGCGTGAGGAGTGGGGCGCGGACGTCGCCACGCTGCGGCTCACCGTGGCGCGGGCCGGCATCGACCGAAGTGCCGTCGACGCCGCGGCGATCGGTAGCGGGCTGATTCTGGATCTCGCCGTCGACACGATCGGGAACCCCGCGCTGGGCCACCCGCCCGAACGCTGGGTCAACTGGTGGACCCGTGATCTGGGCACGCTCATTCACAATCCCCAGGGGCTGACATGATGCCCGGGACCGCTGGCAGGGTGGCGGTCACCGCAGGTGGATGCATTCTTCTCGTTGCGGTCGAGGCGTGCGGACAGAGCCCATTCGCCGACCATGAATCAGGCGATCTGCCCTGTACAGCAAGACCTTTCGATCCGCCTTTCGATCACGTGGATCCGTGCTGCGCGGAGCAGGTCGCCGTTGCCGCGGTGGAAACGACATTCACCTACCGGCCCAACGAACAGGCCGACCAGAGCTCTTCGTTCAAGGCGGCGGCACCGCTGATGAACGTCGAACTCGCCGCTCGCTCGGGGACCAGCGGTACGGTCCTGACCCCGGTCACCGGTTCCCAATGGCAACGGTGGCGCAGCCTGGGCATCTCGGTCGTCCCCTCGGCGCGGCTCGGTGAGGACGACCACCCGATCGATACCCAGACCACGTTCACGAGGGTAGCCGCCGTCACCCTGCATCCCGGAGACGAGACCGAAACGATTCTGCTTGCAGCCTTCGTACGGGCCAGTCGACCGGATTCCTCAGCAGGATGGCGCATTTCGGCATTGGAGGTCAGGACGTGAGCGGCGGCGGCGACCCGGTCGAGGAGAGCGGGCAGGCGGTCCGGACCGGGTTCGTGCAAGCCATGCAAACCGCGGCGATGACGATGAACCTGCTGCAACGCCGCGGCGTCGAATCGCGATCGGCCGCGGAGTTCGAGCGCCGTGCTGAGGAAGCTGACACCCGGCTGCAGCAGAACCGGGAGGTCCATGACCTGAAGGTGGCCGGCTATCAGACTCGCCACACCAACGAGTCCGAACTCCACACGCTCGAAACACAGTTCAAGACACGCCAGATCGAACGCGCCGAAGAACTGCACATCCTGGAACGCCGGATCAAGGAGCGGATCATCGAACGCGGCGACGCCGACCTGGACCGCCGCACCGCAGACAGCGCGGCCGAACGCGCGAACAAGGATGAACTCCATCAACTCCAGCGCCAGAATCTGATCAACCGCGGCGCCTGGGAAGAACAACGCCACGACCTCGACGTCGAGTACAAGCAGCTGCTCATCGAGATCCGCCGTCGCGCAGCAGGTTTCACCGAGACCCTCAACGCCCAGGACCGCGACGACGCGGCCGGATGGCGTTCGGCCGCGGCCTACGCCGCCGCCCACAGCACCGCCGATCTGTCCGAGAAACACCGCTCGCATGCCGACGCCTTCGACGAGCGACTCACCGAAGACACCGGCGTGAGCGCGACCGACATCCTCGACGCACAGCCAGACGATATCGGTCCGGGTACCGAGATGACCCCTGCGGTATTGCAGGCGACTCGCGGCCTGACCGACGAACTGAACTTCTACATCGTCGTCAACCACGCCGCGCAACCCGACACCAACAGTCCGGCCGACGAGATCGTGGACGGCAGCGTGATCGGAGCAGCGATCGAGGCGGCCGACGTCATCGATGTCGAGGTCGTCGAAGAACCCGGTGCGGACCCTGACCCGTTCATGCCGCCCGAGGTGACGGCACCGCCGCCGACAGCGCCGGACCAGGGGATCGAGCCATGAGCACGAGTCCAAGGGCCGCGCGCCAGCCGTATGCGAGGACGTCGTCGATCGGGAGCAGGCGATGAGCAAGCCGACCCGGATGCAGATGAAAGTCCTCAAGGCCGTTCACGGTCAGGCCGCGATGGCGCGCGTGATGCGCGATCGCGCGAAGGCCCGGCAGCAGGCGACAGGCAGCCCGCCGCCGAGTTCGTGGTATGAGGATTTCCACGGACATGCGCTGCTGCGTCAACAACTCGAAAATGCCACTGCAGCAGCGGCGATCCCGACGGCGTGGGTCGAGCAGTGCCGCCATCGTGGTGATCTCGGGATGCGGTGGCGAGCCGATGTGCACTGGCGTGCTCCGGAGCGGGTCGACCGAGAACGGTCGTTGGCCGAGCTCGAACAGCAGGTCCGGTATGTACAGGGGATGGCGGCTGTGGCTGCCATGTACGGGGAGCGTGGCGCGGGCGCCGAGGTCGGCACCGCGCAACTGTTCGACCGCAAGTTGCGAGTGCTGGCCCAGCATGCCCGCGCCATGGCCAGCGTGCTCGACCTCTCGGCCGAGGAAGCCGATCGGCTGTGGGGAGAACGGACCTGGGCATCGGCCACCGCAGCTGTGCGGGATCTCGATGCCGCCGCGCTGGTGAAGCGGTGGCGGGCCCACGCTAGTGCCGACACGACCGATTTCGCCCTTCAGGTCAAAGCGCTCGGTGAGGCCGGCGTGCCACCGGAGCGCGGCGTGTGGGAGCGGCTGACTCCGGCCCACATGATCGAGGAGGTCCGAACACGGCTATCAGCGACTGCGGACGAGCCGGGGGCGGATCCGCAACCCGGCGCGCGGATCGGTGCAGCGATCGACGCCGCGGGAATCCGTAGCGACGCGAGCACCTCGCTCGAACTCGACACAATGCCGGCGCCTGCCCCGGCGGCCGAAACAACGCCGGGAATCGAACCATGAACGAGCCTCCAGGCCAGATCCACACGGCGCCAGCAGAACTGGCTGCTCCGAGCGCCGCGCAGAAGGTGCTGTTGCGGGAGATTCAGAACACCGCCAAACAGTGCGCGGACATGCTCGAGGCCCACCGCATCGTCGGTGAGGTCACCGGCACCCTCGCACCCCAATCCTTCTACTCCGTCTATCAGCGTCACGTGGAACGTGGCCGGGAACTGGAGGCCATCGCGCGGGCCGGTGGCGTTCCGGCGAACTGGATCACGCACGTGCGCGGCAAGGGCGAACAATCGATCAGCTGGCACGATGCCCGCAAGTACTGGCCGCCCCCGCAGCCTGTCGACCGCGACGCGTTGATCGCCGCGCTGGGCGCGGAGGCGCGGGCATTGCAGACCGCGCTCGCGGTCGCGGCCACCGGCAGGATTTTCGGTGCCAGCGGTGAACGGCTCTGGCCTGTCGGTCAGTTGAGCCGCGTGATGGCCGCGTCCTGGGAACGCATCGCCGGTGTCGGGTTGCTGCTCGATCCCAGCGCGGCCGAACGAGAACAAATCTGGCCGAGCGGCCCTGACTGGGCATACACCACCGTCGCCGCGGTACACGACTGGGACGACCGATCGCTCGAGAACTGGCGTGACACCGAATTCAGCAGGCATGCAACGGCTTCAGAGCAACCAGCGCATCTCCCGGACCTGGCCGGGTTGGCGTTGACCGACCACGAGCTGATCGTGGCGCCCTTGTCGGAGTTGGCCGACCTCGCAGGGGCCGCGCACCGCAGCCTGGGCCACCCCACCGAGCAGCTCGGCGCCGACAGGCCCGTCCACGCCGGCCAGATCACATCGGCGCCTGGGCAGGTCATCGCTGACGCCGTCGCTGCGGCGGCCCTGGATCAGCAACGGCTCGCGGCTTCGGGGCTCGACGAGATCGCCACACCGTCAGGTGAGTGTGTGCGCCCATCGCTGGAAACGCAGGGACCGCAACCCTGACTTTCCCGGGCGCTCTGGGGTGATCGATCGATGAAAACCATTGCATTGCATGGCAGTACAAGTCGAGAGGACTTCTCATGACCGAACCGAATCCGCCTACGGCGATGGCGGGGGAGCCGCGCTGGCGGCTGCGTTTGCTCGATCGGATTCAGAACCTGGCCGCCGATCGTGTGCGTGTTCTTCAACAGGGATATCAGATCACCGGCATGAACGGGGATGCTCCCGTGTTGGCGTGGCGGACCCAGCTGCACCTGCTGGCCGACGCCCGTGCAGAGGTGGAAGCCCACGCTCGCGCGGTGGGCATCGCCGACGCGCACATCGAGGATGCCCGGTTGTTGGGGAACCGAGGGTTTCGCGTGTATTCCGATGCGCATGCCGGAAATCCGGTGCGCGACAAGATGATCGACGGTGTCGTCGGCGACACCTGGCAGCTGCAGCATATGGCCGCCATCCACATGGCCGGTGCGCTGCGGCCCGGTCCCATCGGCGCCGGGCCGGATTCGCTGGTGGCCGCTCAATTCGAACGCAACATGGCGGCGGTGTGGATGCGCGCGACCGCGGTCTCGCACGCCATCAGCTTGACCGCCGAGGAATACGCGGGAATGTGGGCCACCGACGTACAGGGCTGGCAGCGGGTGCTGGCAGCCACTGTCGACACCTACGACCACGCGGGGTTGGAAGAACGCTGGCGAATCTACGCCTGGCCCGGTCTGGCCGAGGAAGCGCACCGAGACCTGCGCGCGCTCGGCATCGACCCCGCCGAGGCGTTCGCTCCTGATCCTATTCCTCTGCCGCACACCATGTATGAGCAGGCGTCGGCCGCGATCGACGCCGCCGACCATACCGTCATGGCCCAAGTGATCGATCATGCCATCGACACGGCCCTGCCCACCGAGGCCGAACTGGCATGGACCACCGAACCAGCCGACCTTTCCGGCGGATCGCCGCCACCTGCGGATCCCGCCCTGGGAGTCGAGCCATGAGCCGAGGCACCCCGCACCGGGCCACACCGCCTGCGAACGCAGGAGGTCGGAAGCGATGACGGAGCCGAACCCGCAACCCCGCGGGCGGGAGATCCCCGCGGACCAGATCGCGCTGCTGCAACGCATCCAAGGGCTGGCACTGCACAGCGGCCGGTTGCTGCAGGCGATGTACGAAGGCGGCGGTGACGCACGAACATCGATGCGGGCGATCGCCGAAATCAATGCCCTCGACCGTGACCGGGATCTGACCGAGATCAAGGCCCGCGCCGCGGGTGTCCCGGCCGAATGGATCGATCGAGTCCGAACTCTGGGGCAACGCGGTTACCCGTGGCGCGCCGATCAACCCTTGCCCGATCCCGCACCCCGCGCGTGGCGGCGCACGATCCGGCGGGTCGCCGACGACGTCGAACAGCTCAAGGACATGGCTGCCGTCCACACCGCCTACCTGCACACCCGACCCGTCGGTGAGCCTGTCTCGGAGATGGAGCAGGCGGTGACGCAGCAGTTGCATCGCAACATGGCCGCGTTGTGGATGCGTGCCGGACGTACTGCCGAATCGATCGGCATGAGCGCAGGTGAACGGGCCGTGTTGTGGAAGGTGGCTCCCGAGGAGTGGGCGCAGCGGGTAGGCCACTACCTCGGCGGTGAGGACCTGGGTGAGCTCCACACGCGGTGGCGCCGATACGGCGATGCTGCCATCGCGACCGCTGCCCGCAAGTCCCTGGGCAAGTTGAGGCGCGCGGGCGAACACGGCCCCGATATTCCGCTGCCGGACATGCCGATGCGCCCGCGTCAGATGCTGCACGAAGCCCACGCCACCATCACCGACCTCGACTCCCCGGGCAGCGCGGAGAACACCGCAATCACCACCGCCGTCGAGGCCGCACTGCCCGAGGACCTGCCGGCCGACTGGTCCACCCAGGACCACCCACTGCCCGGCACGCCTGGGCACGGGAGCGAGCCACACGTGAACAGTGAGCTCGAGCCATGACATCCGTGATGCGAATTATGTTGTCGTGGAACATATGTGGTGGCGTGGGGTGGTCGCGTTGACCGGCCCCGATCGGGAGCCGCCGGCCGTGGCGATCGAACGGTGGAAGATCGATCTGCTCCAGCAGGTCCACGACTTCGCCGCGGAGTTCCGGCGGATCGACGCTCTCGGGCCCCAAGGCTACGACGGCACCGACGGCGACGGCACGAAGGATTGGCTCGATCACCTCGACGCGTTGTCCGCTGCGCGGGAAGCCACCGAACGCATCGCACTCTCGGCGGGGGTCCCGCAACCCTGGATCGAACGAGCCCGCACCGTCGGTGCCGAATACTCGCCGACACCCGCACCGGACATGTCCCTGGAGCCGGTGGGCGAAGCCAAACAGTTTTATCTCGACATGCTCAGCGTCGAGGTGTGGAACCTGCAGCGCATGGCGTATGTGGCCGCCGCCCGGGAACTCCGTACCCGCGAGGGCGCCTACGAATTCGGGACAGACCCGGTCTCCGGCACCGAATACCGCAACAACATGCACCTGTTGCACCTGCGGGTGCAGGCACTGGCCGACGCCGCGCAACTGAACCATCACGACGCCGAGAAGCTGTGGGGTGCAACGGAAACCGCTGGACTGCGGCAGGTGACAGCGGTCGCGGTGAACAGCTGGGACAACTTGACCCTGGAATTCGCGTGGCGGCAGTACACGCGACCCAACCCCGCTTCCGCGGTCCCGCCCTACCTCAGTGGTGACGAACACGCCCGACGTCGGCTCGCGCGCAGCGCCGTGAGCCCACCGACGCCTGAGCAGCTCATCGCCGACGCCGCGCACGCGTTGCGCGAGCACCCCTTCCAGCCGCCGACCCCACACTGGGACATCGAAATCGCCGTCGACCTGGCGCTACCGGCCGAAGTCGACTGGCATTGGGGTCCCCAACCGCCTGGGCCCGACACCGCCGCGGGTCACACCCCACCTACGCCCGGACCCGAACCCTGACCCGGCCATCTCCTGCACACAGGTGACCATGCGCACCGCATGAGGACACCGCAGGATATCGGACTCGTGGTGGCGCTGGCGCCGACCACTGCGAGAACTACTCAGCAACTTCTCCGCGAGGGACATTAGGCGACCGCGAAGGCGGAAACATGGTGTCCGACAAATACTTCGACAATTCTGCTGACGAGCCAGCATCTGGAAAGCTCCCACGCACGTCCGGATCGGCCTGGCCCTTACGTGCACAGGACCCGACCCCGACGACTACGCCCGCGGGGGATCCGTTGGCGGCTGTGCGTCGGATGTATGGATCGAAATTCGATGTGCCCCAAGCCTTGCGCGAGGGCGCGATCGCTCACCGATTCGGCGCCGACGACATCGACGCCATCCGCGCCGCGAAACTCAAAGCCGTCCAGAACGCCGCATTCCTGCGCGCGGCATGGATGACCAACGCCGTCGCCAACGATCTCGACATCGGCGATCCCCGACCCCGCTGGGCGATGTTCGTCAACGGGATCGCCGAAGACCTGCACGCGGCACGCATCGACGCCGCGCAGGCAGGAATCGATTCCGCCGATATCGAGCATGCCGACAAGGTCGGTGCCAGCGGACTCGCCTGGGAACAGCAGCCCGCTCACCGGCTGCTGGGCCGTCTCGAAGACCTCAGCCACGAGCTGTATCACCTCGGCAGCCACAACGCCGAACAAGCCGAACGGATCCGACACCTCACCCAGCGGCTGGACACCGCCGAGGCCGCTATCGACGCCCTCGGCGACACCGTTGCCCAGCAGGAGGTCTCGCTACGCGAACTGCTGGGCGAAGTCGTCGACCACCACTGGAACACCAGCCGCCCCGAGGTGGTGCCCGCGCCGGGATCGCTGGCGAGGTTGCGTGAGGCCAACACGATCCTCGCCGCCGCCAACACCGTCGACGCCCTCGACCTACCGCAACCTCGAGACAGCGGCCCGCCGGGCGCCGACATCGGTACAGCGGTCGAGGTCGCCATGGCAGGCACCGATCCACCAACCAGCGAGGATCCGGCCCTCCAGGCGCCACCGGTCACCCCACAGCCTTCTGTCACGACCGAATCGGAGCTCGAGCCATGACCTGGATCGCTGAACCGGTCGGGTACGCCAATCCCGCCTACTACTTCGATTCGGCCGACGGCATCGAACGGCAACTGCGTGCCGATTTCGCCAAGTACTACCAGTTGCGCGAGATCGCACCGTTCGGTGATACACCGGATGACACCGCGGAAATGACCCAGCGTGCAGACGATCTCGCGACGCGGTGGGGACGCCACGAATCACCGAAACGCCGCCGGATGTGGGAGACGCTGCAGGCCGCGGTGATGGGCTGGGAAGTCCGCCCCGACCTCGCGCGCCGCAACTTCGACCAACTCGCCCTCGCGCGCCAGGCCGGGGATCTCACCGTCGACGACGCCCTGTGGCGCAGCCTTGCGCAGGCCCGCGCGATCACCGGCCACGGCACCGATCTCCCCGTCACCGGTTCCGCCCAGGACGCGGTGCACCGATTCCCGAATCTCGAGCTCGAGCCCGCACTCACCGACCACACGCACCGAGCCGGACCCGAATCCGATTCGCGCACGGCCGTGGAGCGCACCCTCGGCGCACCCCGTGAACAGTCCGCCGACTCGAAAATTGCCAGCCTCGAACAGATCCGAGACATCATCGCCGCCACCGACGTGGCTCTCGGAATCGAAGAAGACGCCGGTGATCTCGATACCGGCCGTGACGCCCGCGCAATGCTGCTGCCCAAGGCTGTGCGTGAGGCGCCGATCAGCTACAACTACACCCAATCCGAGGTGTGGGAGCTACGCCAGGCCGCGCTGCTGCGCGAGGTCCAAGACCTCGCCTGCGAACACAGCAGCGCGGCCGACGCCTTCGACGGACACGACGATCAAGCCCGCATCACCAGACTCGAAGCCTTACGCGACGGGCTGGCCTCGGCGCGCCGGGACGCGCTGCGCGCCGGCGTGCCCGCCCCCGATGTCGACCGCGCCTATGTCCTCGGCCGCGACGGCACCTACTGGAGCACCGAACCCTCCCACCCGCGTCTGGGCCGCATCGCGCAACTATCCGACGAACGCGACCGCGCCCGCGCCGAGGCCGCCGCCCTACGCAGCCGACAAACCAGCCCGCCACAGCACCCCGACGTCATCATGCAGCCATCCTCTGAAACAACCAATGGCACAACAGTTTCCACCGACTCCCCAAACCCGATATCCGCTGAGGGCGGCGCTCGCATCGTCGAAGCCATCGACGCCGTTCTCGCCGACACGGACGCCGAGAACTGGACCGAAACCGACCCCGCCACGCACGACCCCACCACATCGAGCGCGGAGATCGAGCTCGGGGTGCAGCCATGAAACCGACTGCACAGCAACCGATCCCACCGCATCTGACGCGTGAAGCGAGGTCGGTGTCATGCCGGTGAGAGAGACTCGTCGCCGCAAGACCGGCGGCCTCGGCGAGGAAGCATGGCTGCTACTACTGTTCCTCGCCGGCGTCTTCATTGCCGTTCTCGGCTGGGCCGCTTTGTGCGCCGGGAGCTGGCTTGCAGGACTGCCGGTAACGGCGAATCCGGTCGCCGCGCTGCTCGAAATTGCTCTCGGGCGACGGACCTGGCCGTGGCAATCCACCTGCGTCGCCATCGTTTTCACTGGCAGCGCGATTGTCGGAGCCCTCTCGATTCGGAGACGGGTGCCCGAGCGTGCCGGCCTCGACTCAGCCGCGCGAACGATGGCCCCACCACGCGCCATCACGCTCGCCCGAGCTCGAGACAACCGCACTGCCGCGACCCGCCTGCTCAAGGACGCGCCCGCCGACATACGCTGGCGCCCGGGGCCGCCGTTGGGACGCACCGTGATCGGCGATGTCGACCTGTTCGTGCCCGCCGAGCTGGGGGTGTTCATCGCCGCCGGCCAACGCACCGGCAAAACCATGGCCTGGGCCATCCCCGGGCTGCTCTCGGCCTGGGGACCAGCGCTGGCCACCAGCAACAAACCAGACCTATACCGGCACACCAGATTCGGGCGCGCGCAGCGCGGCCGCGTGTGGCTGTGTGACCTGCAAGCCGTCACCGGACGCGCGGAATGCGAGTTCTGGGTCGACCTGCTCGCCCAGGTCAACAGCCTGCCCTCCGCACGGAAACTGGCAGCCTTCTTCGTCAGCGGATCCTCGGGCTCCGCAGCCCAGCAAGCCAACGCCAAGGTCGATTCGTATTTCGATGGTGGTGCGCAGGAACTGCTAGCCCTGTACCTGTTCGCTGCGGCGTGTGTCAGCGGCGATCTGCTGCATGTCGCCGAATGGCTCTCCGGAGACCAAGACCAAGCACCCGCGTTGATCCTGCGTCACCATGGCCACCATCGGCCCGCGCAGCGGATTCTCGACGCGCAAAGCCTCTACGCCCGCCAACGAGATGGGTTGTACGACATGGGCAGACGATTCCTCAACGTGCTCAGCGACGCCGACTACGCCCGCATGATCACCCCACCGGCCCGCAAACTCTTCGCCGTCTACGAGGGCGAAGACACCATCGTCATCGACATCGCCCACGAGCCCGCCACCCACGCACTGCCGGAATTCAAACCCGCCCACTTCGTCCACAGCAATGACACGCTCTACGCGCTGTCGATGACCGGCCCCGACTCCGCCGGCCCGCTGACCGCCGCGCTGGTAGGGCAGATCCTCGAAGCCGCCCTCGCCGTGGCACGTTCACGGTTGGACGGCCGGCTGGCGGTGCCGCTGCTGGCGGTCCTCGACGAAGCCGCGAACTGCGCCCGCATCGGAGAATTGCCCAGCTACTACACCTACTGCGGCGGCTGCGGCATCATCCTCATGACCATCATCCAAGTCCTCGAACAAGGCGAAGACCTCTGGGGCGTCAACGGCGTGAAAACCATGCGCGCCCAATCGATCGAACTCTACGGCGGCAACATCGCCGCCGTAAACTACCTCGAGGAATGGTCGAAAATGATCGACGAACACGACGTCGCCGACCGCTCCCGCTCCATCGGCCCCGGCGGAGTCAACCACACCGTGTCATGGCGTGCCGAGCCGATCCTCAACGTCGCCAAACTCGGCGCACTACCCAAAACCCGCGCCCTGATCCGGCTGCCGGGCCACGAACCGATCCTCGTGCGCAAGATCTTCTGGTGGGACCACCCAGAATTCGCGCCGATCGTCCACGCCTCCCTGGCCGAGTTCGAGCCCACCGTTTCACTGGTGAAACAGCCGCGAACACCCAGCGAGAACGGACGGCAAGGAGGTACCCCACAGTGACCACGACTTCGTCCGGGCCGGCCTCATCTCAGAGCGGATCCGGTAAGAAGGCGCCCAAGCCCCCCGCATTTCCCGACTTCGTCACATTCGGTGAGAAATGGCTGTTCCCGTTCGTCACCGTCCGGCTGGCCGAAGCCAACCGAGAACAGACATACACGTGGTGCACGCAATGGTGGCGACACCGACCGATCGCGGTACGAATCGCTCACTTGCACAGCGCATTCGAGGCATCGCGGCGCAGTCAGTCGGGCGGGTCGATCTCCGCGTTCCTGCTGAGCCATATCGACGCACACATGAGAGTCATTCTCGATGCCGCCAACGGGCCCCTGCACCGGTGCACTCGATCCAAACATACCGTGCTGCAATCGCTTTCCGCTGACCCGGTTCCCCTGGGATGGTTCGGGACTACGCGTCGACCACCGGATGCGAACGGCTCCGCCGGTGACCGCAAAACCAAACCGCCACGGTTCACCCACTACTCCGACTTCGTGAACCAGTGGCTACTGCCGGTGACTGCCGTGCGTGTGGCCGCGAATCATCGTGAAGGTCAGTACACCTGGTGTCGCCAATGGTGGGCACATCACGGCGTAGCGGTTCGGTTCGCCGCCCTGCACGCGGTGTTCGAAGCGGCCCGGGTCACCGAGGACGGGACTGCCATGAGCACCCTGTTCGTCTCACACATCGACCCCCATCTGCGAATAGTCCTCGATGCAGCACAAGGCCCGCTACACCGCTGTACCCCGGACAGGCACGTCCCCCAGCCGGGTCTGCCCGCTGCGCCGGTGCCCACCGGATGGTTCGACACCATGGGCAGATCGACAGCGGTCGAGGAACTCGGCTTCGGGCCGGACTTCCGGCTACTCCGGAACAGCAACAGCCTGTGAATACCGGGCACAAGCGAAGTCTGGCAGGCGCTCCGAGAATGACCTGTCCGGGCCTGCCCAGACGTGCTGCGGACGGATTAAACCGGCGGCTGGTTACCTATTCGCGAGGAGTGGTGCTCGCTTATGCTCAGCTGCCGACCACCGCGCGAGCTGGGACGTCCTGAGGCGAATAGCGCTGCATCCCAACATTTCTGATGTCACATGCCGGGGTGGGGTATATCGAGGCGCTGTTCTCACCCTGGTCGAGCATCTGATTGCACACATAGTCAGCCGTCCCACGCCATAACTGGCCGTTGACACCGCGCAACCCACAAAATCCAAGCACCCCTCAATTGGTTTCGGTTCGGCTCCGTTCGCCGACCCAAGCGGCTATCTGGGCGCGTGAGGTGAATCCGAGTTTGGTGAGGATGTGTTCGACGTGTCCCTCGGCGGTGCGCTGGGAGATGCTCAGACGGGCGGCGATGGCCCGGTTGGACAGACCTTCGGCGACGAGGTCGGCCACCTCCCGCTCCCGTGTGGTCAGCTCCGTTCGGTGATCCGGACCGGGAGCGGGGGCCCGTGGTTGTTGGCTCAGGGCGTAGCCGATCGCGGCGTCGAGATCCAGCGTGGCGCCTTCGTGGTAGGCGGCCTCGAATGCTGGCCCGCCGAGCGAGTGACGGGCGGCTCGCTCACTGTCCTCATGGTGGACCGCCAGATTGGGGAACAGCACCGCAGAGGTGCCCGTCGAATGGGACAGTGCATGCGAGGCACCCAGCAACACGGCGGTGCGGTGCGCGCTGTCCTGGGTTCCCGCAATCCATGCGAGTGTTTCCAGGGCTATCGCCGCCATGTACGGGTCTTTCTGCTGCCTGATCAGCTGAAGCCCCTGCCGCAGCAGCCGCAGGGCTCGGTCGCCATCACCCTGACGCCACGCGGCGACCGCTGTGGCCCACAGGGCGTATGACCGATGCACGGAATCGCCGTGGGATTCGATGATCGCGAGGGCCTTCTCGTGGTATGAGATCGCCGCTGCGCTGTCCTCCTGTAGGTCATGCGCCCATCCGAGCGCGAAGAGCGCCCAGACCTGCCCATACACATCGCCCTGGGCAGCAAACGACTCGAGCGCGGTTTCCATGGGGGTGCATGCGCGGGCAGGGTCGCCGCCGCAGAGAGCGTAGAGGGCTTGGGTGAGCTCTGCGTACGCGTGCACGATCGGCTGGTCGGTCGTTGCGGCGAGCGTCTGCGCCTGCCTGACAAGTACGGACGCTGCGGTGTGGTCACCTTGGGATTCGGCCGCCATCGTGGTGCGCCACACCGCCTTGGCGCGTGCCGCGGTGGCGGTCGCGGGCCGCTTGGCGAGGGCGAGGTCGAGCCAGTGCCGTGCCTCACTGGCTTGGCCGCGGGAGAACCAGAATGGTTGCAGCGCTGCCGCTATCGACAACGCGGCGTCGGATTCCGCTTCGGTGTCGGTCAGGCAGAAGTCCAGCGCCTCGCGTAGGTTGGGTTGTTCGCGGTCGAGGCGGGCGATCCAGTCGAGTTGGCGGGGGCTGATCCAGTCGGCGTCGGCGTCCAGGGCGAGCTGTCGATACCAGTCCCGATGTCGGCGCCGTAATTCCGTGTACTCGCCAGCTTCATGGAGTTTGTCGCGGCCGTAGTCGCGGACCGTCTCGAGCAGCCGGAACCGTACCACGGAGTCCGACTCCTCCCGGATCAAGATGGATTTGTCGACCAGGGCGGTCATCACGTCGAGAAGCTCCTCCCCTTCGAGGTCGTCTTGGCACACTTGTTCGGCGGCGTCGAGTTCGACGCTGCCGGCGAATACCGACAGCTGTTCCCATACGTGTTGTTCGGCCGGGGTGCACAGCGAGTAACTCCAGTCGATGCACGCGCGCAGGGTCTGTTGACGGCTGGGCGCGTTGCGGCTGCGGCGGGTGAGCAATGTGTAGCGGTCGGTGAGCCGCTGCAGGATCTGTTCGGGTGACAGTGCCCGCAGCCGGGCCGCCGCCAGCTCGATCGCCAGCGGCAGTCCGTCGAGGTGGCGGCAGATCTCGGTCACGGTGGCGAGGTTGTCCTCGGTAAGCGCGAAGCCTGGGACTGCGGCGCTAGCCCGTTCGGCGAACAGCGTGACCGCGTCGTAGCGGGGCGCAGACCGCAGCGACGCTTGCTGATTGGGGTCGGGGACGGTCAGCGGCTGCACTCGAAGCACGGATTCCCCGCCGATGCCGAGAGGCTCGCGGCTGGTGGTGAGGATCCGCAGTGTCGGGCACGCCCGAAGCAACTTCTCGGCGACCTTTGCTGCCGCATCTACGATCTGTTCGCAATTGTCGAGAACCAGTAGCAGCTGCCGCGGCGCCAGATAGCTGATCAGCACGTCGATCACTGGCAGCCCCTGCGGGCGCAAACCCATAGCAGCGGCGATCACCCCAGGCAGTAGGGCGCCGTCGTGGAGCTCACCGAGCTCGACCAGCCACACCCCGTCAGGGAAGTCCCGTTTCGCACCGGCCGCCACCTGTGACGCCAGTCGGGTCTTGCCGACCCCGCCGATCCCGGTCAAGGTCACCAGCCGGGAGCTCACTAGCAGCCTCTTGGCCTCGGTCAATTCGGTGCGGCGGCCGATGAAGCTCGTCAATTCGAGGGGAAAGGACGCCTTTCCGGTGAACGACGAACCGAGCGGCTGGGGTTCTCGCACCAGCGAGCGGCCGGCGGTCAGCGGAAGCAAGGGAACCGGGGTGCTTTCTTGCGGCTCGGCACCTGCGTCGGCCCGCACCGCCATTTCGTCGATCGGCAGCCCGCGCCCAGCCTGCAATTGCTGCAGTTGCTCGCCCAAGGTCGCCGCGGAGGGCCGCTGCTCAGGAGTGCGGGCCATGGCCTGTTCGATCACCGCCGAGAGGTCCTCGTCGATGCCGTGCTCGCGCAGATTCGGGGTCGGTTGTGTGGTGATTCGCAGGAACTGGGCGACGACCTGTTCGCCGCTCCGTCGCTCGAACGCCGCGTGCCCGGTCAGCGTGGCGAACAAGGTGGCGCCGAGTCCGTAGACGTCCGCCGCGGGGGTGGGTGCCTCGCCTGCCAGGACCTCCGGCGCGGTGAACGCCGGCGAACCGGTGACCGTGCCGGTGGCGGTGTGGAATCCGTCGGGGATGCGTGCGATGCCGAAGTGGTCAGTGTCGGTTCACCGTAGTCGGTGATCAGGATGTTGCTCGGTTTGACGTCGCGGTGCAGGATGCCGAGCCGGTGCGCAGTGGCGAGGGCCCCGGCCAGCTTCACCCCCAGCCGGAGCGTTTCCTCCGATGACAGCGGACCGTGGCGGCGGATCCTGGTGTCGAGGGAGTCCTCCGGATAGTAGGGTATGACCAGGTAGGGCAGACCGGAGGTGGTGGTGCCGACCTCCAGCACTCCCACGATGTTCGGGTGCCCGGTCAGCCGGCCCATCGCCTGCTGCTCTCGGACGAACCGCTCTCGGTTGCTCTCGTCAAGGTCTGCGGTGAGCACCTTGACCGCCACCATCCGGTCCAAGGTGACCTGGCTGCACCGGTACACCACACCGAACCCGCCGCGCCCGATCTCTTCGGCGTCGGCGAATCCGGCTGCCACCAGCTGCGCTGTGACCTCGGGGATCACGTCGCGTTGAGTTTTCAGCGGGTCGATGTCGCCCATGCGCGGTCCTGCTCCGTGACGTACGCCCCAGGATATCCCGCCGTTCACCGTGGTTGCTGGGTCCATCGTCGGATCCAAGATCCGGCACCCGAATTACCTAACCACCGCTGCCTGATGCGGCACTGGCTCAGCTCGTGCACAAGTTCGCGCAGATCATGGCCAACCGGCGTGGCGCCGAAATCGACTGCTGGATCAAGCAGGTCCGCGCGGCCGGCCTCATCGAGCTGGAAACCGTTCCTCACCAGTGTCGACCAGGACCACGATGCCGTCGGCGGGCCCGACCCTGCCTTACAACAGCGGCCCGATCGAAGGCGTCAACACGAAAACCAAACTGATCAAACGACAACTGTATGGCCGATCGGGATTCGACTTACTCCGGCACCGCATCCTGTTGGCCTCACCACGCCGGTGTCATCACCACCGAAGTGCGACAGAGCGTTATCCCGACACTCGGGGCAGTCGCCACCCTGATTCATCGTGGCCTACAAACTGTCGAATGTTGGGCCCGTGTGCTGGGTGCCGCTGCCAGGCAGTGTCATATCGTTGACGGATTGCATGATTAGGGACTCGACCAACGTGAGGAGGAGGTTCTTGGCTGATTCCCGGCGGCGTGCATCGCAAAGCATGATCGGTACCTGGTACGGGAGATCCAGTGCGGTGCGTACTTCCTCTGGGGTGTAAATCGGTGCGCCGTCGAAGCAGTTGGTGCCGACGACGAAGGGAAGCCCGCGTCGTTCAAAATAGTCGACAGAAGCAAAGCAGGACTTGAGGCGTCGAGCGTCGGCGAGAACGACGGCCCCCAGCGCTCCCTGTGACAGCTCGTCCCACAGGAACCGGTATCGGTTCTGGCCTGGAGCACCGAACAGGTACAGCACCAGTTCGCTGTCGATGGTGATGCGGCCGAAATCCAGAGCGACTGTTGTGGTTGTCTTCCCGTCAATTCCGGTGAGATGGTCGACACCCGTGCTGGCGTCGGTCATCAACTCCTCGGTACGGAGCGGGGGTATCTCGCTTATAGACGAGACCATCGTCGTTTTTCCGACACCGAAGCCCCCTGCAATGAGAATTTTCGCTGAACGTAGGGGTGGTAGCTGGTTGGTGACCGTGTCAGAGATTGCGAATGCCATTCAGGACCTCGTGCAGAAGGTTCACGTCGTGAGCGACAGCGTCCGGCGCGGGCGCGCGCCGGTAGGTGAGAAACCCCTGGTCGATCAGGTCACAGATCAGTATTTTTGTGACGATCAGGGGGAGGCGCAGGTGCGCCGCGACTTCTGCAACCGACAGCGGCTGGCTACATATGTGCAGGATGTCGTTGTGCTCGGGTCCAAGCCGGTCGGTGCCGACATGCTGGCGCGCGGCCACGACGAGCGTGATTATGTCGAGTTCATGGCGGACCCCGCCACTGCGCCCGCCGACTACAGCGTACGGGCGCACCAGCGGACCGCCGTCGTCCTCGAACCAAGATTCGCGGGCGGGGGTCATGGCCGTAAGTCGACACGTTTCGGCTGGCTATGCCGCGAGGTGGTAGCCAGATACCCCCCGACCCGTTGCACAGTTTGGTTCGTTTCGTAGGCAACCATTCCCATGTTCGCCGACTCGTCCGCCCACAGCGCGAGACAGGCATTGGGCCCCCCAGCGGTAACAAACAATATGGCCGCATCGAGTTCTACAACCGCCTGGCGGACAGTACCTCCGGCGAAATGGCTTCCCGCGCTGCGTGCAAGGCCGTATAGCGCCGAAGCGAGAGCGCAGAAGTGTTCGGCATCGTCCCGCTGCATACTGCTGCACCGCGCCATCAGTAGTCCGTCGGCCGACAGCAGGACGGCTTTTCGAACACCAGGTAGGCGATGGACGAGTTCGTCGAGCAGCCAGTCAAGATCGGTCGAAGCCGGCGTCGTCATGTGTTCCTTCTCGATCGTATTCGGTGGTGTCGTGCCCGGCGCGACGTCCTTGGACGGTGCCGGTCGCGATTGCTGACATCAGGTCACGTGCTTGCTCGGCCGTCCGTATCCTGGCGGCCGGAGAGTTATGTGGTTCGAGAGTGACAGTCGAGTTAGCAAGTTGTGGTGATAGGTGCTCCTGGCGTTGGCGCCGCGGGAGTGGTGGTCGGCCGTCCTCCGCCCGTCCTGGGGGACCTGCCAAAGCAGCTGATATTGCAGGCAATTCGTGAGCCACAGGCAGTGGTGCTCTTTGCGGTGGCTCGGGCACAGTCGAGGGTCGCGCTGTCGGGGAGTGAGTGAAGTCTGCCGAGCTGTTCTTGTGGGATGGGACGGCCTGCGGCGACGGTGCACTAGATCCGGGTGATCGCCATTGGTCTGCGTTCGGGATCTCGCTGGGCGTCAGCAGCGTGTCATCCACAGCCAGGAGGGTTCTCGGTATGAGGACGACGGCTTTGATACCGCCGTAATCGGATTCGGCCAAGCGAACCTTGATTCCGTTTCTGAACGCAAGTGCTGAGACGACGATGAGCCCGAGCCTCGAATCGCTCGACAGCTGAAGCAACCCGAAATCCGGTGTGTCGCTGAGGAGTTTATTGATGCGAACCATCTCATCGTCGGGCATGCCCAGGCCTTGGTCGACGATCTCCACGACGGCGCCGCGGCCGACAACGTTACCCGATGCTTCGACGCGGGAGCTCGGCGGGGAAAACGAAGTGGCGTTGTCGAGTAGCTCGGCCAGGAGATGGATAACATCAGCGACGACGGCACCGTTGATGCGGACGTCGGGCAATCGTGTCGCGTCGATTCGTGCGTAATCGTGCGTCTCAGCAATCGCGCTGCGGACGATGTCCAGCAGCGGCACAGGGTTTCGCCACTGTCGGCCTGGCCGTTCTCCACCTAGGATGATCAGGTTCTCGGCATTGCGCCGCTCACGGGTGGCGAGGTGGTCGAGCTGGAACAGCAGACTCATCAACACAGGGTTTTCTTCCTGGGCCTCAGCAGAGTCGAGCACTTCAAGCTGCCGGTGTGCCATGAGTTGGCTGCGATGGGCGAGGTTCAGAAATACGGCGTTGACGGCTTCCCGAGTCTTGGCTTCAGTCACCGCAGCCGAGACCGCTGCTCGTTGCGCAGTATCGAATGCCTTTGCTACCTCGCCGATCTCGTCGTGATCGAGGTCGAGAACCGGAAGCGCCGATTCAAGGTCGACATGCTCACCGGCGCGAATACGCGTCATGATCTCGGGCAGCTGGTCCTCGGCCAGGCTGAGGGTCTGCGCGCGAAGCCGATTGAGTCGTCGAGCAAGGCGATTGGCGAGCCACAGGGTGAACAGGAAGGCAGCGAGTGTGACCACCAGGGCAGTTCCGCCGACGAGTATCGCGGTGTTTGTCGTGCTTCTGGCGATGTCGGCGGCGCGTCGCTGCGTGCCTTCGTAGTGACTGCGCCACAGTTTGCGGAGGCCGTCGATTGCCGTTCCCGAATCCTGCTGCAGGATAGTCGGGTTAGCCAGTGGCTGGGTCGTCCGGTCGGTGCGAGCGGTGTCGGCGTTCTTGCCGGTCTGATCGGGAACGCTTCCGGCACGGTCGATCAAGGAATTCTCGAACACCGACAGTCGTAGCCACGCTGGGGTGGACGTGAGGGCGGAGATCTCTCCGCGTAGCTGCGTGTCATCGCTGCCGTGCGCGAGAGCGTCGAGTTCAGTGTGGTAGGCCCCGGCCTGGTGAATGAATTCGTGCAGTGAACCGCTGTCGAATCCATCTTCGGTAGTTACCGTATCGGCTAGTGCATATGCTGCGGACATGGCGTCCGCCGCGCGGAATAGAGACGCAGTGTTGGCAGCGGCGACAGCGCTGCCAGCATCAGGAGCATGGCTAGCCATGATCGCAATAGCTGCGGCTCCGGTTCCGGCTAGCCGCGTGTAGACCTCGTAGGCGTCATTGATGGTCGCTGTATCGGCCTCGGCTCGCAGGCGCAGGTCCGCCAATTGGCGGAAGTCGTATCCCACCTCGCGGCCGAACTGTTCAAAGGTTCCTGGCACGACTTCGCTGAGCGAGGCCACTGTGGTCATCAGAGCTTGGCCCGAGTCGTCCACGCGTTGACGCTGGGTCCGGAGCAGGGTCTCGTCGAAGGGACGGTGCGCGACACGGAGCATTGTGAGTCGGCGCTCCTGCAAGATTGCCTCGTTGAAACTCACGGCGTACGGAGCGGACCGCAAGATCAGGTCGGCCAGTGCACGATCCTGCCGAGCCTGCCAAATCAACTGACTCACAACACCGGTCACCGAAACGACCAGCACCAGGCTCGGTATCAACGCGATGGCAAGGATGCGGCTACGGACCTTGGTCTTGGGAATCAGTCCGAGGAGGCGTCGTTTTGCGGTGCCGACCGTCATCTTTTCGCTAGCGGGGCGAAGCTGTACTCGACGTGTCATCGGAAGTGCCTCTCGGCGCGCACATCGGGTACGACGCGACCGATCGAGACGAGCGTCCGGAATGCGGCTCGCTTGTGATCGCAGGAGTCGGCTTGGCATCTCCGATGTAGTCGCATCACGGAGTGGGCCTCGTCGGGAGTTAGCGACGCCGCCGGCGAATGGTCATAGCAGTCGACCTGGGCGCTGGGCGGCATCGAGTGAAGCTCGCCGGTGAGTAGGTGACGATTTCGGAACCGCGGACGTGGACGGTCGTGCGCAGAGCGCAGAGTCATGGCGAGTCCAATGACATACGTGCCGATAAGGACGAGGTAGACAAGGATCAGTACGTTCATTGCATTTCCGTATCGACGTCCGATAAGTGAGGCCGGTTAAGGACACCGACCGATGGGTCAGTGCCCATAACCGGGGCGGATTTGGGGATGTACACGACTGTTTTTCGGTGAGCGTCGCTCACCGCGGGTGAGTGGATCGTGGCGTCGGTTCGCAGGAGCGGGGCTGTCTGCGGGGATTCGGCGCTACCCGGTGGGGACGGGATCGCTCGGCACAGAGTCGGCCGGGAGCGACGACGGGCTGTGGCGCCTGACCACGCCGAGCCCTACCAGGGCGAGCCCCAGCGCGAGCAACATCGCGGGGGCGACGATCGAGACGACGTAAAGCAGACGCGCTGTTGATGCGGCAGTGTCGGCCGCGGACTTGATCGACTCTTGAGTGAGGTTCACCCTCATCGCCAGGACAGGCATGAGGCTGATCGTCTTGCCGCTGGTCGAAATGTTCGCAATGATTTCCTGGTCAATCGACCCGTCTGCAGGGGTACCGAGGGTCTTGTCGGCGGCGAGCGCCAACTTTGAGGCGACGGTGTACTGGACCGGCACAGGGTCGGGCAACGCAGCGATGATCTCGGGCGTGACTTTGGCGAGTACGTCGGCGGGCAGCGCTGGGGCGAGCTGTGCCAGTTGAGCTTTCGGTAACGCGGCAGGCAATGTACTCAGTAGGGCTTGGTCGGCGAGCGGTCCGGAGGCGTCAGCGGTATAGGTCAGGACGTCGCGGCCGGCGACTGTGGCTGATCCGGTGTGAGTGAGTGGAACGCTCGTGCGCGTTGCCGAATCGTAGAGCTGGTAGTGGGCATCCGGATCTGGATGGATTGGTAGGCCGATCGTCAGCCCGTTGTGCGGCTCGACCGCGGGTTCGCTGGAGTCAGGGGCCGTGTCCAAGGTCTTACGGTCGAGAGCATAGATGTGGTTGCTCTGGACGGGTGCGCCACCGGGTGTGTGGACCATGAAGTCGTCGTGAGCAATGGCGATTGCGCCCTTGGTGGAAGAGACGTAGCTATGACGGTCGATAGCCACCGGGACGTTCTTCGCAATCACGTTCGCAAGATCGCCGGACTGCAGCGCGGCTGCATTGAGAAGCGTACCCGTGCCTGTGTAGTGGTTGGTGACGTTGAGATTGCTGGGCAACTTCGATATCGATGGGACCAGTGCGAGCTGGATCCCGGCGGCCAGCCCGAGTGCTAGCACTCCGAGTGCTATCAGAATGAGCGAAGATCTGCGAATCGCCATCGTAGGTATCTCCTAGTGTTCGACGCTGAACGTTGTTGAGCAGCAAAGGTTTGACGGGTCGATTGAGGGCTGTCGATCAGCAACGCGAGGCGACTTGTCAGGAGGGGCGCGGCTGGGAGACTGGCCGCCGATGGATGCTGGGGAACCGGCAGCGGATCGGATGTGAATTGGTGACCATCATGTGTGAGAGTGGACACAGCACTCTTGTGCGCTAAGCCCCATGGATGGTCCTGGAATTGCGCTCTGAGACACAGGGTCTGGCAACACTGCCGCGAAGCGGGTTCAGTGATTCTGTGCGACGAAGGATCTGAGAGGGCAACGGTACGACCAGTGCCACTATCAGGAAGCCATAGTGATCAGAGTCCTTGGCTTTGCAGGGCTGCGATCAAATGTGATGGTGGGGAAGGCCTGTCGGAGTCGGTTCGCCGGTCCGTATCGCCGAGCTGAGCTGAGCGACCAGGGTGTTTGCGGTCAATGGAAGCTCATCGCGCTCAGCGTGCATCACCTGGCGAAGCTGAGGCCACTGCGGATGCTGGTGGCGCACAGTTAGGAATCGCGGAGCGAACAACCGAACCGGCTTGTTCGCTACTTCGTGCTGAAGCATCTTGACCAGCGCCGATTCTGCAAATTCCAGCTGCGGGCCGAGTCCGATGAGACCTGGATGATCCGGTCTGACGTTGACGATGATGCCCCGCGCTGAGTCGGCAAGCCCGGGCAGCATTGCCCGACTGATCCGAAGTGTGCCCAAAACCGTTGTCTGCCACACCCATTGCCAGTCGTTGGCCAGGACGGTGCCGGTGGGTGCGAGCCCACAATCTGTGCCGGCAGAATTGATCAGAACACTGGCGCGCCGACTGCGCTGGGCGAACTGCCGAACGGAGTCAGCGCAGGTGATGTCGAGCTCGATGACTGTTGCACCGATTTGCGCTGCCAGCGCACTACACCATGCCGTGCGCCGCGTCCCGAGGATGACGTCGAACCCCTGTTTTGCCAACGCGCGGGCAAGTTGTTCCCCTAGCCAAGAGCCGGATTCGGTCAGGGCCACTGTTGGCGATGTTTCCGAGTACCGCGTCATCAAGCACCTCCGGTCGGTCGAATGGGTACGGACGGAAACTGCGAATGCGTGAAGGTATGCCGATGCTGGTGCTCCTGTTGGCTGACCTCGAAGTTTGGCCCAGTGAAAGGGCATCGTCACCCCCTCGGCTTCATGTCGATCACGCAGAAATGCCACGCTGAACGCCACTTACTGTGATCGACCTCGGCCTGCGGAGCAACGTGTCCAGGGCGCAGTTGATCAATCTGCCCTTGGGCGTAGAGCGCGACCACGTCCATCGCGGAAATGTCGTTGTTACGCAGCGCGCAACAAGTGCCCTCACCTTGTAGCTCAGCGCGCAAGATCCTTGTGTTGGCAGTCACACATGATGGGCATCACAGCCAGCAGTTGCTCCGGTGGTGCCAGGCATGCCGACAATCCCGCCCGGCCGCCTACGCCTTCAGGACGTTGCTGTGCTCGTTCATCAACAGAGAGGTTCATCGAATAATGAGCAGGCGCGTTCTTATCAAGGGCGGTTACATCATCCCGACCGCCCCTGATAACAATGACATTCCCGACGGCGACATCCTCATCGACGGCGACGTGATCGTAGAAGTTGGCCACGCGATCAACGCGGAAGCCGACGAGGTCGTCGATGCCACCGGTCGGATAGTGATCCCGGGGCTGATCGATACCCACCGGCACGTCTGGGAGACTGTCCTGCGCAATATGCTGCCCGACGGCAACCTGATGGACTACTTTCAGCAGGTCCTGTGGCTCGGACAGCACTTTCAGCCCGATGACGTCTTCAACAGCAATTTGCTGGGCGTCACCAGCGCCTTGAACGGCGGCATCACAACGCTTCTGGACTGGTCGCACATCTCCAACACCCCCGAGCATTCCGACGCTGCGATCTCCGCCCTGCACGTGTCGGGCATGCGTGCCGTGTACGCCCACAGCGTCGGATTGGACCCACTACAGGACTGGCTCGGTGTCGACTGCGTCAACGGCCATCCCGAGGACATCCGGCGCATCGCGGATCAGTACCGCCCCAGTAACGACACGAGCCTGCTGACCGTCGCGGCGGCGATCCGTGGGCCCGAATTCTGCGATTACGAGACCTCCTGGAACGACGTGCGTCTGGCGCGTGAGCTGGGGCTGCGGATGACGATTCATGCTGGCTGCGGTGCGTTGGGTGCTCGCAACACTGTCGAGAACCTGAACGCGCAGAACCTGCTCGGCCCGGACATTACCTATGTGCATGCAAATACCTGCTCGAGCGAGGCCTTGCGCCTGATCGCCCAAAGTGGTGGCACGATTTCCTCGTCGCCGGCGGTGGAATCTGTCATGGGTCACGGCACCCCGGCCTTCGCCCGCTTCGAGTCTGTCGGCCTGCGGCCGAGCTTGAGTGTGGACGCTGAGGTTGGAGTATCCGGTGATCTCTTCGCTCAGATGCGTAGTGCCTATGAGCAGAGCCGCATGATGAGCCACGCCCTTGTGGCCGAGGGAGACCCCGCAACGATGCACACGACCCGAGATGTGTTGTCGTGGGCGACGATTGAAGGTGCGCGTGCCCTGGGACTGGAGCACGTCACTGGCTCGATCGAAGTCGGTAAGCAGGCGGATCTGGTGATCCTGAACCTCGACACCTTGGGCGCTGGGCCTGTCAACTCTCCGATCGGTGCAGTCGTGCTCAACGCTTCGGCGGCTGACGTCACCGATGTCTTCGTTGCCGGGCGAGCCCTCAAACGACATGGAGCCCTCGTCGGTGTCGATCTCGACGCCATCCTCGAGAACGGCCGCGCTAGCGCCGCGAAGGTGCACAAAGCCTCGACCGCCGCGGCTGTCAGCGCCTGAGCACCTTTCGCCCAACCGATTCTGCTCACCTCGAGCGCCAAAACATATCCGGAGAACACGACAATGACCGTTATTGCACCCGTCGACGAGATCACCTCGACAAAGGACGTCCTCGATCGCGTCCGATCCCTGATTCCGATGCTTCGAGCCAACGCCGCCGACGCTGAGGCGGCTCGACAGGTCCCCGACGCCAACATTGAAGCACTCGCCGCGGCCGGGGTGTACCGGTTGACGTTGCCGAAGTCGCGCGGTGGCTTCGAGGCATCGGTGGCAGTCCAGAACGAGATTCTGGCCGAGATCGCACGCGGATGTCCGTCCACCGGCTGGGTCTCGGGCCTGATCAACTCCGTCAACTGGATGCTCAGCCTCTTCCCGGACAAGGCGCAGGACGAGGTGTTCGCCACGCCGGGCGTCCGGGCAGCCGGTGTCTTCGCTCCGACCGGCAAAGGCAAGCGGCAGGACGGTGGTCTCGTCGTCAGCGGCCGCTGGGCGTTCAACACCGGCGCCGCGAACGCACACTGGGCGGGCCTGGCAGCTTTGATCGAGGAGGAAGACGGCACTGTGGTGCCCCAGTTCCTCCTGATTCCCTACAGTGACTTGGACTTCGACGACGACTGGAACGCATCGGGTCTTGCCGGCACTGGAAGCCGCACGACTGTTGCCCGGGATGTCTTCGTACCAGAACACCGTGTGCTATCGGTGCAGAACCTGGGCATGGGTATCTACCCCGGCAGCACGATCTCGGCTGAGAACCCCTACTTCCGGATGCCCGGGATCACGGTTTTTCTGGCCGCGTCGGCAGGTGCACCGGTCGGCATCGCTCGCGGCGCTCTGGATGTCTTCCTCGAACGGCTGCCGGGAAGGACCATCACATACACCGCCTACGCCAGCCAATCCGAGGCACCGATCACCCACCTGCAGTTGGCTGAGGCCAAGCTGAGGCTGTTCTCCGCCGAATCGCACGCCGCGCGGGCCGCTGCCATTATCGACGACAACGTGGGCGAGTCCCTGCAGATTGAAGACCGTGCCGCGATTCGCGGGCATCTCGGCCACACGACGAGGCTCGCGCGTGAGGTCGTGGAGCTGTTGTTCCAGGCCAGCGGCGCATCAGCGATTCAGTACGCGGTGCCGATCCAGCGCTATCACCGAGACATGCAGTCCCTCGCGCTGCATGCGCTGATGCAGCCGAACACGAACACCGAGCTGTATGGGCGGGTTCTGCTCGGTCTGAGCCCCAACACCAACGTGTTGTGATTCCGCCGCAAACGACATAGAAAGCAGACCTCCCATGTCTATCCTCGACAAGATCTACGACCGATGGAACGCCCACGACATCGATGGCGTTCTGGCCTTTTTCCACGATGACCTCGTCTATACGGACAAGACCATCAACGCCACCTTCAACGGGCGCGACGAACTGGCTGGGTTCATGGCCACGTCCTTCGAGTCGATGCCCGACCTGCGTTTCCAGCTCCTGCACAGCTTCGAAACCACGACCGACTGCGCTGGCGAAGCGCTGATGCTCGGGACCTTCGAGAAGGACCTCGCCGGAATCGCGGCCACAGGCAAGGAGTTCACGGTGAAGTACGGCATCGTCGGCCGAATCGTCGACGGGAAAGTGGCCGAGTTGAACGACTATTGGAACTTCTCGGAGTTCCTCGGCGAATAATTCAAGCAACGGTCCTGCGCAGCGCTGCGGGAAGGAGACACCGGTAATGACTGCCGTACGTGGAGACTGGGTTCGGAAGCTGAGACCAGAACCCGAATGGCACGTCGAGCCGGTGTGCTCTCCCGCAGTGCTCGCGCCCGCCATCGAACAAGTCGGCCCCGACGCTGTCGCGTGGGCCGTCCACCTCGGCTACGAGATCGCCGAACGGTGCGTCGAGATGTTCCCTGTCTTCGGCAAGGGTGCCGCGCAACTGGCAACAGTCCGATTGGGCACTGAATCCGCGGCGATCACAGCCATGCGGATGATCGACTGCGGCGACACCCTCACCCTGGCGATCACCGCAGAAACCGTGCGAGCCATTCAGGACTATGTGCACCGGGGGATTCCGCTGCCCGTGGTCTGGAAGGCCGTCCGGCAGGGCCACGCCTGGCTGGCCGACGCTTACATGCGCGCGTGCGTTGAAACCGTTCCCATCGACGAACAGCCTCCTCAGCTGCAGCGTTCCTCCGAAGCGTTGTTCGAGTTCGTCAATCACTTCATGGACGACATCAGCAGCGAATACAGTGCCGAGCATGAACGGTGGGTGATGACCACCGTCGCGGCCCGCGAGGACACCGTCAAATCGCTGCTGGCGGGAACCAACACAGATACCCCAGCAGCGGAATCGGTCCTCCACTATCACCTTGCGCACCGTGTTCATCTCGGGGTGGTGCTGTGGTTCGAACGACCTGCGGCGTCCGACGACTCCACCCTGCACAAAGTCGCCGCAAGCCTGCTGCAAGCGAGTGGCGCAGAACAGACACTGGTCCTGTCACGAGGGATGTCGGCACTCCACGCGTGGGGTAACAGCGTCCGGGAAATCGATCCAGGCAAGTTGCGCCAGCTACTCGACGACCACGATGGCATCCGATGCGCCGTCGGCTAACCGCGGCGCGGGGTCGAAGGATTCGTCCGGACCCACGCGGATGCGAGCGCTGCCTTCGATGTCGCCGAAGCGCTGCCGAACGTCTCCGACCCGGTCGTGGTGTTCGACGACGTACGGCTGATGTCATTACTGGTGCATGACATCGCTGAGGCACGTCGGTTCGTCGTGGACGAACTTGGTGAACTCGCAGCGGACACTGCGCACAATGCCGACCTGCGCAAGACCGCAGCGTCGTACTTGAGATTGAAGCGCAGCCCCATGGCGGTAGCCGGCGAAATGTACGTCGTCCGGAACACGGTGAGCTATCGCCTCAAGAAGGCCGAGGAGCTGCTCGGCCACAGCCTCGACGATCGGACGCTGGAAACCTGGGTGGCGCTAGTGCTGATGGAAGCCATGGGTGCCGACCAAGACGGCGAAGCGCCCGCTGTGAAGCGAATGCGTTAGTACGCCACGCGCGGACCACACCCAATTCGGCGCGCCCGCACCGTGATCAGCTCTCCGGTGTGACGGCGGTGCCTCGATAGTCTGCGGGCAGAGAAGATCCTGGCATGACGATCGGCTCCGCGCGCGATATGTCATCCACGGTGCGCTCGCGGCGGTGCCCGCCCGATTGGGCGCAGCGTACGAACAAGTGGGCTGGGGAACCAATTCGACCTCAACAGATTTGTCTCTCGAACCAAGAGCGCTGTGGTCGACCTCACAGAAGATGAATGAGTGGTGCGGGACAGCGCTGGACAAGAAATCCAGCTACGTCCCGAAAACAACGTTGTTGCAAACCGGAAGGTTGAAATCTCATGACTCAGGCAGAATCTCGCCCCGTTGACGATGTCATCGCCGACGTGCGCCCGGATTCGGAACTCACCCGTGACGAGGTGATTGCCCGGAACCTCGAAGCGGTGCAGGCGCATTTCCACAACGAGAATCCCGACGATGTCGACAAGGCGATTGCGCTCTACACCGACGACATCGTCTGGGAAGCTCCTTCGCGCGGGCAGGTCTACCTCACGGCGGATGACGTCAAGGAAAGCTACAAGGGGATCTTCAAGACCCTTGTCTATGACAAGACGATTTCGTTGCGGCGTTTCGCCACCGAGGAATTCGTGTTCGACGATCAGATCGCGCACGTCACCGTGACCGGTAACGAGATGCCGAACCTGCCGTACCCGCTCGGCACCAAGATGAGCGTTCGGTTGGTGCATTGTTTCCAGATGCGGGACGGCAAGATTGCTCGCGAAATCGCCTACGAAATGTGGCGTGAGATCGGTTCTGCCGAGGACCACGACTCGATTCCGGACGGTGCCAAGGTCGAAATCTTCGAAGACGGCCAGGTGGGCAAGCGCGGCCCGCAGTCCTGATCACGGAGACCCTATTCCCATCCAGGTTCAGAGAGAAACCATGTCGAGCATAATTCCGCATTGGATCAACGGTCGCCCCCATGTGGCTGAAGCCGAACAACAACTGCCGGTGGTCAACCCGGCGACGGGGCAAACCGTGGCAACGGTGGGCCTCGCAGACGGCGACACGATGAAACAGGCTCTGGCTGCGGCCAGTGCCGCTCATCCCGGGTGGTGGGACCTGCCGGCCGCCCGCCGCGCACAGGTCATGTACGACTTCCGTAACCTGGTGCGGGATCATCGCGACGAACTCGCCGCGATGATCACCGAGCAGCATGGCAAGACCCTCGACGATGCACTCGGAGAGGTTGCGCGGGGACTGGACTCCGTCGAACTGGCGTGCGGCGTACCGTCGCTCATCAAGGGCGAGATCACCGAACAAACCGGCCGCGGCATCGACACCTTCTCGATCCGTCACCCCCTGGGTGTGGCACTGGGCATCACTCCGTTCAACTTCCCGGTCATGATCCCCCTGATGATGGCCTCGATCGCGATCGCCGCGGGTAATACCTTCATCCTCAAGCCCAGCGAACAGGATCCTGGTCCGGCCATCCGACTTGCCGAACTGTTCAAACAGGCAGGCCTTCCCGATGGAGTCTTCAACGTCGTCCACGGTCAGCAGACCATCGTCGAAGCACTCATCGCAGCCCCCGAGGTCGCGGCCGTTTCATTCGTCGGTTCCACCGCTGTGGCCCACAGCATCTACCAGCGCGCCGCGGAAGCAGGCAAACGGGTGCAAGCGTTCGGCGGAGCCAAGAACCACTTGGTCGTCATGCCCGACGCACCCATTGACGTCGCGGCTGATGCCATTGCGTCGGCAGCTTTCGGTGCTGCGGGCCAGCGTTGCATGGCGATCTCGGTTGCCGTAGCCGTTGGCGGCGTCGGCGACGCGCTGGTCGACGCATTGGCGGAGCGTGCCCGCGCGGTCGTGATGGGCCCGGGGGACAACCCCTCATCCAACATCGGACCTGTGGTCTCCGCAGGTGCGCAGCAACGGATCCGAGGACTGGTCGCATCTGCTCGCGAATCGGGCGCGACCGTCGTTGTCGACCGAACGAACGAGCCAGTCGCGAACTTTCCCGACGGCTACTATGTCGGGCCGGCGCTCATCGACAACGTTGACCCGTCGACTGATATCTACCAGACCGAGGTCTTCGGGCCCGTGCTGGTGGTGGTCCGCGTCGACACACTCGAGGACGCACTGCGCTTGATCCAGGATCACCGCTACGGCAATGGAGCTGCGATCTTCACCGCCTCCGGAAGCGCGGCCCGCCAGTTCCAGCGCGAGGCATCGGCCGGCATGGTCGGAGTGAACGTGCCCATTCCGGTCCCCGTGGCGACCTACGCGGTCGCCGGTTGGAAGAGCTCGGTCTTCGGCGACACCGGCCTGAACAACGAATCCTGGCGCTTCTACACACAACTGAAGTTCGTCACGACCCGCTGGGACGAAGCGGTCGCCGGCATCGAATTCGGCTTCCGGCCGAACTAGGAGCAGCGCACACCATGCCCCCCAGAACCACCATCCACTCTGGTCGAAGGAGTACGACATGCGTCTGATCGGATATCAACGTGACGGCGTCCGGTTCATCGGATCGCTCGACGGCGACAAAGTGACGTCGCTGGGTACCATGACGGAGTTCTATCGCGATCCGCGTGCGGCGTTGAAGACCTCGTCGAGCACTACTCCTCTCGAATTCAGTGCGCTCGAACAAGTGCCGGCCGTACCTGAGACCGCGCGAATCTTCTGCGTCGGCATCAACTATCTGTCCCACGCGGATGAATCCAAATCCGTTGCGGGGCTCGACCTGCCGAAGTTCCCGATGATCTTCGGGCGCTGGGCGTCCGCACTCGTCACTGACGATGCACCAGTGCCTGTGCCGCCCACCGAGCGTGGCCTGGACTGGGAAGTCGAACTGGCCGCCGTGATCGCGGAGCCGGTCTGGGCGGCACAAGAAGACACTGCGCTGCGCCACGTGTTGGGCTACACCGCGTTCAACGACCTCAGCGCCCGCCGCAAACAAATCGAGACACCGCAGTTCACTCTCGGTAAGAACGCCGACCGCTCCGGCCCGATAGGCCCGGTGATCGTGACACCAGACGAGCTGGCAGATCCAACGCACTTACGGGTACGGACCCGCGTGAACGGTGAAACCGTTCAAGACGGCAACACCAAGGACCTGATCCACTCGGTAGCCAAGATCATCGCCTACATCACCGACACCATGACCCTCCAGCCCGGGGATGTTATCGCCACTGGAACGCCTGGGGGCGTCGGGGTTGGCATGAATCCCCCGAGGTTCCTCACGCCTGGCGATGTCGTCGAGGTCGAAGTAGAAGGCATCGGCATTCTCCACAATCCGATCGTCGACCGCGCGGAACTGGAAATCTGACTCGTCGCCCGAGGTGCAGTGGGTCAGTGCCGCGATCGGCTGCTGGCCCACGGCAAATCCACGCCAACATAACCTTTTTCACATTGGAAAGCGAAAGACGTATGGCCACGGCCTCCGAAATCCGCACTGTCAGCACGCCGAAACGCCAAGCCGAGCTGCTCTACCACGATCTGCTGTCGACCGAGGAGACGTTGCGGGTGCGCGCACAAGCCCGCAGCTTCGCCGACAAGGTGGTTGCGCCCGTGGCAGCTCGGATCGCTGCCGGCGACGAGGTCGTCGATGGTTTCCCCCACGACGTGTTCGGGTCGATGGCCCAGTCGTCGTTGTTCGAGATTCCGTTTCCGAGCGACGTGGGCGGTACCGGCCTGGAGCGTCCCGCCTCAGCGACCGCCGCAGTCGTCGAAGAACTCGCCTACCATTCCAACAGCGTCGCAGCCATTTTCGACGTGCATTGCATCCTGGCGGGCAACGCACTCAACCAAGGAAGTCCGGAACAGCGGCGCCGCTGGCTGATTCCCCTCATCAATGGGGAAATCGTTGCCGCCTTTGCGACCAGCGAGCCCGGCGCTTCCAGCGACTTGAGCCCAGAAGCGGTGCAGACCGTCGCCACCAAGACCGTCAACGGATGGGTGCTGAATGGGCGCAAACGATGGATCACCAACTCACCGGTCGCCAACGTCATCGTCGTCCTGGCTAGGACCGACCAACGGCTGTCGCTGTTCATCGTGCCGACCTCATCCAAAGGCGTGACCATCGGTCGGCCTGATCGCAAAATGGGCAACAAGGGCCAGTTGACGGCCGATGTCATTCTCGACGACGTCGCGCTTGACGAGGACGCTGTGCTCGGGCCGGTCGGCGGTGGGTTGAAAATAGCCCTTTCCACTCTTACTTATGGCCGAATCGGTATTGCGGCCGCAGGTGTCGGCATGGCGCAGGCTGCGTTCGACCACATGACAGATCGGCTCGCTACCCGAGATGCGTTCGGCCGCAAGCTCGGTGCCATGCAGCACTGGCAATTCAAAATGGCCGATTACGCACTTGCGCTCGAAACTGCGCGGACGCTGTACGCCAAGGCGGCTATGCGGCTCGATACCGGCATCGCCTTCCCTGAACCAGAGGCCGCGATGGCGAAGCTGGCCGGGACCGAGCTGTCGGTGACCATCGCTCGCGATGCTGTGCAGGTGTTCGGCGGACTGGGTTTCACCCGCGAACTCGGCGCCGATGCTTCGGCTGGCCCTGTCGAGGCGATCTACCGCGACAGCAAGATCGGCGAAATCTACGAGGGCGCCAATGAGATCCAGAAATGGATCATTGCCCGTCAGCTGCTCGGCCGTGACATTACCGGCTGAGGCATGCATAAGTCAGTGTGTGAAGGAGAACCCTATGACCGCCGTGGATACCGTCAAGGACGCGTTCAGAGAAGTCATGGCAAGTGTCGCCACGCCCGTTTCGGTCGTCACCGTCCTCTGCGATGACCAGCCGTATGGCACAACCGTCAGCGCGTTCGCATCACTCTCGATGGACCCGCCCATGATCTTGGTATCGCTCGACCGCGGGTCCGAAACGCTTGCTCTGCTCCACAGAACCGGTCGCTTCGGTCTGAATGTACTGGGAGTCGAGCAAGCGTCGACCGCGCTGTGCTTCGCCAAGAAGGGTGGCGCCGAGAAATTCCGCGATGTCGGGTGGGAGATCGATCACGAGCTGCCAAGGATCGATGCGGCACCCGGCTGGGTTGCGTGTACGGTCGCTCAGTTGGTCGACGGCGGCGATCACGTGATCGCGCTTGGGCTCGTCGATGCGGCGGATCTTACGAGCGGGAAGCCACTGGTCTATCACGGGCGAACGTTCGGAACCCACCACCCCAGCTGATGAAGCGCTCGGTGTATCGGAGGGTGGGAGGTCGGCGAATGAATTGCGACCGGTCATCACCCGCCTTGCACCGAGTCCAGTCGCCCGCACCAGCGTTGTGCCGGAAGCCCAAGAGTTGGGCGCCGTCGTGCGCACATGCTGGGTTACGTGAGCTTGAAGTTCCCGAGCATCAGAACACTCTCTTTCACAGAAAGCCCGAAACATGGATACAGGTCTACTTCTAATTCGTGTGCTGCTCGGGGTCGTCATGTTCACACATGGCACACAGAAGGCACTTGGCTGGTTCAATGGCCCAGGGCCGGAGGCTGCTGCGGCGTTATTCGAAAAGCTCGGGCAACGGCCAGGCAAGGTGACGGTCTGGATCGCTGTGACGTGTGAACTAATCTCGGCATTGCTTATGGGGCTCGGACTATTGTCGCCGCTTGGCGCCGCAATTAGCGCCAGCACCATGATCGCTGCAGGATTCTCGCTCAATCACCTGTCGGGAAATTTCTGGAACGCCGCCGGAGGCGGCGAATACCCAATCGTTCTCGCCATCGCCGCATTGGCACTCGGGTTCACCGGCCCTGGTCGCTATAGTGTCGATTTTTTGCTGCCATTGCCCTGGGCAATCAGTGGTACGGCGCAGACGCTCACCGGCTTCGCAGTGATATCTTTCGCCTTTTCCGCCGCGGCGGTTCCTATCGCTTCGCTGCGGCGCAGCCGCGCTGACGTCGTTGCCGGGAGCTAGCCTCGATCTTTCGCGGGGCCTTCGGCCCGGCGTGATCGGTTTCGGATTGGCTTCCGGCGGCTGACGAGTGGCCTGTGGGCAACACAGAGTAGCCCGGTCAGCGGGTGCCGCCGGGTTCCACGAGCCCGGAGGAGAGTCCTTTCGATCGTTGTCGGGACGGGTTTGTCGCTGGTCAGCCTGGTTGCAGGCGGTGCAGGGCGGTGATCAGCAGGCCGGTGTGGCGAGCGTGACGAGACAGGCGCAGGTGAGTGCGTCGAGCGTGTCGCGCGATGCGGGCTGGTAGTGAGAACAGTTGCAGGCGTAGGGTTTTCGGTTCCCATCGGCGGGCCCGGTGGTCGTGCAGGGCGATGGTCTGGCACCAGGCGATCAGGTCCAGGGCCAGCGCGACGATGGCCAGCCAGATCCGGTTGGCGTCGAAGGAACGGAACGGCAGGTTACGCAGCCCGGTGTCCTTGGCCGCGCGGATGCGGTCCTCGCAGCGGGCGCGGCGGCGGTGCCGTAACTCCAGGTCCGGCAGCTGGCCGCGGCGGGTGTTGGTGACGAACGCGGTCAACCGCAGCCCGTCGACGTCGGTGAACCGCAACTGCGCGCCCGGGTGCGGGCGCTCTTTCCGCACGATCAGCCGCATCCCGTCGGGCCAGCCGGAAAGCTCTGCCAGGCCGGTGATTTCGGCGACCCATGCTCCCTCGCGGACTTGCCCGTCTGTGCCGTAAGCGGGGGTCCACACATGTTTCGGGATGGCGTTGACCGCCTCGACCAGGGCGTCGGTGAGAGTGAAACCCAGCGAGTATTGGACTCGACGGGCATGGCAGTAGGCGAGGAATTCGTGGGTGCCGCCGCCGGCATCGGTGCGCACCAGGACTTTGCGCCCGACGCGGTAGCCGGGCCGCAACGGTAGCTGCTCCAGGGCGGCGGCGAGGACCTGTTTGTGGTCGACGGCGGTATTGGCACCGGCGTTGCCCGGTCGCAGCAGTTGCGCGAGGGGTTCGCCGGTGCCGTCCGCGCCGTGGTCGGCGAAGGCCAGCAGCGGGTGAAACCCGAAGCCGCGCTTGAATGTTGGGCTGGCGTATTCCTTGTCCGAGTGGGCGTCCACCAGTGTCGCGTCCAGGTCGATGACCAGCGGATCAGCGGCGGTGATCCCGTGATCGGGTGCCCGCTCACCCGCCGCGCCAGGCCGCTGCCCGTGCGGTGGCGCGGGCAGAAGCGATGGCAGCCAACGCTTTACGTGCGTCACCAGCCAGGGCGGCGATCAGTCGTGACACTGTCGGGTCCGACGCCACCGCCCCGAACACGTCCGGCTCGCACCGCAGCATCGCGATATCGGCGGCGCAGTCGCCGCCGATCGCGACCGCCACCGCCAGGTCCAGCAGGATCTTTCCCGGATCGTGTACGGCGAACCGCTTGCGCCACGGTCCCATGACCTGCGACAACGCCCGATCCAACCCGGCCACGCCCGCGGTCTGCAGCAGGGCCACCGCCCCGGCGTGGGCCACCACCCCCGACCCGTGCCCGTCAACTTTCAGCGACGGGTACCACCACGTAGACTGCCTCACCAGAAAGGTGCTCCTGCTACTTCGATATTCAGCCCTCAGCAAGCCGAATTATCGCAGTTCAGAGCACCTTTCGCCATTTCAAAGCCACCGACGGCCCCATCAGGCGTGATTGGGCGAGGCTAGTACCTCATCCGGAAAGGTTGACACGGTGATGCCTGAGGATCACGACCGGCCATGACCGCCAAAGGATGGTTCCCTCCCGAAGATGATGTCCACGTGCGAATCTGGCTGGCCGGCATGGTCTTCGACTACATGGCCGCCGCGCCGGCAGTGCGCAACTTGATCGACGATTGGAGGCAACAGCATTGGTGCACAGTCGAATTGATACGCGACACCATTGACGACTGTCGGTTGCTGCCGCGCCTGCCGTGTGAACGACTGTTCCTCGGGCCGTGACCAGCAGCGCCGAGACGACAGCGGGTCAGGTTGATCAGCGAGCTGTGCTCGGGCTGTTCCGTCGCGTGCGGCTCTGCAGTGTAGTGCCGAGGGTTCCACTTATTGAACCAACTTTTCATGACATGACATTTGGGGCTGTGTCAGCGCACAGGGCCGCGACGCCAGCGCACCGATGGCGAGCCTGGAGCAGAGAGGCACCAGTATGAAGACTGCCCAGTCGTACTTAGTCGGCAGTGGCATGCTGATCGAGCTCAACGATGGCGAATTGCGTCAGCAAGCCGAAGCGCGACTGAACAAGGCGATGTCAGCATTGGCGGGCGGTCGGTCGATTCTGTTGTGTGACAACAGTATTCAACCGAGTCGCGGAGAGTTGGTGCATGCCGCTGTTTGCGCCAGTGTATCGTCGACGGCATTCGCGATCCGGCACACAGGCGGATTTCTGCATGTTGCGCTCCCCTCCGACCGCTGTGATCAATTGAATCTCTGCTCACAGGTCGGGGCTGTTCCAAACGGTCTAGGCCAATGCGTCACCGTCGACGCGAAAGACGGGATCGGGACTGGGATCTCGGCAATCGACCGAGCAAAGACACTGCGCCTTTTGGCATCGTTCGATGCCACTGCAGATTCGTTCACGCGCCCAGGGCATGTCGTTCCGCTACGTGCGGATCTGGATGTCCCGGCGTCGCAATATGGGTATCCGGAGGCGGCACTGCGGCTCGTACAGGATGCTGGCTTGCCAGCGGCCGCCGCAATGGCGACAGTAGAGGGCATCGCGGACCCAACGAAGCTCGCTGCGGGTGATGAACTCCTGGCATTCGCCGAACTCCACGGCCTGCCCGTAGTCAGCGTTCAGGATCTCAAACTCGTGCACACCGCTGTTACGACCACGAGTCTGCAGGTGCAACTTGGGGATAGAACCGGAGCAGGCCGACTAATATTCGTCGGTGAAGGCTCCGACCGGTTCATTTGCTTAGTTGTCGGTGCAGTCGAGGGTCTCCATGATGTTCCCTTGCGAATCGTCGCAGCGCATCGAGCGCTTGACTACCAGACGGCTGTTGACACCAAGCCGCAAATACTGGTCGCAGCCCTCGGTGATTCTTCCGCGGGAATTCTAGACCAGCGGGTCCGCCTGGGCGCTGCGGTAAATCAAGCCGGCAGTACGATTCGTCGAGTGCTTGCCGACCTCGGAATTCTCTCAGTGCGGCTATCCGTCCAGCGGACCGATGGACTACCACCGCGCACGGATATGCCCTAACCACAGCCACACGTCATTCTTAGAGATGATCTGGCCAGCGCGGGCGCGTTTGGGCGCTGAGCGCAAACGCCAACCTCAACTAGTGGCCGAGCACGCGAGAACTGCCGTCTCAAGTGATCGCATGATGACGAGACAGACATTAGCAACGAGACTGGCGAAGGGAGTTGGCGCCATGACTACCGCGACCGGTGCGTTCTTTAGCTGGACGGCCCGCAAGATCGCTCTCCCGGACCTGCGCGCCATCCGAAATAACAAGGCGCGAAAGCAATTCGACGAACTCGCCCGGTACCTGCACCTCGATGTCAGAATCGCTACAGGCCGACGTGAATGCCGTCTCCTTTCCTGCGGGGAACCGCATGACGAGGACGTTGAATACACCGCTCTGCTTATTGGTGACACGTACGGCTCGCGGGACGTGCCGATTCGGATCGTCGACAGCGAGATTCTTCTGCTAGCTGCTGCACGCAGCGAACTTCGGAACGAAGTTCTCCTCAGCGTGACACGCTTCGGGAGGCCTCATTCGATGACGAACTCAGAGCTCGCCACTCAGCTATTTAATGGCGGTCCGATCGCCAATCTCCTAGCACTCGCCGATATCGCCTCCGTGGTTGTCGACGACTGCGGTGAAACAATCCGCGCTGCATAGTCGAAGTGGTGTCCCGCCAATATATTTGGATAGTCTCGAGTGCTGGTATTGACCACTTTTGAGAAGGGCGACATGATTATTCCAACCACATACTCGCACCTGGCGATACCAACCGCTCTCCGGCGGGCGTCTAGGCGGCGGTACGATGCGATGATTGCGGCAGATATAGATGCGCTATCCACCATTCTAGCGCCAGAGCTGATCTATACTCACACCAACGGTGATATGGACAGCAAGGAATCCTATTTAGAAAAGGTTCGCAGTCGATACTTCGACTACCACTCTATCGCGCACGCTGACGACAAGATCGTGAGACTTGGGGGAGCCTTCCTCCTCTATGGGCGAATGCGTGCGAACGCTTCCCTCGATGGCAAAGACATCATGATCAACAACGTCATACTGACCGCCTGGGCGCATACGGACATCGGCTGGCAGATGTTCGCTCATCAGCCTACGCCGCTCCAACCGGTGCGCGGTTTGATGCTCCGCCCTTTTGGCCGCGAATGCGAAGCGATGTAGCCGATATGGCGTCGAGTTCATAAAGGGTGCCAGCTAAGGAACTGCGAGGAACCATGGAGTTCACAGCCTACTATTCGTACTACGGTCGGCCTTTATTTATCGAGCGTCGCACTGATGGCACATTGATGGGCTATCGCCTTGTGCCTGGGACCGGGGAGTTCGAGCGCACTCACGATAGGGTGGTCGATGACGTTCAGCTGGCCGGCGACGATGCACAAGTGCTCCGACTGGATCGCGACACATTCATTGAGGACACCGAGCGTACGCGGTCTGAATCCGTTCACGGAACCGGCCCGATATTCGAGATCTGTGCGATTGTAGACGAGATCAGAAGGACGGCGATCTGGGAGAAGCGTCAACCTACGCGCGACGAAAGTAGGATGATACGCACTCTTTATCGGCAAACATTTTCATGGTGGGAAGAGTGCGAAGTCGCAAGACAACATCACACGGATCTTTCCCGAACTGTTCATCCATGAGTACTGGTAAGCCTTACTGCGCACAGCGTCGGTCGGGTTCCGCCGACATCGACGAGTCGTCGTGGCTGGTGCCAAGAGCGCAACGGCGACACGAAACTTTGGTCTCCGAGCGCAAGCGCGAAGATTTATGAATGTTAGAACCTGTCTAGGTGGTTGCAACTGGAGTTCGAGAATGTTAGTCTCAAATACCTATTTAACACACTAGCTCTGATTCCCGGATCCTGCTGCGACTTGTTTCACGATGTACGCCCATCAACCCGATCGATGGGCGTGGCTCGTTGCTGCCACACGACATCTCCGAAGTGGGGAAGCGGCGACAAACCTGGATCTCACGCCACATTTCCCGCGCATTGTGTGGCGTGTTGTGTCCTTGCCGTCAACTACCCGGACGGTGAGGGCACATTCCAAAGCCCGCGCCATTCTCAGTCGTCGTTGGCGCGGCGTGCCGCTACCGCTGGCTTGGCTACCCCCTGCGGTAGCGGCACTTGGAGACGCGCCGCGCTGCAGGCTGCGTGGCGCCGCGAAGTGCCGTCATCGACCGGCAAACCGTTTCGATGGCGGCACCTCGTGCGCAATTCCCAATTCGCTGCAATTCGGGCCTGATGGGATCTCGGACTGGTGAGGTCGCGTATTCGCCGATCGCCGGGTGCGGTCGAATCTTGGAACCATTCAGGCGACCGTTCGGACATGCAGCCGACGAACGACCCAGGTCGGCATCCGGAGCCGGGGCTTGGTGTGATGAGTCGCATCCGATGCCAGAATGTCCGGATCGGATGGGACTGCGGGGAAGAACTACTGGCGGCTGGCCTAATCCGTGCACGGATGGGCCAGGGCGGATCACACTCCCAGCGGCGACCTTGCCGCCGAATCCGGCTGGTGGACGACAAATTCGCCGCGTCGAGCCGGGTCAAAGCCTTCGGACCACCCCCCGATGCACGCTGCCGTCGCGGAGTGAGGATTTATGTGAGCAGTTTGCTGAATGTAGTCTCCGAACCTTTACTCACACTAAGCGGACCATGGTCCGATCCCATTCCTGGGAAGAACCGCGAGAGGCCTGTGATCTACAGCACATCCATGCCGGACGGCATGATGCCCGAACGTCCGCTGCTCGGCGTCGATCCGCCCCTGCTCGTCAATACCGAACGCGCGGACGCGGCGCGCAACCGCCGGCTACTGCTCGACGCGGCACAACAATTGGTGCGTGAACGAGGCGTGGACAGCCTGACGATGGACGCGCTGGCCAAGCGGGCCGGTGTCGGCAAGGGCACCGTCTTCCGCCGGTTCGGCAGCAGGTCTGGATTGCTGCGCGCGCTCTTGGATCACGCTGAGCGAAAGTTCCAGGAAGAGTTCACGTTCGGACCGCCGCCACTGGGGCCGGGCGCGGCGCCGGTGGATCGGCTCATCGCCTTCGGCCGGGCCCGGCTACTCGATATCGAGGTCGCGGGCGAACTGCACCGCGCCGCGGAAATCGGCGAGGGGAACCAACGCTATACCGGCCCGCCCTACGGCCTGCTCCGCGCACATGTGATGATGCTGCTGCGGGCGGCGTGGGTGGACGGCGATGTGGTGCTGATCGCCGATGGGCTGCTGGGGCTGCTCGGCGCCGCGCTGGTGATGCACCAAATGCATGTGCTCGGCTACGACCGCTGTCGGATCGGCGACAACTGGGAGGCATTCGTTCAACGGGTCGCCATCCCGTCGCGCCCAGTAGAGCGCGTCATAGAGAATCTGTGTGAGTAGATCATCGCCGAGTTGGAGCGGTAGAGCGGGATGATTGTGGTGTCTGCGGTGTTGCGCAACCGCGGGCCGCATCAAAGTGGTGAGCAGTTCGGCGACTGTGAAGGGACTCATTGTAAATGTGGTCGGGTCACATGTGGTTGTCTGGGGACTGCCGCGGTTTGGCTGATTCCTGATCTGTGAGGACTTCGTCCTCGCTGGAAGACATCTCACGTTGTTAAATGTCAAGTGGCGGTGCCTGGTTGGAGTGGGAATGGCAGGTGCTCGTTGTAGTACTGCCTGGTCTGGAGGCAGTGGTGGAGTTGGCCGAGAAATTTGTTGAACAGGTGGCGTTGGGCCTGGTGGTTCCAGTCCCCGGTGGCGTGGCGCGCGTCGAAGTGTCGGCGGGCGCCGGGTGAAGACCGTAGCGAGCCCAGCGCCCAGACCGATCCGGCCGCGGCGAGTCTGTTGTTCTTGATATGCCGGTGCAGCACAACGGTTTTCTTGCCACTGGCGCGCGTTATTGGTGCGGACCCGGCGTATGCCTCGAGGCCTCGCGCGTCGGGAAAAGGGTCCGGTCGTACCCGATCTCGGCGAGCACCCGGGCGCCGGCCAGGTTCCCGAGGCCGGGAGAGCTGGTGATGATCTGGGCGTCCGGGTGTCGCTCGAAATGGCTGGTCACAGCCTGGGCAAGGTCGTCGGCTGCGGCGCAGGCGGCGTCGAATTGACGTAGCAGCGCGGTGAGTTGCAGGCCCATCGCTTCCTCGACCTGTGCGGGTTGGCGCAGCTGCGACGTGGCGAAGACTTCGCGGAGCCGGTCGATGTCGCGATCGATGTAGCGTTGGCGGCCGGCCTTGACCAGCAGGCGTCGCAGCTGGCTTCGGGTCAGCCGCGCAGCCTGAGCCGGGGTCGGCGCGGCTCTGAGCACGGCGCGAGCGTCGGGCCGGGTCAGCCCGCCGTCGAGGTCGGCGAACACCGACAGCGCGGCGGGGTAGTAGTCCTTGAGCAGGTCACGGATCTGGTTGCCGACCTGCTGGCGTGCACAGACGGTGTCTTGCTGGGCACGAGCCAACACTCGAATGGCCTTGGCCAACTCGGTGTCGGCGGGCAGTCGCCGGTGCGCGGCGGCGTCAGTGCGCAAGATGTCGGCCAACAGCACCGCATCGGCGGCGTCGGATTTGGCGCCCGACACCGCGTGCCGCGCCCGGTAGCGGGAGGCCGCCAACGGGTTGATCGGGTAGATCGCCCGCCCGCTCTCCCGCAGCGCCGCGACCCATAATCCGTGCTCGGTCTCGATCGCGACCGGGATCAAGTTCTCGGCCGTGTCGCCGGCCTCGGCCAGTAGGGTCAACAGCTCGGCGAAGCCGATTGCGTCGTTGGGCACCCGGCGCCGCGCGATCACTCGCCCGTCTTCGTCGAGGACTGCGACATCGTGATGCGCTGCAGCCCAGTCTATTCCGCAGTAAGGCATGTAATCATCGCTGCTTTGCTCGCTCAATCCGTCCCGAATCCGGGTGGGGTCACGCAGCGCCCTCATCGCAGGACTCGAGGTCCGTCATCTCACTGGCTGTCCATGGCTCCAGCGCACCGCAGGACCTCGTTCTGTCAGAGAGCTCGAAGCTCGGGAAAGCCATCGAGAGGTGACCTCTGCGGGTGGGCTCGAGCAACGGAATCCCACCACCACACACCAAGACCCACCGTCAGGCGCGCCGATCTTCCAGTAGACCTCGAACGCCAGGATGTTCCGGGCATCACCCAACGGCGGATCTCAGAGCTGCGAACCCCGGATCAAGCGACCCAAAATCCGTCCCTACCAACCGATTAGGATGTGCACCGGCCGAAGCCGTGTTCGGAGGAGTTTCGCCGCGATGTCGTCGCGGTCGCTCGTAAGGTGAAAGCGTCGATCAAGCAGGTGGCCAAGGATTTCGGGATCTCCGAAGCCCTGCCTGCACAACTGGTTCAAGCAAGCCGGCATCGACGACGGTAGCAATCCCGGCCTGACTCGGGAAGAATCAGCGGAGCTACGTGAGCTGCGCAAACGCACCATGCAACTGGAGCAGGAGAACGAGATCCTGCGCCGTGCCGCGGCGTTCTTCGCCCGCGAGCTGCCCCAAAAGAATGAGGTTCCCGCTGGTCCTCGACCTGGCCGCGAACGGGTTTCCTGTCGCGGTGACCTGCCGGGTTCGCGGCTTCACGCCGCGGGCGTTCTACAAATGGCGGCAAAACCCTGTGTCCCAACATGATTGGGATGATGCGCACCTGATCGAGGCAGCCCGCGACATCCACGGCGACGACCCTGCGTTCGGATATCGGTTCATCGCCGAAGCGGACTCAGCAGACGCTCGGGCCCACCTGTCCACGACGACCTCGTCACTCGCGAGTTCACCGCTGCGGCACCAAATCGGATGTGGCTGACCGATATTGAGCGTCACGAGGCATTCCTGAACCCTGCGGTGTGGAAGGAAATCGCCGCCGGGTCGGTCGCGGCCGGCCGGTTGACTCTGAGGACAGTCTGCACCGTGGGATGACGGCGTGGGCGGGAAGCAGTCTTGACAACGACGAGGCGGGCCAGCACTGCCAGATTAGGTCAGCAGGCACACGCGAGCGACTCCATCTCCGCACAAAGCGGTGCGCATTCCTCGCGCTGGCTCACGCGACGAACTGATTCCAGTACCAGCCGCCTTGCTGGATGACTGCGGTGAAGGTAAGCGTGCGGGTGTACTCGACTGTGGCCACAGCGAACGTCAGCGCGGCTTGAACTTGCTGGCGGTCAAGGGATCCGGCGACTGCACGCAACTCGAGGCTCTTGGGGGGTGCGGGTTGATCGCCTGATAACGGCTCAACCCGAACCGGTGACAAACCCGCCCTCGAAATGAGCGATTCCGAAGTCCACCAGCGTCGGCTCGTTTCTCGCATGAAAGCGATCTATCAGGCGCTCTATGTCGCAGGCCGGGGGCTCACTCGTCATGCGACGGCATGCTTGCGGACCGGGCGGACACTGCGGATCCCGAGAGCTCGCCACCCGCGGGCGCGGCAAGAAGTTCGTCAGCGCCGAGGTGGTCATCGACCAGTGTCCCGCCGAGGCCGAAGACCCGACCGCCGCCGGGCATTGGGAATCTCAACGGTGTTGTCAAGCAGCGGATTTGGTAGTCATGGGCGGTTTTCGGTGTAGCAGCGTTGGTCGCGCACCAGCGCCCAGGGAACATCGACGCGTCGGCGCCGATCTGGTGTGCTGCAATGCCGGAGTCGACGAAGGCGAGTTTGGGCGGAGCGACGAAGCACTGCGGTGGAGGCATCTCCAGAGATGCCGACTATTTATATTTGCCAACCGTGCTCACCGGTGTGCCCGCCGAGGCGGAGATGGCCCGCACCGAGAACGGGCTGGCCGCCTACCTGTACACCAGGGATATCGCCCGTGTCGTGTGCGTCTGCGAGGCGCTGGAGTTCGGCATGGTCGGTGTCAATCGAGGAGTCGTCTCCGAGCCTGCCATACAGCTCGGCGGCATGAAGGAATCCGGATTCGGACGGGAAGGCAGTGTCGAAGGACTCGACGAGTACCTCGAGACGAAATACCTGGTCCTCGCGATCTGAACGGAGCCGCACCCTGACCACCGCGATCGTTCGCGTCGTGCACCTATGGCTACCGGTGCGTGTGCTCGCGCGCTGCCGGCACAAGCCTGCCGCACCCGCACGCTGCGCAGTGGCGACGACCCCGAAACGCTCCGGGGTCGCCTCGAACGAGGAGGAACGCTGACGCCGTAGTACGAACCCGTCACGTCGGCGCACCCAAGCGTTGAAATCGGCGAACTCGGGGATCGCGCAGGCGATCGAGTTTCGGATACGGTCGTAGTCGTGGGCGAATTCGCTCCACCGAACGGGATGCGCTGGGCCGAACATCGCCTCGGCGAGACCACAGACGATGGATACCTCGCTGCGGATGTGTTCACTCGGCGGTGTCAACCCACCCCGCGACGCGTGTACCACCGACATCGAATTCTCACGGTGACCGAATTGCCTGCCTCCACCACGGATGTCTTCTATCGGTGCGTCCCAGTGACGGCAGGATCAGTGCCGTGCGTCCGGTCACGATATGCAATCGGTTGAGTTTCGTGGATACCTGCACGGTGAGTTCGCAGGCGCAGCGCGGCTTCGCTCAGCCCGCCGTCGTTCTGGCTGATTCGGGTGCGGGACGTGGCTTGTTCTGCAATATTTGAACAATCGTTTGTTATGAGTCTGGAGTTGTCGATGGCTTCGCTTCGCCAGTCTTGGCCGCAGCCCGGCTTGATCGCATTGTCAGCGACGTTGGGTCGGTTCGCGGTGCTCGACGACCCGCTGATGACTGCGCGGGTATTCGTGGCAGTAGCGGAAGGCGCGCGCAGTGCGGGCATCGTGGGCGATGTCACCTGGCCGGGTGCTTCCGTCGTCGATGCGGTGCGTGCGGGTTTGCGCGCCGGCATGGAGAGCCCCTCCGACGGACATCGGCGCGCCGACTATTTCGCGGCATTGACGACAATCACCGAGATCGATGCGCATGTCGAGCGGCAGAGCCTCCTGCAGCGGTTGCTGATGTTGCAGCGAGTGGAGGAGGCACTGGGCCGGCTCGGCGGTGCGGTGACATCATCGGAGCTGATCGCGGCGGCTCCGCGCGAGTTCGTTCGAAGCTGTGGTCTCACCGGCGCGGTGATGGCGCGGGTGGAGAAAGGGCGGTGGTACGCGGAATCGGTCTGGTTCCCGGCGGGGCCGGACCATGACGAGTTTGATGCCCCGCCCGACGGCGGTTCGTTGCCGCGATCGGGTGACGTGCCGCCGCAAGTGCTCCGTGAGCGAAAGACGGTGCAGGTCCGGGTGCATGGCGGGGGATGGCTCGACGGCGTGGAACTTGTCGCGCCGATCTGTTCCGATGACCGGGTCGCCGGCGTGCTGCTGGCTGCCGGTGCCGACGATTGCTTCGCCCGGACCGGACATGGGCGCACCGTCTGTGATGCGTTCGTCCGAGGGCTGGGTCTGCTCATGGAAAAGGTGGCGACCGGCGCGCGGCTGCGTGAGCAGCGTGAGCGGGTCGTTCGTGTGCTCCAGCAGATGGACGACGACCTGTCCGGGGGACTTCCGGAACCAGGACTGGAGCGCTATGGGCGGCGAACGGGTGCTTCGGACGGTCGCCGCGCACCGGTTGTTCGGGCGGTGGTGGCGGGTTCGCCGCCGTTGAGTGCCAGAGAGCGCGATGTGGCCGAGCTGCTCGTTGCGGGGCTGACGAATCGGCAGATCGCCGAGGAGCTGTATATCGGCGTGGAGACGGTCAAATCCCATGTCCAAGCGGTCATTCGGAAGTTGCGTGCGTGCGGTCGGGCTGACGCTGTCTCTCGCTACCTGAAGGCCGGTAGGTCGTGAGTGCCGGGTCTGAGTCGACGAGTGCGCCGGGAGATATCGGCGCGGCTGTCGGTGGCTGGCGCGAGGATGCGGAGTTGTGGTGCGAGTTCGAAGAGATCACGGGCTGCATCGCGTTCGGTTGCGGTTCCTCGCTGCCCGCATTGGCGGCGGCGATTCACCGCTGGCTGGTCGACCACGATGGTGCGCCTACAGCCGGGGCTGTGGCGGAATTGGGATGGCGAGTTCAGCAGGCAGTAGCGATTCGGGCGCGCAGCGTCGCCGAGTCCGAACACCGGCGTCTGGATGGATGTGAGCGCGGCCTGACGAGGCTCCGGAGACTAACGACGACAGCGGAGTTGATCGACGGGGTCTGTGACACGCTGTCTCACTCGTCGGGCTTCGGGCGCGTGATGTTGGCGCGGGTGCAGGACATGCGGTGGTGGCCGTGGAAAGCCAATGCAGGGGTGCTACGGCAGCGCTGGTCCGCGGAATGGCTGAATGCGTCGATCTCTTTGGATGCTGCCAGCGTGGAACGTCGTCTGCTGCAGTGCTGTACACCTGAACTCGTCAGCGATACGACTGTTCCCGGGATCGCGGGAATCGTGCGTGCGGCGGGAGTGCATTCCTATGTCGTCGCGCCGATCGTATCCGGTGGTCGGGTGATCGGGTTCCTGCATGCCGACCACGGGGCCGAGGGGCGCTCCTGCGATCTGGTCGATCGCAGCATGATGTGGGTCTTCGCCGAGGAGTTCGCCAGGATCTACGAGCGCAATGTGCTGCTCGAGCAGCTGGGAGCTCGACGGGCCCGCCTCGAGGCCGCGGTCGCGGATCTGGAGCGGGGACTGGACGAAGTGCTCGCTCGTCCGTTGTTCGGCGAGTACGGCCTCGGATGGCCGGGTCCGGCGGGACCGGGGGTGCGCGGTGGCGCGCACGCAGACGAGCGGGTGGCGCGGCTGACCGCGCGCGAGCGGGAAGTGCTCGAACTCGTGGCCGATGGTGCACGCAACAGCGAGATCGCCGAGTCGCTGGGCATCGCGGCGGTGACGGTCAAAACGCATGTCACGAGGATCCTGGTGAAGCTGGGGGTGGAGAACCGTGCTCAGGCCATCGCGCTTCGCGTGGGGGCCGGTCCGGTACGAAAGCAGGGGTGAGTCGTGCGCTCCGTTCTAGCGAGCGGAGCGCACGACCCGGATCAGTGCGCGGAGTACCCGCCGTCGACGAGGATGCTCTCGCCGGTCACGAACGAGGATTCGTCACCGGCGAGGAATAGCGCGAGGTTGGCGACTTCCTCAGGCTGGGCGATCCGCTTCAGTGGAGTGGCGGCCTCGATGCCGGCGATGAGATCGGCCGGCAGGTTCGGGGTCATTCCGGTGCTGATGACGCCCGGCAGGATGGCGTTGGCGCGGATGCCTCGGTCGGCGTATTCCACGGCCGCGGTCTTGGTCAGCATCACGATCCCGGCCTTGCTCGCGCAGTAGGCCGGCATGTTCGCGAACGCGACGGTGGCGGCCATCGAGGCGGTGCTGATGATCGACCCTCCGCCGGTGCGCAGCATCGCTGGGATGCCGAAGCGCATGCCGAGGAAAACGCCCTTGAGGTTTACTGCCAGCACACGATCCCATTCCTGTTCGGGATATTCGCCGGTCGGGGCCTGGTCGCCGTCGATTCCGGCGTTGTTGTACAGCACGTCGAGGCGGCCGAACCGGTCCAAGGTCGTCTGTACGAGGGACTCGACGTCGGCCGCGTTCGCGACGTCGGTGTGCACGGCCAGGGCGTGTTCCCCGAGTTCGTCGGCGACGGCCTTCTCATTGCCGGACACATCGGCGACGACCACGGCTGCTCCTTCGCGGCGAAACAGCCGGGCTGTCGCCGCACCGATGCCGGAACCGGCGCCAGTGACGATGGCGACTTTGCCGTACAGACGTGTGCTCATTGGGTTCTCGATTCTCTGAGTGGGGCTCGGGCTGTGCGCTGCGCGGGCCCGGCGGGCGTCTTGTAGATGTCAGGCGAGCACGAACATCGCGGTCAGGGAGGTGCCCACGACGAGGCACCAACCGCCGAAGAGCAGCCGCAGCGCGAGCGGGGCGTGCCGTAACTCCATGAAATGGTCGCCGATCAATTGGACTTTCACGACGCCGACGACGATTACGACGATCGCGGCGTTCTTGGTGCTGTTTCCGGCGCCGAGGTACCACGACAGTAGCGTTGCGGCCATCAGGGCGGTCCAGACGAGCAGCAACGTTCGGGCCTGCGGCCCGAGCGAGCGCCCGCTACCGGTGGACAGGAACTCGGTCATGGGTCACCTCGCGAGGTAGAGGAGGGGGAACAGGATGATCCAGAGCAGATCGACGAGGTGCCAGTAGATCGCGCCGGATTCCAGGGTGGCGTGGTCCTTGAGCGTTGCGACGCGGCGGCGGACCAGGCGCCACATGATCGTCAGGACCACGAGCCCGAGTAACAGGTGCAGCAGGTGGATTCCGGTGAAGACGAAGTAGTACATGTAGAAGTCGTTGGTGCCCGGTGTGTGTCCGGTGCTGACCTCGCTGTGATACTCGATCGCTTTGTTCGCGACGAAGGCGGTGCCGCAGAGCAGGGCCAGCGCGATGAGCCGGGCCGCCAGCCGATCCGCGTTCGCGCGCACTGCATGGACGGCGAGCGCGACGAACAGCGATCCGGTGAGCAGCAGCAGGGTGTTGATGGCGCCGAGGCCCAGGTTCAGCGTCGTCCTGGCCTGTTCGAAGACCTCGACCTGGCTGGACCTGCTGTAGGCGAAGACACCGAAGAATACCGAGAAGACGATCATGTCGCCGAGGACGAAGACCCACACTCCGACTTCGCCCGGTACGGGCGGCCCGGATGAGGAGCGGCGCGGCGTGCCGTGCAGCGCATTCCGCGTCGCTCCTCCGAAGGGGTCTGCGAACTCGGTCTCGAACGCGTCGATAGATCGAGCTGAGTTCACGACCGTGGTCCTCCGATCGTCATCGCTCCGCCGGGAGGTCCTGGCTGTGGACCAGGCCGCGGCGAACGTTGCGCATCGACAAGTAGCTGAAGGTCACCACCCAGATGCCGAAGATGATGAACACCTCCCACAGCGCGATGATGCCGTTCCAGCCGAACGCGCCACCCTTGAAGAACCAGGCGCCCGAACCGGGGATGTAGAGGATTCCGGTCCAGATGCTGAGGTAGCCACTCCAGCGGGGGAAGACGGGCTCGTTGGTCTTGTCCATGAGGATGGCCAGGCCGAGCGCGATCGCCCAGATCGTGAACGGCATCCACGTTCCCAGCAAGAGCATCCAACCGAGATCGTTGAGCGTCTGGGTGATCTCGGGCGAGATCTCACCGGGCCGGAAGGCGGCCGCCGCCCAGACGCCGGCCATCACAACGATCTGGGCTGTGCCGGTGGCCATGCCGGTCAGTTGGACGTAGGTCAGGACCGGGAAGGCGCCCTCCTTGCGCCTGGTCTGGACCGCCATCGCCACGCCCCAGGTGCCCATCAGCCCGTAGGCGCAGGCGGTGAAGATGAGGCCGATTCGGATGCGTGTTGTGTGCTTGGCGTAGAAGTCGGCGACCGTCTGCGCCGAGTCGCCCGGCAGGATCTCGGGCGGGAAGTAGCGGGCGAGCCAGACGCTGCCGATGCCGAAGAAGAAGATCATCAGCGGCCCACCCCAGGCGCACAGCAGCTGAGCTGTGCGGTTCATGCTCTGCGCCTCGGGCGAGCGGGGAGCAGCCGTATCGGTGGCGGCGAGTGTTTCGGCGGAGCGGCCCGCCACGGATTCCCTGAGACTCATGACGTCTCCTCTTGGTCGAAAGGGGTTGGCTCCGAATGGGTTCGGAATCGTGAGCCAGGTCTCAAGTGTCGGGAATCGCCCTCGCTCACTCGTCGTACCGGCGGGGGATTTCTGTCCCTCGGAAGTCGTAGGTACACCGGACCACAGAAACGAACAAACGTTTGTAGACGGCATCTGGCATCGTTCGACTCGCTTTGTGATGTGATTCACGGTCATGTGTTCTGCCGGTGCATGTCGCGTCGGCTGGCGAGTGACCGGCAGAAGGGAGACGCACCTCGGGCGATCCGAACCGACCAAGGCAGCAGCGTGAAAGCGCGTTGCCACAAGGATCGCCGGCCTGCTGGTGTTGATATCGAAATGTGCCATGCGAGGAGGACCGACAGGGCGCGGGCGCACAGGGTTTCGACTCTGCGGACCCGGACTCATCAGCTCGTGGAGCGCTACGGCCGCGAGGTCCCCTACCGCCGGCATCGGTGAGCCTGTGCGGAAGCTGATTCCGGCCGGCAAACGGATCGTCTACATCAGTCGTGGTGCGTATGCGTGCGAGTACACCGGCCAGGTGCTGACCGGGGCTTCGGCGAGGCTATTGTGCTGCGGCCGGATGCGTCGGGCTACAACGGTTTCTCGCGCGGGAATTCGTGAGGCAACTGGCCGAGCTCGACAGTCTCGGGGTCCCTGATTTGGCCCCGCACACCGTCGACGGACCGGGCACCGGGCTGACCTTCACATGCCTGGACTCCTCGGTCATCGGGGAGAGCGAGCGGATTCTCGCCGTCGAGGTCCTCGTCGATGTCCGTCGGCCGATCTCGATCGGCGTAGGGACGTTCGGACTATCCGGTAGTGGCGGCGTATTCGACCGTGTTCAGCAAGATATCGAGGAAGACTGCCCGCAATGTGAGATGTGATTCGCTCGCGATCGGACAAGCGCAGATGGGCATCGACCAGATCACGTTCCCGCTCAACGATTATCCCGACGTCGAGGCGCTCGTTCTCGGCCTCGACGATCTCGCGATCGGACTGTCCGACCGACTCGCGGGTCTTGGCGGGGGACATCGTCGAGCGCTACACCTACACGCCTGCCAGGTCGGGGGTCGAGGCGCTTGCCCAGGGTGAGCGCGCCGCGTCGTTGCCGAGCCCGCACCACAGGTGGGATCTCGCCGCCGCGATAGCTCACGTGTTCGTCCCGGTCGCCCGCTACGAATCTCGGCGGAGGTGTTGCCGTGGACGATCTGGGCTCACGATCTCGCTGTGGGTGTTCCGGGCGTCGGAAGGCCGAGGCGTGGTTGTCGACGACCATCAGCGGCAGTTCGCCCAACTGTGCGGCTGGTGAGCCGCTTCCGACGAGTCAGGGGATCGGATGACAAGCGAGACCGGGGCAGTCGAGTCGGCCATTTCGACTGCCCCGGTCTCGTCCCGCACCGGGCTGCGGTGCCTACTGGGCGGTGAGACCGCCGTCCACGATGTGCTCCATGCCGCTGATGTAGGAGGATTCGTCACTGGCCAGGAACAGGACCAGTTGCGAAACCTCATCGGGGTCCGCCATCCGGCGCAGTGGCACGTGCGCGGAGATGCCTCCGCCGTCGGCGTCGGTGGCCGCGGCCATCATGGGCGTCTTGATGTAGCCCGGGTGGACCGAGTTGACGCGAATGTTCTGCGGCCCGAATTCGGCAGCGGTGTGCTTGGTTATGCCGCGGATGGCGAACTTGCTGCCGACGTAGGCGAGGTTGGGGGCGCCGACGATGGACACGACGCCGGCAACCGAGGAGATGTTGACGATCGAGCCGCCGCCCGCAGCCTGCATGGAGGGAATGACCGCTTTCATACCGTAGAACTGGGAGTGCTGGTTCACGGCGATGACATCGAGATAATCCTTCTCGTCGATGTCGAGGATCGAGCTTATGGGGCCCAGGATGCCGGCGTTGTTGACCAGGATGTCAATGCGCCCGAAACGGCTCTCGGTGTCGGCGACGACCCGCTGCCAGTCGGCGAAGGAGGTGACGTCGTGGCGGAGGAACACCGCGTTATCGCCGAGTTCGGCCGCGATGGTGCGGCCGCGGTCTTCGTTGAGGTCAGTCAGGACGACCTGGGCTCCCTCTGCGACGAATCGGCGGGCGTGCGCTTCGCCCATGCCCTGTGCTGCTCCAGTGATGATCGCGGTCTTCCCGCTCAGACGTCCCATGGTTCTTCACCTCTATGTCGAGTACGCCGCGGGGCGCGGGCCCGGCGGCGCGATGGTTGTAACGAGCCCGAACGGCTCCGCCTCAGCCTGGCATAACAAACGATTGTTTGTCCATGATGCAGAACGGCCAAGGTGCCGCGGCCCTACGTCAGGGTGCTGTCAGCCCGTCGACGGCGGAGTCGGCCAGTGCTTCGCCGAATTCTTCGGTGCCCAAGCGGCCTTCGGGGGAGTACCACTCCGCCGCCGAGGTGAGCATGCCTATCACGGCCAGCACGGCGATCCGCTCGTTGCGTGCCTCCCGGAACGAACCCTCTCGGACACCGTCGCGGTAGATCTGTGTGAACACGTCCTCGTACTGTCGGCGCAGGGCGATGACACGCTCGCGTGGCTCGTTACTGAGGTATTGCCACTGGTGAAACGCCACGCGCGTCTGCTGAACGGTTTTCGAAAGCACCCGGACGTGGGCGCGGATCGCCCCGCGCATCCGTTCGGGCGCGGAATCGTCCGATTTGGCGAACGGTAGCAACTCGGTCAGGTAGTTCGTGATGCCCTCGGCGACGATATCGGCGAGGAGTTCCTCTTTGCTCGTGATGTGGGCGTAGAGGCTTCCCGGTAGCAGTCCGACGGCGTCGGCGATGTCGCGCATGCCGATCACCGGGAAGGTCTTGTCGCTGAACAGGGTCAGGGCGGCCTCACGGATCTGAACGATCGTCACGGGCCCGGTCTTGGTCGTGCTGCGTATGCGTTTGGCCCGCGGTGGCATTTACCCCTCCTGCTCGTGGTTCTCTCACTCGTCCACGTGCAGATTACACGTCTGCCCAACAAACAGTTGTTCCACGGTCGGCGTCTGTGGATACCCCGCAGCCAGAGCGGCCAGGAGAAAGTCGGCTATCGGCACATCGGTCGGCGCAAGCTCGAGACCGGTGGGCGCAACCCATTCCGGTGCCCAGTTCAGCGCTCCCAGTACTGCCAAGGTGGCGAACCGGATGTTGAGGTCGGCACGGAACGCGCCGGATTGCACACCATCGCTGATGATTTCGCGGTAGTACATCTCATAGCGGCGCCTCGATGCGACCACGTCGGCGCGTGCGCTCTCTCCAAGGAAGCGCCACTGGTGAAAGACGACCAGGGCACGTTCGGGATTCCCGGCGACCAGCGACAGATGGGCCGCGACAGCCTGTCGGAGCCGCTCACCGGGAGTCAGCCCGGCGTCGATGGAATCGACAGCGGCGAGGAACTCACGGATGCCGACGTCGACGATCTCGTGCAACATCGCCTGCTTGCTGGTGACGAAGGCGTAGATGCTTCCCGGCAGCATGCCGACCGCACGCGCGATATCGCGGATCGAGACAGCCGGGTAATCCCGTTCGCCGAATAGTGTCGTCGCTGCGGCGAGGATCGTCTGCCGGGGGGACGCCGCTGGCTCGGTGCTGATGTCGTTCACTGCGAAACTGATTGCGGGACAGTAGATTCCGGGTTAAATTTCCCCTGATTGAAGTGCGCGGGCCGTTTCTCGAGGAACGCCGTCACGCCCTCCCGTAGGTCGGGGTTGTAGTGCAGGGCGGCGATCGCCCAGTAGCTGCTGGTCATAGACGTGGCCAGGTCGACCTGCCAGCTCGATCGCAGCGCCTGTTTGGTGGCCTCCACTGCACGCCAGGACTTCGTGGCGATCCGGTGTGCAAGGGCGGTCGCCTGCTCGAGCAGCTCCTCGGCGGCGACGACGCGATTGACCAGCCCGATGTCGAGTGCGCGCTGGGCGTCGATGACGTCGCCGGTCAACGCAAGCTCGGCGGTCATCCCGGAGCCGATCAGCCGCGGCAGGAAGTAGGTTCCGCCGTTGCCGGGTGGCAGGCCCATGTTGATGTAGGTCTCGCCCAGCTTCGCCCGCTCGGAGCAGATCCGGATGTCACAGGCGAGTGCGAGGTCGAGCCCCCCGGCCGTGGCACCGCCGTTGATGGCGGCGATCACGGGCAGGCGTGAGGCGACGATGCGCTGGGTGAGCGGGAACAGGATGCGCGCGTTGTAGGGCTCGTGGTCCACCTGGTGACGGTTGTCGAGGTAGTCCTTCATGGCCTTCAGATCGGCGCCGGCCGAGAACTGCTTTCCGGCGCCGGTGAGCACCAGCGCGCGCACCTCGCGATCGGCTTCGAGAACGTCGAGGACGCGCATGAAGTCGCGAATCAGTTCGGGCACGACACCGTTGCCGCGATCGGGCCGATCGAGTGTGATGACGGCGATGTTGTCGATGCGATCGACGTACAGCGTCTCGAGTTGCTGCCGCACGATTGCTCCTTCGGTCGGTGGAGGACGGCGGTCCTCAACGGGTCAGAACGGTGGCCACTGTGGTGGCGTAGGCGCCGGCGAGCCATCCACCGGCGTTGACGGCCAGCGCCGTCCGCGCGCCCTCTACCTGCCGGGATCCTGCTCGGCCGGTCAGCTGGTCGAAAAGCTCTACGATCTGCGCGCATCCCGTGGCCCCGAGTGGGTGGCCCCGGCTGAGCAGACCTCCGCTCGTGTTGACCGGAACCCGGCCCCCAAGACTGGTTTGGCCCTTGCGGAGAAGCAGATGGCCCTCGCCCTCGGCACAGAGCCCGATCTCCCCGTACTGCAGGATTTCCGACGGGGCAGCGGCATCGTGAACTTCGACGACGTTGAGATCCTCCGGCCCGATTCCACTGGCGTCGTAGACTGCGCGCGCGGCCCGAGCCACCGGTGCCGACCCCGCACCGGTGCCAGATGCCACGTCGATGCCGCGGATCTCACACCCGCTGATTCCGGCCCGCGCGCGGTACCGTTCCGAGACCAGGAGCACCGCCGCCGCTCCGTCTGTGGTGGGCGAGCACATCGGCAGTGTCAGCGGGTCCACGATCATCCGTGCCGCGAGTACGTCTTCGACGGTTTGCGGTGCGGTGAACTGGGCGCGGGGGTTGAGGGCTCCGTGGGTGCGGTTCTTGACCGCCACGGCAGCGAAGTCCTCGACCGAGGCGCCGTACTCGACCATGTAGGTCTGCGCCTCCTCGGCGTAGACGTCGAGCAGCGCCGAACTCTTCAGCTCGCGGGAAGCGTCGTCTTCGTCGATGTCGGAGACGTCGGTGGCTCCGCGGATCGCGGCGAAGGTCCGGTGCTTGTCCTCGCTGGACAGCTTCTCCACTCCGACGGCCAAGGCCACGTCGCAGCGTCCTGCGCTGATTGCGTCGAAGGCGCCCAGAATCGCGCTGCTTCCCGAGGCGCAGGCGTTCTCGACGTTCACCAGCGGGATTCCCGCGAGCGGGGTGCGCCGCAGCGCGACCTGGCCCCGGATCATCTCCTGTCCGGTCAGCAGCCCGGCCGCGCCGTTGCCGAAGTAGAGGCGTCCCAGTTCCGACACCTCGATCCCGGCGTCGCGCAGCGCCTCCGCGGCGGCGGCACCGGCCAGGCTGCCGATGCTGCGGTCGGTCCGGCTGACGAATGGTGTCATGCCCACGCCGGCGATGAATACTCTGTTCACAGCTGTCTCCTGGGATTCCGGGACCGGTCAGGGTGTCGGCGCGGCGACACCGCGTGCGCCGCCGCCGACCTTGCGGTCGTGCCCGATCCAGTAGCGATCGCGAACCTCGCGTCGCAGGACCTTGCCGTACGCGCTGACCGGAAGATCGGGAACGAACTCCACGGCCTTGGGCTTCTTGTAACCGGCCAGGCTGTCGGCGCAGTAGCGGATCAGTTCGTCGGCGTCGGCGTGCTGCCCCTCTTCGAGCACTACGACGGCGTGTACCGCCTCACCCCAGTACTCGTCGGGGATGCCGAAGACCACGACGTCGGCCACCGCCGGATGAGTGATGAGCACCTCTTCGACTTCACGCGGATAGACGTTGTTGCCACCGGAGACGACCATGTCCTTGGTGCGGTCGAGCAGGAACAGGTAGCCGCCTTCGTCGAAGGTGCCCACGTCGCCGGTGTGCAGCCAGCCGTCACGCAGGGTCTCGGCGGTCGCTTCGGGGTTGTTCCAGTAGCCGCGCATCACCACATCGCCGCGGACGATGATCTCGCCGGGCTCACCGGCAGCGACGGGCAGGCCGTCGGGATCCACCACGCGGACCTCGACATCGGTCCGCGCGATTCCGGCCGACCCCAGGCGGGGGTCGTCGGTGGCCGCGAACCGAGCATGCATCGCCCGGTCCAGCCCGGTCGCGGTGATCGGTGCCTCGCCCTGCCCGTAGATCTGGGAGAAGATCGGTCCGAAGGTCGCGACGGCGCTCTTGAGGTGTTCGAGGTAGATCGGTGCACCGCCATAGCACACGGCCTTGAGGGTGCTCAGGTCGAAACGGGCTGGATCGTACTTGTCGAGCAGCGCGACGATCTGTGTCGGCGCGAGGAACGCGATGTGCGAGACCTGATGCCGGGCAACGGTTTCGAACAGCAGCTCGGGGGAGAAGCTGAGGGCGTCGAGGATGACGTTGGTCGCTCCGCGTGCGATCGTGGGCAGCGCGACGATACCGCTACCGTGCGAGAGCGGCGCCGCGTGCAGCACGACGTCCTCCGCCCCGATGTTGTAGACATCGGAGAGGTAGTTCATCACCACGACCCGGCCGGTGCGGTGGGTCCAGGTCGCGCCCTTGGGCCGGCCGGTCGTGCCGGAGGTATAGAACAGCCAGCTGGCGTCCTCGGAGGTGATCTCCACCGCGGCAGGCAGGGCATCCGGCGAATTCAGCAGGTTCCTATAGTTCTCGGCTCCCGATTCGCCGTTGACCTCGAAGCGCCACTCGATCCCGTCGAATTCGGTGAGGTGGCGCTCGATCTCGGCGGCGAATGCCGCACTGTGGATGAGTACCCGGGCCCCGGAGGAGCGGGCGATGTAGGCCATCTCCTTGGCGTGCAGCCGGGCGTTCATGGGAACCACGACGAGTCCGGCGGCCAGGCAACCGAACACGGTTTCAAGAACCTCGGGGCTGTTGTGCAGCGCGAAGGCCACTCGGTCGCCGCGCTGCAGGCCGCGGCCGAGGAGTTCGCCGCCGATATTCAGGGCGCGCCGGTAGAGCTCGGCGTAGGTAATGGTGCGCGTGCCGTGCACGATCGCGGCACGGTCGGGATGGTGGGTCGCCGACTTGGCCAGGAAGGCGGCGATGTTCATCTCAGGAGTCGGCGTCATCGCCGTGTCCTTCCGGAACGAAGTAGGCGATGTGGCGTCCCCCATCCGGCGTGGCGTCGAAGCGCACCCGCATGTCGCAGCGGTAGTGGTCCCATTCGCCGTCGGCGCCCGGGCGCAACCGGGCCAGCAGTTGCACTCCCTCGTCGAGTTTGACCACGCCCAGGGTGTAGGGTAGGTCGGCCTCGAAACCGGTCGGCGCGCCGATTCGCTGGATGGTGAAACTATGCAGGGTGCCGCCGCCGGCGGCGGGAGTCCAGCCCAGATCGGTGCTGCCACACACCGGGCACAGGTACTTCGGGTACATGATCGGCGCGGCGCAGTCGCCGCACTGCTGGATCACGAGTTCCCCGCGCTCCAGCGCGGCGTAGTACTGCTCGGTCAACGGTGTCGTCATTGTCTCTGCCTCACTTGTCCACGCGCTCGAGCAGGAGCACTTGGCTGTCCATGTATGTGCCGCCGGTGCCGCCGCAGACCGCTCGCCTGCAGTTCGGGATCTGCCGATCCGCTTCCGCGCGGCCCAGCAGCTGGCGGATGCCCTCGACGAGCAGGGCGGTCCCACCGCCGACGCCGGTGTGTCCGGCCGAGAGCAGGCCGCCGTTGGTGTTGACCGGCAGGCGGCCACCGGGAGAGAACTCACCGGCGGCGAACAGCCGTGCGCCCTCGTTCGGCTTGCACAGCCCGAGCCCTTCCAACCCGATGGTCAGCACCGCGGCGTAGGAGTCGTAGACCTCGGCGATGTCGGCGTCGTCGGGGCCCCAGCCGGCTTGCTCGTAGGCGCGATCACCGGCGGTCTTCCAGCCCAGCACCGCCAGGTCGTTCTCCTGGCCGATGCTGTAGTGCGAGACACACCCGCCGGATCCGGCGATCCGTGCCCACCGGTCGTGGTTGCGCCGGGCGTTGGCGGTGCTGGTCATCACGTATGCGGCCGCGCCGTCGGCGAGCATCGGGCATTCCATCGCGTGGATGGGATCGCAGATCATCTTGGAGGACAGGACCTTCTCGATGGTGAGGTCCTTGTCCTTGTACATCGCGTTGGGGTTGAGCCGAGCCCACTGCCGCAGTGCGACGCAGACCGCGGCCATCTCTTCGGCGGTGGAGCCGGACGCAGCCATGTAGCGCTGCGTGATCAGCCCGCCGACCGCGTTGAATGTCAGCCCGGTGGGGCGTTCCCACTCGCGCGGGATCCCGTAGCCGCTGAGCATGTCGACCATGTCGGCCACCGGCGCCGAGCCCCACTTGTCGGCCTGGACGACCAGGACGTTCTTGGCCTGGCCGCTGGCGATGAGGCCGGCCGCTACCCGGGTGATGTTGTCGCTGGTCGAGCCGCCCGAGTGCAGCATCGCGCTGGCTTTGGCGCGGCCGTGGAGGCCGAGTTCTTCGATCACTCGGGAGAAGATGAGGTCGGCTTGGTCGTCGGGCGAGTGCAAGCACGGGATGAGCAGCACGGTGTCGATGTCGGCGATCTGCAATCCGGCATCCTTGACGGCCGCCGCGGCGACCTGGACGAGCGAGCCGATGAAGGGCCGCTCGGGGTACTTGCCCGACGGAAGTTCGGCGACACCGATGAAGGCGGCTTCCAGCGGGCTGCCATCCATAGGGTTCGTGCCGAGATCGGTCGTGGTCATTGCTCAGCCTTTCAGATCGTGACGACGTTTGGCCTGCAGAACCATCTGGACGGTCATGACCGTCTCATCGTTCTGGTTGAGGATCGAGTAGTCGATTGAGAGAATCCCCTGATCAGGGCGTCGAGAGGGATCCGCGGCGACGACTTCGGCGCGCACCCGCACGGTGTCACCGGGGCGAACCGGCTTGAGGGCCCTGATGGAGCGGACCTCGCGCATCGCCACGATCGCGTCGCCGTAGAACCCGGCCAGGGCCACCAGCCCGACGGCGATCGAGAAGGTCAGAGGCCCGTGCGCGATGCGGGTCCCGAACTGGGTCGTGCTCGCGTACTGCTCGTCGGTGTGCAGCGGGTAGTGGTCACCGGTCAGGCCGGCGAACTGCGAGATGTCGCCGATATCGATCGTGCGACCGCCGGTCGTGCACACGGTGCCGACCGGGAAGTCCTCGAATCGCCGTTCGGCTGCGGTGGCGCTTGCTTCGGCCGTGGTCACTGTTCTCCCATTCCGAGGTCGATGGCGGCCAGCGCTTCGTGCGCCAGCCCGTACCCGAGGTCGGCTTCGAGAAGGCGGCGCAGCGGGCGGGTAAGCACCTTGCGCGCGTAGCGGCGGGCCAGCAGGGGCTTCTCGGCGATGGTGCGCGCGACTTCCCACGCGCGCGGCAGCAGCGCGTCGGCGGCTAGCACTTCGTTGACCGCGCCGTACTCGAGCGCTGTGCGGGCGTCGAGTTCCCGGCCGGAGAGCAGGAAGTGGCGGCCGCGGTTGGGGCCGAGCACGTACGGCCACACGACGTGCGCGCCGTCTCCGGGGACGATCCCGGAGGGGAAGTGGGGGCCGTCCTGGAAGCTGGCCGACTCCGAGGCCAGGACGATGTCGGAGACGATCGGGATCTCGGGATGGTTCGTGACCGGGCCATTGATCGCGGAGATGACCGGGACTTCGATGCTGAGCAGGTTGTTGAGCAGTCGCTGGCCCTCGAAGATGATCTCGTCCCAGTCGTGGGGGGTGCCGAGGTTGAACGAGGTGAAGTCGATCTCGGCGCAGAACGAATCGCCGGCGCCGGTCAGGATGACGACTTTGTTCTCGCGATCGCAGGCGATGTGCTGGAAGCAGTAGGCGAGCTCGTCGTGGGCGGTCGCGGTCCAGACGAGGCTTTTGCCCTCAGTGTGCACCGTGACGAGCAGGATCCCGTTGTCACGTTCGAGGCGGATGTTCTCGAACTGCGTCGAGTACTCGGCAAACGGTGCCGGGAAATGCTTCATCGGACTTCCTCCCAATGGGACGAACAAGTGTTTGTTTATGAACCATAACACTCAGTGAACTGGGCAACAAGGGTTGGCGATTACTACTGTACAAACGTATGTTTTATGGAATTGCCGGAAGCTTTCCCAGACGGCGAGGAGCCGAGATGACCCCACCGAACCGTGCCGCTGCACCAGCCGTTCGAACCACCAAGCAGGATCAATTGGTCCGCGAGGCGATCCGATTGTTCAGCGCGCAGAGCTACGCGGGCACGTCGATCCGTGACCTCGGCGAGGCGCTCGGTATCAAGCCGGGCAGCGTCTACGCCCACATCGAGAGCAAACAGGCGCTGCTGGTCCGGGTCGTCGAACAGGGCATCGACCAATATCTCGCGGCGACCGCGCGCCTGGTCGGCCCGCCGGCGCAGAGACTGGGCGCGTTGGTTCACGCCCATATCGGCGTGGTCGCCTCCGATATCGACCAGGCGCTGGTCGTCTATCACCAGTGGCGTCACATCCACGAGCCCGACCGGCGCCGCATCGTGGGCAAACGCCACGCCTACGAACGGGTGGTCGGGCACATCCTCGACGAGGGCGTCGCGACCGGCGAATTCCGCCTCGCGGCCGACAAGGCATCCTCGGTCCGCGGAATTCTCGGAATCCTGAACTGGAGCCCGGAATGGCTGTCCCCGGACGGGCCTGCGTCGCTGGCGGCCGTCGGAGAAGCGCTTGCCCGGATCGTGCTCGCCGGTGTCGGCGCTGGTCATGGTTCGGGCCAGTTCGCGGTGGCGAGGACCGCTCCGGACAGTGCAGCAGGCACAGCCGAGACGATGGTGCGCTTCCCGAACAGCCAACGCCGGCCGTCGTAGCGGAAAATATCGTGGTAGGTGCCCAGCGCCAGAAGATGCAGCACCGACTCTTCGGTGCGCACTGCCAGGACCCGGGCGGTGCCGCGGGCGACAGCTGGATGTTCCGCGTCGATCAGGACGTCGGTCACCATGTGCGAGCTGCCGTGTGAGCGGGCCGTTGCGACCGCGAAGAACTGCTCCAGTGCCGGTCGGCCGATGACAGGTGGCGCACCCGGCGGTGTGAAGACGCCGTCGGCGGTGAACAGTGCGGCACATGCAGCGGCGTCGGCGCGATCGAACGCGTGGGTATAGCGCGCGTAGAGCTCGAGGAGCTCGAGACGGTCGATGAGGTCGAGCGCGCGCTGGACCGGATAGCGTGGATCCGGGGCATTGTCGGTCATCGTCACAGCCCCTCTGCCGGGGCGGGCTTGCGCAACGCCAGGCGGTTCCTGATGAACTCGCGCGGGCTGTTGGAAGCGAATACGCCGGTCACGGCACCATCGACGACAACATTGGCGACGAAGGTGCCCTGCTCGAGGGAACCGGTGAGTACCTCGAGGGTGCAGCCGTCGGCGGCACTGCCGGCGAACTGCAGGCGATGTCCGAACTGTTCGGTCCAGAAGAAGCCATCACCGAGATCGGCGTTGTAGGGGGTTGCTGTCAGGGCATGGGCTGTGCGCCGGGCGCTGTCGGCGGCCGCGGTCCAGTGCTGGATGTCCTCGTCGATGAGTTGGTCGCGCACGCGGACTATATCGCCGACGCCGAAGATATTCGGATCGCTGGTTCTCCCGTCCAGATCACAGATCAGGCCGCGGTCGACGGCCAGCCCCGCGTCGGCGAGCCAGTCGAGTTCGCGGGCCACACCGGCACCGACCACGACGAGATCGGCGCTGCGCCAGGTGCCGTCGCCCAGCGTGACGGTGATCCCGGTGCCGTTTTCGGTCACCGAGGACACCGGCACGGAACTCGTAATGCGTACGCCGTTCGTCTCGTGCACCGATGCCACCCACTGCGACAGCTCCCTGCCGAGGATCGAGATCATCGGCCCTTCGTCAGCGGCGACGACGTCGACCTCGAGCCCGAGATGGCGGGCAGAGGAAGCGACCTCGAGTCCGATGAAGCCGCTGCCGATCACCAGCACTCGTTCGGCGGAGAGCAGTGCCTGTCGCAGCCGCGCGGCATCATCTACGGTGCGCAGGTAGTGAACCCGCTCGGACGGGTCGAGTCCCGATAGACGCCGCGCGGTCGCTCCGGTCGCTACGACGAGCTGCCCGTAGGGAACCTTGGCACCGTCGGCGAGCCGCACCGATCGCCCGGCCCGGTCGAGCGCGGCCACTCGGTGCCCGAGATGAAGGGACAGATCGAGAGCGGCCGAGGTCTTCGAGTTGAGAAGACCCAGGTCCTCTTCGGTGAGCTCGCCGAGCAGGTAGTCCTTCGACAGCGGAGGGCGGTCGTAGGGCGCGGTGGCTTCCTCGCTCAGCAGATGGATCGGGCGGCCGTAGCCGAGGTTGCGCAGCCCTTGAGCTGTCCGTACAGCGGCGAGGCCGCCCCCGACGATGACGATGTCATTGGCACTGTCGAGCATATCTACCTCACCGTTTCGACTCGTGCTGCCAGGGCCTGGGCGGCCATGGTCACCAACTTGAATTTCTGCACCCGTCCGGTGACGGTGACCGGGAGATCGCGTTCGGCGATCACGAGAATGTGCGCAGGCACCTTGAAGCGCGCCAATAGTTCGCCGCAATAGGCGATTAGCTCGGCTTCGTCGACGGTCCGGCCTTCGGCGGCGACGACGACGGCGCAGCCGACCTCGCCCAGACGGTCGTGGGGCACACCCACCACATGGGCGACCCGGACCGACTCGTGGCGATTCAGTACCGACTCAACCTCCGAGGGCAGGACCAGTTCGCCGCCGAAACGGTAGGACTCCTTGATTCGGCCGGTGAGCGTCAGGTAGCCGTCCTCGTCGAGCCGGCCGAGGTCACCGGTGTGCATCCACCCGTCCTCGGTGAACAACTCGGCGGTCTCGGTCGGTTTGCGGTAATAGCCCGGAGTGACTGCGGGACCTCGCACGACCAGTTCTCCAACCTCGCCGGCGGGGAGATCTGCGCCGGTGTCGGTCGCGATCACCTTGTAGACCGCCATCGCGCCTTTGAAGTCCGGTGAACCGGCCCCGGCGGCCGGTTTGACGGTGCCGTTGGTCGTCTGCAGGCGTGAGAGCGGGTCGCCGGGTCGGGTGCACATCGTTGAAGCGGTGGTCTCGCTCTGGCCGTACGCGGTGAACAGTTCGTGCACACCGAGGACATCGAGCATCTGCTGCCACATCCCGGGGCTGTGCGGGGCGCCGGAGGAGAACATCGTCGACAGCGCGGACAGGTCGAAGTCGCCTTCGGCGGCGGCTTCGAGCAAGCGGGTGGTCATTGCCGGTACACATATCAGCTCGTCGATGTGGAAACGAGCCACGCTCTGCAGCATTTTCGCGGGGTCGAACACCACTTGGGGTGCGACCGCGCCACCGACATAGATAGCTGCGACCATGGCCTCGATGTAGCCGAATACGTGATACATCGGCAGCGCGTACCCGATTCGACGGCCGTCCTGGAAGGCCCGCGTGTAGGCCGAGGCGTAGGCGGTACGGGTGACCGCGTCATGGGTCAACATGACACCTTTGGGCTTACCCGTGGTGCCGGAGGTGTACAGGATGTCGGAGACCGTCCGCGTATCGGTGCTGCGGGTGAGCATCAGCACTTCGTCGTCGGTAACCGCTGCGCCGGCGGCCTCGAGGCACGACAACGGTGCTCCCCGGTGCGGTGTCGCCGGATCGACGGGGCGCACGAAGATCTGCTGTAGCCGCGGGACCGTAACCCCGCCCCCGGATTCTTCCCAGCTCGGCGCGATGCGGTCCAGGCAGTCCAGGTAGTCCAGCCCACGTAGACGATCCATCGTGATCAAGACCTTCGCGTCGGACTGGCGCAGCACATACGCCAGTTCCTCGTGGCGCAGCAGGTAGTTGATCGCGACCGAGACCGCGCCGAGGCGGGAGATGGCGAGCTTGAGGGAGATGAAGTCGGGCAGGTTCGCCATGTCGACGGCGACGTGATCGCCCGGTCGCACTCCGATAGTGAGCAGCCCGGCTGCCAGCCGTATCGACCAACGCTGGGTGTCAGCGTAGGTGTAGGTCTGCTTATCGGTGAAGATGAATGGGCGCTGGGGGTGTTCGGCGGCGACCTCATCGAACAGCTGGGCAACGGTGCGGGTGTGCCACGGGGTGTAGCGAGTGTCGAGTGCAGCGCGGCGCTCGGTGGCGGATTCGATAGTCATGGTGGCGATCTCCGTCTCACGGAAGGGGGATCTCAGGGCGGGCGTGGGCCCGGATCTCGTCGGGGTCGAAGCCGGCTTCGCGCAGGACCTCTTCGGTGTGTTGTCCCAGCTTCGGGGGTGGCTGCAATCGGATGTCGCGGTTTCGATCAATCGGTAGACGGACCTGCACTTCGTCGGCGGGGAAGGACACAACCAGCCCCCGCTCGTGGGTCAAGGGGTGTGCGAGGGCCGCCTCGAGGGAATTGACCGGTCCGACCGGCACACCGGCGTTGGCGATGCGTTCGAGCCAGTACGCGCAGGTCTGTGTGGCGAAGACCGTGTCCAGCTTGGTATTGAGCACTTCGCGGTGGAGTACTCGATCCTCGACTTTGGCGAACCGCGGATCCCCGGTCAGATGCTCGAGCCCCATCGCTGTGCACAACTTGGCGAACAACCCATCGGTAGCCGCAGCAACCACGATCGAACCGTCACTGGCCATGTATTCCTGATATGGCGCGGTGCTAGGTGCCGCCGAGCCCATCCGCTGTGGATGGTAGTCGGCTGCGAGCAGGCCGACGATCTGGTGCGACATCAGGAAAAGCGCGCTGTCGATCAGGCTCGATTCGAGCTTGATCGGTGCAGACCGTCGCCCCCTGTCGGCCAGTGCGGCCATCACCGACACCGCGGCCCACAGCCCGGTAGAGATGTCGATGGCCGAGGGGGCAGTGCGCGCCGGCCGCCCTGCTGGGTCCCCCGTAAGAGCCATGATCCCGGTGAACGCTTGGACCAGCGCGTCGTAGCCCGGACGGCTGCGACCCAACGAGCCGCTACCGAACGCGTCGATCGAACAGTAGATGACGCGGGGATTGACCTCGCAGAGGTCATCGAACCCGAGCCCGAGCCGATCGGCGACTCCGGGTCGGAACGATTCCACGAAGACGTCGGTGCCTTTGGCGATCCGAAGCACGGCATCACGACCGGCCGGCGTTCGGATGTCGAGGGCCGCGCTGCGTTTGTTGCGGTTGTAGGTGGAGAAGACTGTGCCCGTGCCGTCGTGCTGGGGTGGTAGCAGCCGGGTGGAGTCACCGCCGACGGGGCGTTCCACCTTGATGACGTCGGCGCCGAGATCGGCCATGATCATGCAGGCGAGCGGACCGGCGATGTTTTCGGTGAGGTCGAGCACCTTGATGTCCTCGTAGGTATCGTGCAGGCCCATCTGGCTCGCCATCCTTGGTAGGGAACGGGGGAGGTGATCGCAGCTGTCTCCCGAAAAAACAATCACTTGTTTATTGCTAGCACGACCAGCTAGTGTGGTCAACACCACAGCCGATCGGGCTGCGGGCCTACATCACTTCAGGAGGGTTCATGGACTTCCGTTTCACCGACGAGCAGCAGATGTGGTCCGATACTGTCCACGCCTTCATGGATCGCGAGGTCGGTCTGGAGTACATCCGCAAGCACGACGAGTCGCGCGAGTTCCCTCACGACGCATACAAGAAGATTGCCGAACGCGGCTGGCTGGGGCTGCTGATCCCGGAGCAGTACGGCGGTCTCGAAGCCGACCCGGTGATGTACGCGATCTTCTGTGAAGCGATTGCCAAGTACAGCCTCGACTTCGCCGCGGCGATCATGACCTCGATGTTCACTGCCACCAACATCGCCTTCCACGGTAGCGACGCCCAGCGCGAGAAGTACCTGCCCGGCTTCCTCGACGGCGACACCAAGTTCAGTATCTCGATCACCGAGCCCAACGCGGGGTCCGACGCCGCCGGCCTACGTACCCGCGCGGTGCAGGACGGGGATTCGTGGGTCCTCAACGGCAACAAGGTGTTCTGCTCGGGCGCGCATCTGCCGAACACGGTCATCGCGGTCATGGCCCGCACCGCTGAGGACAAGCACAAGGGCTTGAGCATGATCCTGGTGCCCAACACCACCGACGGGGTCGACGTCCGCAAACTCGACACCATCGTGCGCCGGACGCTCGGCACCACCGAGATATTCCTGACCGATGCCCGCGTCCCGATCGAGAACATCATCGGTGAACCCGGCGACGGCTGGAAGGTCGTCGGCGGTCACTTGGAGTGGGAACGGTTGAGCCTGGCGGCCACCTACGTCGGCAACGCTCGGACGGCGCTCGACGATACGATCCGCTACACGAAGGATCGCACGCAGTTCGGCCGTCCGCTGTCGTCGTTCCAGGTGCTCAAGCACCGTATGGCGCAGGACGAGTGCGAGGTGCAGGCGGCTCGCCTGCTGGTCTACAGCGCGGCGACGAAGCTCGCCCGCGGCGAGAAGGTCCTGAAGGAGGTCTCGATCGCCAAGGTCTTCGCGGCCAAGACGGCTTTCCAGGTGGCCACCAACGGCATGCAGGCCCTCGGCGGCTACGCGACTCTGCCCGACTACGACATGGAGCGCTACTTCCGGGAAGCCAAGCACGGCATGGTGGGTGGCGGCACCAACGAGATTCAGTACAGCATCATCGCCAAGCAGATGGGCCTGTGATCCGCTGTCGGGCTACCGGATCTTGACGAGGAGCGGGCAAACGTCCACTCTGGAAAAAACAAACGATTGTTAGTGGTGGAGGCTGTTCATGCTAGGCAACACGGTGGTGGTCGATGCGGTCGTACATCCATACGACCTCTGTTCCGCCAATCAGGCACCCGGTGCCGAGTGTCAGCTCGAGGCTGTCTATGGAGCCCATCGCCTCGCCTTCGGCGATCGGTACCGCGGTCACGTGCTCACCAGGGAAGAGTTCTTCACGGATTTCTCCTACGAAGCGATGGCGGAGGCGCTCTTCGTCGAGAGCCCGGTGGATTTCGCGGTGATCCACTCCTTGCCCAGCTTGGGTTTCGTGCGCGATCACGTGACGAAACCGGAGCGGGCAGCGGCCTTGGTCGAGAAGTACCCGCAGCGATTCCAGATGTATGCCACTGTGGACGCGCCGCAGACCGATGTGGCAATCGCGCAGCTCGAGCAGCAGGTCGCCGACTACCCGGTTATCGGTCTCAAGCTCTATCCGGCATTCTTCTACGACGGCCGCGGCGAGGGCTGGCGGATGGACAGCCTCGAATACGCGGCCCCGTTGCTGGAAGCCGCGCGGGATCTGGGATTGCGCAACATCGCGGTCCACAAGGCGCTGTGGCTCAAGCCCGCGCCGAAGGAAGCCTTCGCTATCGACGATCTGCACGAAGCGCTGGACCGGTTCTCCGATCTGCGCATCCAGATGGTGCACGCCGGCACCGCGTTCCTGGACCAGACCGTCGATCTGTTGCGTAATCACCCCAACATGTACGCAACGCTCGAGACGACCTTTCAGTACCTCGTCTCCAAGCCCGAACTGTTCGGCCGGGTGCTCGGAACGCTGCTGACCCACTGCGGCTCCGAGCAGCTGATGTTCTCGAGCGGGGTGAACCTGATGCACCCCGCACCGCTGCTGGCGGAATTCGCGGACTACACGATTCCCGAGGCCATTCTCGACGAATTCGACCTGCGCCAGATCACCGAAGAGGACAGGCGCAACATACTCGGCCGCAACAGCCTGCGCCTGCAAGCGCTGACCGACGAAGAGATCCTGGCCGGGATCGACGGCGACGGATTCAGCCGGCTTCGTGAATCCGACGACCGCATCGGCCCGTGGCATGCGCTGCGCGCCGGGACGACGGCGGGAGCGGTCTCGTGATCCCCACACGCCAGCAGGTGCTCGACAAGATCGACACGGTTCCCGAGCCCTGCTCGCTGCTCATGCACGACGCGATGAGCGTGAAGGAGATGGGCCTAGTCGACGAGGTGCGGATTCAGGACGGACGAGTGGAAATCGAACTCGTGCTGACCGATACCTCCTGCATCCATCTCACCTCGATGAGTCGTTACATCGCCGACGCCGTCGGGGAACTCGACGGTGTCGATCACGTGGAGGTCATCCCCTCCACCCGCAAACTCTGGACCCCGGATCGCGTCCAGCGCGGTCTCCCGATCTCCCCGACCACGCCACACACACGCCGCGGACTGCCCGCGGTGGTGGTTGCCGACCACGGCATCGCGGAAAGGACATCGAAATGACCAACAGCGAAGCGAACCCCACCAGCGGCGACTTCGAGCCCTACCCCATGGGGATGACCATGGCCGAGAAGCAGTACCCACTGCCGCCGGCCAAGGTCGACGTCGAGATCTACCGCGACGAGGGCCGATACCACCGGGAACTCGAGAACGTCCTACTCGAGGCGTGGTTCCCGGTGCACCCGTCCTCTGACGTAGCCGCGCCCAAGGACTACATCGTCTGGGAGCAGATGGGCCAATCGGTCGTGATTACCCGGCGCGCCGACGGGACGGTGGCCGCATGGCACAACGTATGCCAGCACCGCGGCGCTCGCCTGGTCAACGGTTCCGGAAACTGCAAGATCGGCAAGTTCAAATGCCCCTGGCACGGGTTCGTCTACAACCTTGACGGCGAGGTGACCAGCGTTCCGCTGCGTGAATCGTTCGACGAGTGCGACCTTGAAGGGTTGCGAGCACCGGCGGTGCGCGCCGAGGAATGGGGCGGCTGGATCTGGCTGTCGTTCTCCGAACGGATCCCCGCACTGCGCGAATACCTGGGAACCATCGGCGACGAGCTTGAAGGGTACGACCTCGAGGAATTCACCACGGTCTATCGTACGAGCGTCACCTTGAAGGCGAACTGGAAGATCGTCGTCGATGCATTCAACGAGACCTGGCATGTGCCCTTCACCCACAAGGACACGCTCGCCGGAACGGTGATGTGGCGGGACGCCATCCTGAAGATCACCGAGCCCCACACGTGGATGACGATCCCGATCCGCGGCTTCACCGACAAGGCCGCGGAAGGCGCCGATCACCGCACGTCACACCTGTGCCACTACCTGGTCTTCCCGAACACCATCTTTAGCTGTTTCCCGACGCATCTGCAGATGTGGTCGGCCTGGCCGGTCTCGCTCGACGAGACAGTGCTGTGCGCGTACCAGATCGTGGGCCCGACTCCGCCCGGGCGGACCGACGAGAAATGGGCGAAGGCCAACAAACGGGACTGGGAGGCGTTCCTCGAGGTCGTGGGTGAGGACTCCGAGGTGATCAACGACTTCGCCCGCGTAATCGGATCGCGCGGCTTCACCCGCAACCTGTTCAACACTGCCGAGAGCCGGCTGACCTCCTTCCACGAGCAGGTCGAGAAGCGGCTGTAGAGGAGAAGAAATGCCGAACGTCCGCGTGAACCGGGAGAAATGCGAGGGCTACGGGAACTGTGTCCTGGCCTGCCCGGGAGTGTTTGACATCGATGACGAGGGACTGGTGATCTTCGACTCCGAAGCCGCCGCGTCGGCGTCGATGGAGGATCTGCGCCGCGGCGCCTACGACTGCCCGACCGAGTCCATCGTGATCGAGGACTGAACCGGAACGACCGAACCGGTCGAGTGGGAGCTTCCGTGTCAGTTCGATGGTCGGTACCATCGGCAATTCGATCGAGGCCGGCGAGGCGCTGATCGGTGCCGCGTTGTCTGCCTATTGGCTGGCGGCCGCCGCGAGCATTCTCGTGGCATTCAGCGCCCGCTCGCCCGGGACGCTGGCGGTGGCGCTCGCGATCGCCGGCCTCGCTCCCCCGCTCGCGTACTGGCTGTCAATCTCGTGGTGATGGCCAATGTTCCGGCACGACGTCGGGCGCTGGCGTTCGCCGTGTCCAGCGCCAGCTCGGTCGCGGCCCTGATGCTGGCCGGGGCGATCGGGCCGGTGCTGCAGCAGGTGCTCGCGGGCGCGGTACTGGTACTGGGCGGGTGCCTGGCACTCTTCGCGGCAGGGTGCCTTCACCTCCGCGCCCCCATCGTCGCCTCCTCCCGCAGCACCACAGGGCGTGATCGCGGACGGCGCGAATCGGCTGGCGCCGCTGGTCGCGATGATATGTGGTGTGTTGGCCGCCAATACTGCGCTGGGTGGCGCTACTTGGTTCGCGGTCATGGCAGCGAGGTCGATTTCGCTACCGGGATCGGCTGTGGCAGTGGCGATTCCGGTGGCTGCCGGTTACTCGATCCTGTTCCGGTTGCTGTGCGCGCTCATGGTGGACCGCCGGGATGTGGACCCGACGCTGTGGTGCGCGGTGATGATGGCCTCGTGCGCCAGCTTCGCCCCGCTGGCCCCGGGACAGCGCTGGAGAGCTTCGTGCTCGGTCTGGCGCTGGTCCTGATACCGGGATGGTCGTGGATCTCCATGCTGGTTCACGCGGTCATGGGTCGATACCCTGCCGATGTCGCCGCCGCCTTGGGCGTGGTGCAGATCGGATAACTTCATCGGCGGTGTCGCCGGCCCGGCCCTGATGGGGTGCTGGTCTCGGCGACGGAACCCACGCCGTGGAGTGGTCGGTGATGGCCGGCGCAGCGCTGATCGGGGCACTGGCTGCAGCGATCCGGGTGCGCTGGTTACCGGCCTATCGCCGCGTTGCGTGCTTGTGAGGTATCCGGCGCAGGGAGCGGGGCACAGCCGGATACCCCACTCGCTCAATCGGAGGGATGCATCGCCTCGTGAGCGATCTTGAGCATTGCTCCGACGTCAGTGAGTTTGTTGCGCGGGCGACGTTGTTCGCGGCCCCGGGCCCGCTCGGCGGCGTCGATCGCCTGCCAGCCACGCAGATCCACCGCTTCGGGGCGGCGCTGGCCGATCAGCGCGCGTAGCGCGTGTCGATCATGCTCGGGCTTGGGCCGGGCGAGCCGCCCCGCGAGTAGATCGGTGAAGAACGACCGGACTGTCTCCTGCGCGCACGTCTTATTGGTCCCGATCACCCCGAAAGGTCCCCGCTTGATCCAGCCGGCGGTGTACACCCCGAGCAGCGGTTGACCGGTACGGGGGTCGATTACGCGCCCGTCGACGTTGGGCAGCACACCTCGTTCGTCGTCGAAGGGCACGCCCGGCACCGGCCTGCCGCGGTAACCAATGGAACGCAGGACCATGGCGGTGTCGATGATCTCGCGGTCGTCGGTTGCGCGGGCCTTCAAGGTGCCGTCCCCGCCCTGGTACAACTCATTGCGCACGATCTCGAGCCCTTCCACCCGGTCTTCGCCCACGATCCGGGTCGGGCTGGTGAGGTAGCGCAGGACGATTCGCTTGTTCGCCGGGTCCGGACGGCGTAGGGAGATCTCCTCCGCCACACGGGTTTTGAGGTGCATCGAGTACGGGCCGTCGATGCCGTCGACTGCGGCGCGGCTGTTCGGGTCGAGATCGAGCTCACCTTCCGCGATCACCACATCTACCCCCGGAATGCGTTGCAGCGCCAGCAGTTCAGGGCTGGTGTAGGCGGCCTGCGCCGGTCCGCGGCGCCCGAGCACCACTACTTCCCGGATGCGGCTTTGGCGGAGCGAGGCCAGGGCGTGCACGGCGATGTCGGTCCGAGCGAGCTGGTCGGGGTTGGTGACCAGGATCCGCGCGACATCGAGGGCGACGTTGCCGTTGCCGACCACCACCGCCCGCTCGCCACTGAGGTCGAAGTGTCGGTCGGCGTAGTCGGGGTGCCCGTTGTACCAGGCCACGAACTCGGTCGCGGCCACGCTGCCGGGAAGCTCTTCGCCGGGGATCCCCAGTCTGCGATCGGACATGGCACCGACGGTGTAGATCACCGCGTGGTGGTACTCGAGCAGTTCCTCATGCGAGATGTGCTCACCAACACTGACATTGAGGTGGAATCCGAACGAGACCTTGGTGGAAGTCCGGCGGAACGTTTCGGTGATGATCTTGGTTCCGAAGTGGTCGGGTGCGACTCCGGCACGGACGAGTCCCCAGGGGGTGGGCAGGCGGTCGAACATCTCGACCTCGATAGCGCCGTTGCTTCCCTGGGTGAGCAGTTCTTCTGCCGCGTAGGCTCCGGCCGGTCCGGAGCCCACTACCGCGACCCGGACCGGGACCTCGTCGCGCGGAACCTTCAGCGAGGTCAGCGGAATGAACGGCATGCCAGCCGATTCGAGCGGGTGTCGCTGGAAGTACTCGGCGTTGATCGCGGCGTAGCGGTCGTACTTCTCGGGCAGTTCGTCTTCGTAGAAGATCGCGTCCACCGGGCACGCGTCCTTGCACGCACCACAGTCGATGCAGGTCTGCGGGTCGATGTAGAGCATCTCGCTGGTGCGGTACTCCAGGTCGCCCGGCCTCGGGCGGATGCAGTCGACCGGGCAGACCTCGACACACGAGGCATCGTTACAGCAGGGCTGGGTGACAACGTAAGACATCGTGATTCCTTGGTGTGCTGGGCCGACCGCGTCCAACGGGTCGAGGTCAGTGCGCGGTCCATCCGCCGTCGATCACGAAGGTCTGACCGACGATGAAGTCCCCACCGGCACTCAGCAGGTGCACGGCGAGCGAGGCGACGTCCTCGGGCTGCCCGAGCCGCCCGGCAGGGGTGCCGGCGATCATCGCGTCGTAGAGCTCCTTCGGAATGTCGCCGAGGATGGGGGTCTCGATGGTGCCGGGGGCGATCACGTTGACCCGCACCTTGTCGGCGGCGTATTGGATCGAGGTCTGCCTCGACAGCGCGATGATGCCGCCCTTGGCGGCGGCGTAGGCGGCGGTGTTCTGCATCCCGATCAGTGCCGCGACCGAGGAGATATTGACGATCTTGCCGCCGCCGGACTCGATCATGGACGGGATCACCGCCTGCATGCCGAGCCACATCCCCTTCAGGTCGATGTCGAGGATGAGGTTCCAGCCGTCCTCGGTCAGATCCACGGCGGTGTCGGGGGTGGGGGAGACGATGCCGGCGACCTGGCACAGGCCGCTGATGCGGCCGAACTGCGAAAGCGTGTCGGCGGCGACGTTCTGCCAGCCCCCGCGGTCACGCACGTCCAGTTCGTGCGCGCGGGCCTGGCCACCCTCCTCGCGGATAGCTTCGGCGGTCTCGTCGGCGGCTTTGATGTCGGTGCAGATCACCGTGGCCCCGGCGCGGGCGGCGGCAAGCGCGGAGGACCGGCCGATTCCGGATCCAGCGCCGGTCACGATAACGATCTGATCGGTGAGAGTGGTCATTTGCAGTTCCTTCGAGAGTTATCGGTGCCGAGCACTGGCGGTGGTCCGGTACCACGGAGTCTCCGGACAGAGATGCCGGTCCCAACGGGCTGAGCGCCTTACGTCGGTCGGCAGTGCATGCATATGCCGAGTTGCGGGCGGTCTTCGACGTGTTTCGCATGTTAAT
>NZ_JBSGGG010000021.1:0-180682 GCF_053603795.1 Nocardia sp. NPDC004123
GGTTGGAAAACCGTTGTCATGGGCAAGGATTCCCCGTATCGGGGTCGCACCGGGTGGATTGCCCCGAAACGTCTTGACCCGACTGGCATTCCTCGGGTGAACGACAGACATCACGTCGGTGAGTGGGTCGCCGATGTGATCGATTCCAGTTGCCGGAGGTGGGGTTCACGGGCGGCATGATTCCCGGCTGCTCGTGTCCTGCCGGCGTGCGCAGGGACGAGGAAGTGTGGTCACCTCGCCTGCCCTACCGGACTCGAGCTGACGCCAGGTTGGGAGCTCTCCCGCCGATCCCGGCCCACGAACCGCACGCATCACTTCTTCAGACACACTCACCGCTACTTCACCGCTGATCACCGAACTGCCAACGCCCACAGCGATATACCCCCCGCCAGGCTCGGCACGGCCATCGCCACTGCGGTCGAATCCCGCGACCGCGACTCCGACCGCCATCATTGCCGCGACCATGACCGCCACTGACCCCCGCCCCCTCTGGCTCACCGGTTCTCGCCCAACGCTGAACGCCCGCACCGACATTCCTGCCACTGCTTCTCCGATCCCAACCCCACTGCCACCACCACCACGAACCCGACATCCAACATGTGGCGACCCCGATTCCGGCCGCGATCACCACCGCGTCCGCAACCTGACCGCTGACGACGAGCCCGGCCCGCCGGCTCACCGGCTCTGGTCGAGCGACATACGCCCGCACTGACATTCCTGCCACGGTTTCTCCGATCTCAACCGCCACTGCCGTCGCCACCATGATGCCGACAAACATCATGTGGCGACCCCAACCCCGTGATCTGAGGGAATACCTCCTGCAGTAACCCCACATGCGGCTTCAAAGGTGAGGGCGCTGGTAGGTGTAGGTGCGCCCGTGACCCCGGCCCCTCCCTTCTCCGGGCGTCTTTGATCTTTTGGTCCTTTGTCTTTGGTTTTTGGGTTTTGTCCCTTCGGGCTTGACCTGAACCTTGGTCGAGGTTGGAGAGTAGGGTCATGCCGACCGAAACCACATTCAGTGCAGCCCCTTTCGATGCCACTACGATCGACACGCTCGCGCACTCACTGTCAGCCGCGACCGTGGTCGGGATCGGGGAGTCCACGCGGTTCGCTCAGGAGACGTTCGCGCTTCGCGACGAGTTGTTCCGGAATCTGGTTGTGCACCACGGATTCCGTACGCTCGCTGTCCAGGACAGTGCCGATGTCGGCGAGACCCTGGATGCCTACGTGCGGGAGGGCAGGGGGACGGCGGTGTCGGCTCTCGAACTGGCCTGGCGTCCCTGGCGTACCGCGGAGATGGCTGCGGCACTGAGCTGGATTCGTGAGTTCAACGAGGCCCATCCCGGGGATGAAGTGCGCGTCATCGGCGTCAAGCCGGCTCAGGCCAAGCCGGAGGATTACGACGCCGTGCTCGATGCGGTCCGAATCCAGGCTCCGGATCGTGTGGCCGACCTCGCTGCTCACCTGGAGCCCATCCGCACCGCCCACACGCTGGACGAGCACGTCCAACGTGCCCGAGGCGTCCACCCCGGCCGCCCGTTCCTCGACCACGCCCGCGACGCCTCGACGCTCCTCGCCTCGATCCCGGACATCAGTGAAACCGTCCGGGCCCGAATGGCTCTGATCGAGGACTTCCACCGCCACAGCGTCGCGGGCCGCGGCAGCTACGCGGGTGAAGCCGAACTGTGGGCCTCCTCGATCATCGGCCACTACCAGCGCACCGGACTGCGGACCGTGTACTGGGACGGCATATCGCACGTCTCCGCCGATGATGCGGCCCTGGGTCTGGCCGGGGACCAGGTCGCCAAATCCAGTGTCGGCAGCGTTCTGCGTCAGCATTTCGGCCGCGACTATGCCCCGGTGGCCATCGGCTTCCACCACGGCAATGTCGGTGTGGCCGAGATCCCCGCCCCCGCACCGGATTTCCTGGACGCGGCGCTGGGTGAGATGGGCCTTCCGCAACTCTGGCTCGACATGCGCACTGGCCCGATCGCGGCTCCCGCCAAGATGCGCGTGATCAGCGGCGTCTACGACCCGGTCCGGGATGCGGACGAGCACTTGGCGATTCGCGACCTGTCGAAGGCCTTCGACATTCTCGTCCACATCCGGGAGGTGACCCCGGTCCACTGGCTGCCGTGAATCCCACGGCCATCCGATGCGTCCCCGTCACATACGCTGCCGCGGTGAGCGATGACCTGAGTGCAGACGTCCGGCGCCCGACGGAAGAGCAACGGCGGCAACGCAATGCGGAGGCCAACCAGTGGTGGGCGCGGAACTACGGACGCCGCGTGGAACTCGGTAGCTTCGGTCAGGCCATGTCGGTATTGCTGGCCGCCGAACTCGATACGTGGTCCCGGACCGAGATCGACGGCGTCTACGCGAAATTGGGGTGGGAATCGACCGGCGACGCAGCTGCGCTGACTGCGGAAGGCGCGGCGCTCGTCGCGGTCGAGACCCCGCGCTCGATCACGGCGCCGGGCTTCGGATACGGGGAGATCAAACAGCTTCTGCTGTCGTACCCCTGTCCGCCCGCGCTCGTCGATCACGTGTTCACGACCGCGCTGGCCGAGTGCATCGGCGTCCTCGGCGAACCGGATCTGGTGGGCGGCCCGGGCGCTCTGGCGATCTGGCTGCGTCCCGACGACATCGTGACGCTGGGCCGATCGATCCGCCCGATCGAGGTGAGCCTGCGAATCGAGCCGCGCGGGCCGCGTACGGTCGAGCGCGAATTCGACTGGGAATACGACGAAGACCACCAGTCCACCGAGTGCTGGCTGGCGTGGCCGGACGAGGCGCGCCGCACCGAGGTCGGCGCCCTCGGCTACAAGGAGCCCGACGCACTGACCCTCGACGAACTCGACGACCACATCGACCGGTTGTTCCTCTCCCTGGCGGTGGATCTCCCGGTCCTGCATCCCCTGGTGCCGCACGCGATCTGGGTTCTCACCCTGGCCGACGAGCCGGAGTGGGTGGCGCAGGGCTTCTTCGCCTCCAACGCCCAGTCCCGCCTGGAGGTGCGCGAAGACGGCGGGGTGCGCGGCCAGATGTTCAACCACGGTGTCGCCTCGGCCCGGCAGATCGCGGCGGAGACGAAGGCGGCGATCCGCCGGTCGGGCGCGAAATATCCGTCGGACTTGCGGTTTCAGGCGTGGCTGTCGCCCTCGAAGCCGGGGTTGGAGGCCTTCCGGCTCGGATTGCAGTGGGACGAGCGGGAACCGGAGGACACCTGACGCCCGCGCTACCCCGGGATACGGCTACCCGACCGCGGGGATATGGGGGAGCTGATGGCTCATCCGATCGCGCTTGGTCGCGAGGTAGTGCACATTGTGCTCGGTCGGCTGGGTCTGCAGGGGGATCCGCGCGTGCACCGCGATGCCATTGGCCTGCAAGCCCGACTGCTTCGCCGGGTTGTTGCTGAGCAGGCGCACGGACCGTACCCCCAGATCGGCGAGGATGCGGGCGGCGGCACCGTAGTCGCGGGCGTCGATGGGCAGGCCCAGGCGGACGTTCGCATCCACGGTGTCCGCGCCCGCGTCCTGGAGTTCGTAGGCGCGGAGCTTGTTGAGCAGGCCGATGCCCCGGCCCTCCTGGCCGCGCAGGTAGACGATGACGCCGCGCCCGGCCTCGGCGACGGCCTCCAGAGCGGCGTCGAGTTGCTCGCCGCAGTCGCAGCGCAGCGAGCCGAAGGCGTCGCCGGTGAGGCATTCGGAATGCACTCGGGCGAGCGTGTTCTCGCCCGACGGGTCGCCGTGGACGAGGGCGAGGTGTTCGGCGCCGGTGTGGGCGTCGGAGTAGCCGTAGACGCGGAAGTCGCCGAAGCGGGTGGGCAGCCGCGTCTCGACCTCGCGGATGATGCCGTGCTCCAGCTGTTTCCGATGTGCGATCAGGTCGGCGATGGAGACGAGCGGGATACCCCATTCGCGCGCCATGACCAGCAGCTCGGGCAGCCGCGCCATGCTGCCGTCATCATCGACGACCTCGGCGATGACACCGGCCGGACGCAGCCCGGCCAGCCGCATCAGATCGACGGCGGCCTCGGTGTGGCCCGGACGGCCCAGCACGCCACGGGGATTCGCGCGCAGCGGGAACACGTGCCCGGGCCGGGAGAGCTGGGCCGCGGTGGTGCGCGGGTCGGCCAGCAGGCGCATGGTGCAGGCGCGGTCGGCGGCCGAAATGCCGGTGCTGACACCGGAGACGGCGTCCACCGAGACGGTGTAGGCGGTGCCCTTGGGATCCTCGTTGATCGAGGTCATCGGCGGCAGTTGGAGACGGTCGCAGTCCTCGCCGGCCATCGGCACGCAGAGCACCCCGCTGGTGTGCCGCACCAGGAACGCGATGTTCTCCGCGGTCGCGTGCTCGGCGGCAAGGATCAGATCGCCTTCGTTCTCGCGGTTCTCGTCGTCCACGACCAGCACCATGCCACCGCGGGCCACCGCCGCCACCGCGGCTGCGATCGAGTCGAGTTCACCGGTCATCGTCGACCACCTCCTCCGGCCGCACGGGCTGGCGACCTATTTCCAATCGAAATATGACGAGTGCGGAACAACGAGGTGAGGTCCCGCTCAGCGGTCAGGAAAGTGCGGTCAGTGCACGCCTCGGGCCATAGTGGTGACGGAGTTTTCCAGTACGCCACAACGGCCCGGAGGCGAATCGCCTCCGGGCCGTTGTTCATTCGGTTGTCAGTGCCTCACACGAGTGTCAGTGCGCGGCACCACCGGTGGCCGGAGTCCGGCCGTGCTTCATGATGAGCGTTCCGATCAGTGCCACCGCGGCCGAGATGGCCACGAAGTAGAAGCTGATCTCGTAGCCCTTGTCGGCGTAGAGCAGCGGGATGTCCTTGGTGACCGGCGCCTGGCCCGCCACCGACACCACGGCCTTGACCGGATTCGCGGTCAGGAATGCGGTGGCCACCGCGAGGCCGATACCGGCGCCCATGGCCTGCATGACGCCCAGCATGCCCGCACTGATGCCCTGCTGTTTCGCCGGCACGCCTTCCACGATCAGGTTCGGCGTGGATGCGTAGTACAGCGCGAAGGCGATGCCGTACACCGCGCTGATCAGCGCCTGCGTCTGCCAGCCGTGCGAGAGCCCCGCATAGGCCAGGCCGCTGCCGACGAAGATGACCAGTGCCGTCACCAGTGGCCAGCGGGCGCCCGAGCGCCGGATCCACAGGCCGCCCAGGAAGCCGAAGATCATGGCGATCAACGATTGTGCGAGGGTCACGTGGGTGGCGTACTTCAGCAGCGAGAAGTTGTCGCCGTAGCTGTAGCCCGGCTGCAGATCCACCTTGACCATGTCCGGCGGCAAGTGCTGGTACACCATCTCCGGCGGCACCTGCGCGTTCACGACCTCGGGTGTCACCTGCGCATTCACCGTGTCCGTCAGCTTCTTGACCACATCCGGCGGCAGGTCCATGCCGGGCGGCAGCGCAGCCTTGGCCTGTGCCTCGGCCGCGGCGAGACCCTGTGCTCGCGCCTGAGTGAGAGCCTGTGCCTGTGCCTGGGCCAGGGCACCGGCCTTCACCTGATCCCAGGTGGCGTCCTTGACCTGCGCCACAACCTGATCGGACGGCGGCGACTGGGTCATGTAGCCGGTCGCGTAGGACTGGTAGCCGATCATGAACGAGGCCAGCAGACCGATGAACAGCACCACGCTGACGCGCGGGTTGAACAGCAGCTTCATGTCCATGATCGGTTGCTTGGCACGCATTTCCACGATCGGGAACAGGGCGAGCAGCACCAGGCCGCCGATCAGCCACGCCAGTGTGGAGGGCTTGGTCCAGCCCCAGTCCTGGCCCTTGTCCAGGTACAGCAGGGTGAGAGTGGCGCCCGCGCCGAGCAGCACCGCGCCGATGATGTCCAGGCGCTGCGGGGTGCGCAGCTTCGACTCCGGCACCACGATGATCAGCAGCGGAATCATGATCACGGTGAAGACGAACAGGAACCAGAACAGTCCGCGCCAGCTGTAGTGATCGGTGATGTAGCCGCCGATCAGCGGACCGGCGAGGGCGGACACGCCCAGACCCGTGGAGGCGATGCCGAGGCCGACGGGAACCAGCCTGCGCGGCATCAGGTCCCGGATCAGTCCGTAGGACACCACGGTCGTCGCGATGGCCGTGGCCTCCAGCGCGCGGCCCACGAGGAACACCGCCCAGTTGCTGGTGACGGCGCACAGGGCCGTGCCGATGAGGAACAGCACACCGCAGACCAGGAACATCTTCTTCTTGCCCCAGATGTCGCTGAGCTTTCCGATCAGCGGGGACACGGCGGCGCCGAAGATGCCGAAGACGATGATGGCCCAGTTGATGTTCGCGCCCTGGTCGGGGAAGGTGGGCGCGATCTGTCGCAGTGCCGACGCGACCATGACGTACTGCATCGGGGAGACCTCGGTGAACAGCACGATGACCGCGAGGACCGACCAGATCCTCAGATTGGAGGCGCCGTCGAGGCGCCCGGATTCGTCAGGCGCGGGACTCGGTGGCACCGCGGTGTCGACGGAGGTGGACATGTGGCGTCCTCCAGGGTGGGTAGTAACACGATCGTGTGAACCGTGTCACGGCCGCTGGGCGCCGACTATCACCAAGTCCGTTCAGTGGGAATCGCTGGAATTCTGCTTCTTCGCAGGCTTCCGGCGGCTACGCTGTCTCGCCAATTTGTCCAAATCCGCCAGCAGGTCCTCGGCGAATTCCTTTTCGGCCTCGTAATGCTTGACGCACCAGCGCAATACCGCGCTGGGATATGCCCAGTCCGGATTCACATCCGCGCCCTCGGCGTCGGCCTGTGCGCGCCGCCGCATGGTCTCGGTGTATTCGATGTGCTGGGTGAGGATCTCGCGCATGCGCTCGGGCTCGGCCAGGTGCCCCAGCCAGGCCCGCAGCATCACGCTGTGCTTGAGAACGGGGGCCTCGACAGGGGAGTGGTTGACCCAGTTCGACGCCGCCTCACGCCCGCTCTCGGTAATGGCGTACATGCGTTTGCCACGCATGCCGTCCTCGGACACCACGGTCCGGGAGGTCGCGTAACCGTGCTTTTCCAAACGCTTGAGCTCGGCGTAGATCTGGCTGAACGACGGACTCCAATAGAAGAACTGCAGACTCCAGTCGGCCCATTTCTTCAGGTCATATCCGGACAGTTCTTCGGCGTGCGAGAGCATTCCGAGAACCGCCCACGCCGTTGTGGGAAGTTCCGGAATCGCCTGCGCCTCTTCGGCAGGCACGCCATCGGTCATGATCGAACTGTATCGCCCCCGCATGCCCTGGCTCCGCTCAACGCCAGTGGGCGCGACGCGGGAACAGGGTGCGGCCGGCCTCGTGCGCGACCTCGAGCACGACGCGGGCCAGCCGGTCGTAGCTCATGCCGTCGGCGCGCCCGGACAGCGACAGCGCGGCGGGCGCGGTGCCGCGGCCCCGCAGCGGCGCTGCGACACAGGCGATTCCGGCGACGGCCTCCTCGCGGTCGATGGCCACGCCCTGCCGCATGCGGATCTGCTGCAGCTCGCGCGAGAGCGCCTCGGGCTCACAGATGGTGCGCGGGGTCAGGCGTGGCAGCCGGGTACGCAGTGCGGCCTCGGCGATGTTCGGCTCCAGGCAGGCGAGCATCGCCTTGCCGAGCGCGGTGGCGTGCGCGGGCATCCGGCCACCCAGTCGGGTGGGCAGGCTGGCGGCGAAGCGGCCGCCGGCCTTGTCCAGGTAGACCACGTCGCGGCCGTCGAGGACGGCCAGGTGTCCGACCATGCCGGTGCGCTGGCTCAGCTCGTGCAGCAGCGGGGACACGGCATCACGAATCTCGTTGTGGTCGGCGGTGAGTCCGCCGAGCTCGAGTGCGCGCATGCCCAGCCGGTAGCCGCCCGAGGTGTGGGCCAGCCAGCGCAGCTTGATCATCTGGTCGAGGATCCGGTGCACGGTGGACCGCGGCAGCCCGGTGCGCTCGACCAGGCCGAGCAGCGTGAGGGTGGGGGTGGATGCGTCGAATGCGTCCAGGATCAAGGTCATCCGCTCGATCATCGAGACGGGAACTTCAGCGCTGGCGCGAGATTCCTTGGCGCGCATGGGGTTGTGTGGGTGTCGAGTCTCCGCCGGGGGCAGCATGGTGACGGACATATGTACCTCCGTTGGTTCATATCCAGTCTAGGACTATTCCGATTAGGCATGTACCTAGTTCGGAGCTTGTGCTACCCATCACAGTGCCTCGTGCCACAACCTGCGGAATCGGGAGAACTACGTAAAACCTACGCATCCATGTCCCGATCACCGAACCACGGAGTTGACGCCTCCTGCGCGCGACCTGCTGTCATGACTGCTAGCTATATTTCGGATCGAAATAAGGAGGCGCCGGTGCTTACTGGTGTCAATGTGCCCGGCGGCCGGACACCGGCCATCGACGCGACGGCATTCAAGACCGTTCTCGGCAGGTTCTGCTCGGGAGTCACCGTGATCACCGCCCTTGCCGAGGACGAACCCCTCGGCTTCGCGTGCCAGTCGTTCGCATCGCTGTCCATCGACCCGCCTCTGGTGAGCTTCTTCCCGGCGCGGACCTCGAGCACCTGGCCGAGGATCCGTGAGGTGGGCCGGTTCTGCGTGAACATCCTGGCCGACGATCAGGCCGAGATCTGCCGTCAGCTCGGGCGTCCGGGCGCCGACAAGTTCGCGGGCGTGGAGTGGACCGCCTCGGAGAACGGCTCGCCCTTGCTCGCCGGGGCCATGGCCTCCATCGACTGCGAACTGTACGACGAAGCCGACGGCGGCGACCACACCATCGTCATCGGCCGCGTGACCTGCTTGAATGAGCATTCCGAGGCGAAGCCGCTGCTGTTCTACCGGGCGGCGTTCGGTCGTCTCGACACGCAGTAGGCACGGTCGTCCCGAGCACCAGTGGGCGTAGTCGTCCCGGCCATCGGCCGGCGCGGTCGTCTCGTCCATCAGTAGTCACAGCCCGGCCAGTGAGACTGCGCTGTCGTCGCCGTCACATCGGCCGCAACCATCGAAGCAAGGCAAGGGAGAGGAATTCACATGACCACCATGGACGGTGAGGTGCGGGTCATCGACGCGGGCAAGCCCCCGGCGCGATTCGCGCGCGGCTGGCACTGCCTGGGCCTGGCCGACTCCTTCCGCGATGGAAAGCCGCACACCGTCAAGGCTTTCGGCACCGAGATCGTGGTGTTCGCGGCCGAGGACGGCACCCTCAACGTGCTCAACGCGTACTGCCCCCACATGGGCGGCAACCTGGCCGACGGCACCGTCAAGGGCGACTCCATCGCCTGCCCGTTCCACGACTGGCGCTGGAACGGCAAGGGCAAGTGCACCGGCATCCCGTACGCGCGCCGCGTGCCCCCGCTGGCCCGCACCAAGGCGTGGCCGACCATGGTCGAGAACAAGATGCTGTTCGTCTGGAACGACCCGGAGGGCAAGCAGCCGCCGGCCGAGCTGGCGATCCCGCGCATCGACGCCGCCTTCGACGACGAGTGGACCGACTGGACCTGGAACTCGATGATCGTCGACGCCAACTGCCGCGAGGTCGTCGACAATGTCGTGGACATGGCGCACTTCTTCTACGTGCACTACGGCTTCCCGACCTTCTTCAAGAACGTCTTCGAGGGCCACACCGCCAGCCAGTACATGACCTCCGTGTCGCGTGAGGACATGATGGGCGAGACCGCCAAGGCGCTGGGTGGCAAGAACGTCCTGCAGTCGGAGGCCTCCTACTACGGGCCTTCCTACATGATCGACTACCTGAAGAGCGAGAGCCCGAACGGGCTGGTCGTCGAGGGTTATCTGATCAACTGCCACTACCCGATCAACGAGAACCAGTTCGTGCTCATGTACGGCGCGATCGCCAAGAAGCCGGCGGGCGTGCCCGCCGCGCAGGCGCAGGAGATCGCCGAGAAGTTCGTGGGCGGCCTGGGCAAGGGCTTCGAGCAGGACGCGGCCATCTGGAAGCGCAAGTCGCGCATCAACAATCCGCTGCTGTGCGAGGAGGACGGGCCGGTCTACCAGCTGCGTCGCTGGTACGAGCAGTTCTACGTGGACACGGCCGAGGTCAAGGACGAGATGACCGACCGCTTCGAGTACGAGGTGGACACCACCCGCGCGGTCACCGCGTGGGAGGCCGAGGTCGCCGACAATATCGCCAAGCGCGAAGCCGCCGTTGCGAGCAACGTCTCGGACGCCGTGGCGCAGGGCTGAGAGACGCTGCCATGGACAAGGTTTCGTGCCGGTCCTGCGGGACCTGCGTGCTGGTGGAGAAGTACAGCGACCAGCACACCAGCGTGCAGTGGAACAGGGACGCGCAGGCCGCCTGCACGGAACTCGCGGACACCGGACTGCGAGCTCACACGTGCCCGGCGCTGCGGGCCAGCATCGACGAGGCCGTCGCCTCGGGTGCGTTGACCGTCAGCACGCGTGACGTGGACGTGCGCACTCGCGGGCGAACTCTGGCCTGAGTGGAGTCGCCGGCTGCGGTCGGCGGCCTCCGGGTGGGCCTCCCGACATCGTCGGCGGTCGGCCCCGAGTAGCGGGTACCCCTCCGGGACGGGGTCGAAACTGACAGCACAGGAATGGAACTGGTGGAACGGATGACGGTCACGGACTTCGAGGTGGACTCGGCTGTGGAAGCCGCGCAGGTGAGCGGGATCACATCGGTGCGGATCGTGCGCGTGGTGCGCGAGACGGCCGACGCGGTGTCGCTCGAGCTGGCGCCGGACGCCGCGCACGCCGATCGGTTCTCGTATCGTCCGGGACAGTTCCTGACCCTGCGCATCCCCAGCGATCTCACCGGGTCGGTGAGCCGCTGCTACTCGCTGTCGAGCGCGCCGCACGAGGGCGGTCCGCTGAAGGTCACCGTGAAGCGGACCGTCGACGGCTACGGCTCGAACTGGCTGTGCGACAACGCCACCGAGGGCCTGACCCTGGACGTGCTGCCGCCCGCCGGCATCTTCACCCCGGACTCGCTGGACACCGACCTGCTGTTGTTCGCCGGCGGCAGCGGCGTCACGCCGGTGCTGTCCATCCTGAAATCCGTGCTGGCACAGGGCTCCGGCCACTGCACGCTGATTTACGCCAACCAGCACGAGAATTCGGTTATCTTCGCCGAGGAGCTCGCGGAACTGGCTGCCGCGCACCCGGATCGACTCCTGGTGCTGCACTGGCTGCAGTCGGTGCAGGGCTTGCCGAGCGTGGCCGGTCTGGCCGCGATGGCGCGTCCATGGGCGGGCCGGGAGGTTTTCGTCTGCGGTCCCGGTCCGTTCATGGACGCGGTCGCGGCGGCGATGGCCGAGCTCGGCGCGGACCGCAAGCGCGTCCACTCGGAGAAGTTCGTCTCGCTGTCGGGCAACCCGTTCGAGATCGACACGGCCGCAACCGAGGTGGTGGCCGACGACGGTGACGCCGCCCTCGCGCGGGTCGAGCTCGACGGCGAGAACCACGAGCTGACCTGGCCGCGGCAGCAGACCCTGCTCGACACCATGCTCGCCAAGGGCCTGGACGCCCCGTACTCGTGCAAGGAGGGCGCGTGCAGCGCCTGCGTGTGCCGGGTGGTCTCCGGCGAGGTGAGCATGCGCCGCAATGAAATCCTGGAGGAGGAGGACATCGCCGACGGCTATGTGCTCGCCTGCCAGGCCGTTCCGGTCACCGACGACGTCACCGTCACCTATTCCTGATATCCCGAATCTCCCGAGGAGTATCACCATGGCTGCCTTCGCCTCGCTCGGCTACGTGCGTGCCCAGATCGCCGATGTGGACGCCTGGCGCGCATTCGCCTTCGACACCATCGGTTTCGCCGAGGGCTCCGGCCCGAACGCCGATTCGGTGTATCTGCGCGTCGACGAGCACACCTACCGGCTCGAGCTGGTGCCCGGCGACCGCGACGCGGTCATCGCCGTCGGCTGGCAGGTCGCCGACCGGCGCTCGCTGGAGCTGGTGCGCGAGATCCTGGAGAAGGCCGGCGTCGCGGTCACCACGCTGACGCTCGCCGAGGCCGCCAACCGGCACGTCGAGGAGGCCATCGCCTTCGTCGATCCGTCCGGATTCACCATCGAGGTCTTCCACGGCCCGCTGCTGGACCACAGCCCGGTGGTCGGCAAGTTCGGCAACCGGTTCGTCACCGGGGACCTGGGTCTGGGCCACGTGGTGCTGCCGGTGCGCGATATCGAGGAGGCGCGCAAGTTCTACACCGAGGTGCTGGGCTTCGCCTCCCGCGGCTCGTTCCGGGTGGGCCCGCCCGAGCATCCGATCTGGATCCGCTTCATGGGCGTCAATGCCCGCCATCACAGCCTGGCGCTCATCCCGGGCTCGCGGCCGGACGGCCCGGGCATCGTGCACGTCATGGTCGAGGTGGACTCGCTCGACGATGTGGGCCGCGCCCTGGACCGCGTGAACAAGGCGGGCTACCACCTGTCCTCCACGCTGGGCCGCCACACCAACGACAAGATGATCTCCTTCTACGTCCGGACGCCGGGCGGCTGGGATCTCGAATTCGGTTGCGAGGGCATGCTCGTCGACGACGACTACGTCGCCGAGGAGATGACCGCCGACAGCTACTGGGGTCACGAGTGGGCTAGGGGCTGACCCACCCGCACCCGCGCTCCCGGCACGGAAGGACAGTGACATGCGTGCGGTCGTCATGCGGAATCGGAAACTCGTGGTCGACGAGGTGCCCGAACCGGTCCCCGGACCCGGGCAGGTGCTGGTCGAGACCATTGCCTGCGGGATCTGCGGATCCGACAAGCAGGCGCTCGACCACACCGACGAGTTCCTGCAGGCTTCGCGCGACAGCGGCGTGCCGACCTTCCTGTTCGATCCGCACCGGGACCTGGTGCTGGGCCACGAGCTGGCCGCCCGGGTCATCGGCGCCGGACCGGACACGCCGTTCGTGGCGGGGCAGCACGTGGTCGCGCTGCCCTGGGCGCTGGACGCCGCGGGCGGGATCCACGGCATCGGATACTCCAACGAGTTCCCGGGCGGCTTCGGCGAGCGCATGGTGTTGCAGGCCATGGCGCTCGAGCCCATTCCCGAGCATGTGCCGCCGCATGTCGCCGCCCTGACCGAGCCGCTGGCGGTCGGGTTCGGCAATGTGGCGCGCACCGGCATCGGGCCGGACGGGACCGGGATCGTGATCGGTTGCGGGCCGGTCGGTCTGGGTGCGGTGGCCGCGCTGGCCGAGCGCGGCGTCGCACCCATCGTGGCCTCGGATCCGTCGAAGCTGCGCCGGGAGGCCGCGCAGCGGCTGGGCGCGCACCGGGTGGTGGATCCGGCCGTCGAGGATCCGGTCGAGGTGTGGCAGGAGCTGTCCGCGCCGGGGCAGCAGCTGCACGTGTGGGTGTGCGCCTCGGTGCCGGGACTGCTCAACGACCTCATGTACAAGGTCCCGCGCGAGACGGCCATCCTGCAGATCGGCGCGGTCATGACCGACGACGTCATCCGGCCCATCGTCGGCATCTACAAGGACATCTCGCTCCAGATGTGCATGGTGTACCCGCACGAGGAGTACGCGAAGACCCTGCGCCGCATCGCCGATGGCACCGTGGACGCCGCCTCGCTCATCACCGATCAGGTGGGGCTGGACGGGGTCGCGGGCGCCATCGAGTCACTGCGCAATCCCGACGATCACATTCAGATCCTGGTCCGTCCCGGAATGTGAGCGCGCACCAGCCGGCAGAAGTCGACCGGGTGCAGGCCGTCCGCGCGCTGCCACAGGGCGGCGTCGACGGCGGCGCGCTGCGAAATGTGTTCGGCCACAGTGAATCCGTGCCGATCGAGCAGCGCTGTCACGGACTCGGGTGAGAAGAAGCTGAGCAGCGGCTCACCCTGTTCGGCGGTGGCGGCGAGCGCGAATTCGGCGAAGACACGGCCGGATTCGTCGCGCAGCTCCGGTAACAGCGCGTACTCCATCACCAATTCGGTACCGGGCGCCCAGCCCGACAGCGTGCCCAGGGTGGCGCCGATCGCCGATTCGGTCAGATACATGGTGACGCCCAGCCAGCTCACCAGGGCGGGCCGATTCGGGTCGAAGCCGTGGGCGGTCAATTCCGCCGCCAGGTCGTCGCGTTCGAAATCGACGCCGACGAATTCGGCCGTGGCGACGCCGATTCCGGCGGCGGCGAGCAATTCTCGCTTCCACGCCTGGGTGGCGGGATGGTCCACCTCGTAGACCGCGACCCGCCCCGCCAGGGGCGAGCGGTAGGCGAAGGTGTCCAGGCCCGCGCCGAGGATCACGTACTGCTCGAACTCGCCGGCCGCCAGCCGGGCCTCGGTGTAGTGACTGCGGGCGCTGACCTGGGATCTGGTGCCGCTGAGTACCGGGTGATCGCCGAACTCCCGGTGATAGGAGACGAGTTCGGCGGCCCGCTCGCCCAGCAGCGTCTCGGCCACGGTGTCCTGGAACAGATGCGGTGGGCGATCCACGATCAGATGCGCCGCGCGCCCGGCCGCCGCTATCATCGCGGTCCGGCTCGGGCCCCTGTTGTCCGTCGAGCCGTTGTCCATGGAATTCTCCCTCCACGTAAGGATGCGCGGCAGCCCAATATCGGTAATCGCAACCGCGAGACCCGATGGTAGACAGGAGAATTCGATTTCGCTTTCACCATATCACACGGAAATAAATTCCCGATTACGGTGAAATGCCGCCGGACTATCGATCGGTGAAGGTGATCCGGACCGTCACCGGATCGCTCTCCAGCGCCGCGAAGAAGCCGCGGGTGAACGGGGCCAGTGCCGGATGTGGGGCGAAGGTGCGGGCGCGGGCCACCACATCGTCGTCGGGGAGCAGCACGGCGGTGCCGGTGCGCCAGCTATCACCCTGGCGGACACGGACATTCGGGTTGGCCGTGAGGTTCAGGCCCCAGCCCGACCGCAGGCCGTGCTGGCAGATGGCCCACGCGCCCTCGTCGTCGAACAGCAGCGACACCGGCACGCGATGCGGCTGCCCGGACTTGCGGCCGACGGTTTCGATCTCGCTGGCAAAGGCGGTGCGGATGCCGATCCGGTCCAGGGCGCGGATGGTCGGGTTCATCACGTAGCGGCCCATGGCGCGCTCGGCGCGGAACTTGCGGGCCGCCCGGTCGGCGGTGGTGCGCGGGGCAGCGGATCGCTTGCTGCGGAAGGCGTCGAAGCCGTTGCGGCGCAGCATGGTCACCGCCGTCAGCCAGGGTGAGCGGTCCGGATCAGGATCCTTGCCCGCGCCGAGCCGGTGCAGCTGATCGGTGTGCCACTGCAGGTCGAGCGCGCCGTCGAAGGACTTCAGGCCGCCATTGGCGGCCAGACGCGGGGGCAGGCCCAGCGAGATGTGCGGCGGGCGTAGGGCGTCGGTGCGCTCGGTGAGCAGATCGGCTGCGGCGCTGGGGATCACGGCCGTGGGGCGGCCCAGGCCGACCAGGTCACAGGTGCCGCCGGCCAGTGCGTCGGACATGGCGGCGCGGGAGCGGAAACCGCCGGTCACCGCGATCGGGACCGAGCCCGCGGCCTGCCGGGCGGTCTCGGCGTAGTCCAGGAAGTACGCCTCGCGGGCGCGGGTGCTGGCCGAGGCCGTGCGCGGCCGGCCCATCATGGCGGGGGATTCGTAACTGCCGCCGCTGATTTCGAACAGGTCCACCTGCTCGCCGGACAGCTCCTCGATGACGGTGCGCGACTCGTCCTCGGTGAAGCCGCCGCGCTGGAAGTCGGCCGAATTGAGTTTGATGCCCAGCCCGAAGCCCGGGCTCACCGCCGCGCGGATGCTGCGCGCCACCTCGACCACGAATTGCCGCCGCCGCGCGGCATCGCCGCCCCAGGCGTCGGTGCGCTGATTCGACAGCGGGGACAGGAACTGCGAGACCAGATAGCCGTGCGCGCCGTGGATCTGGACGCCGTCGAATCCGGCGGCCTCGGCGACCCGGGCGGCGCGGCCGAAGCGGGCGATGATGTCGAGGATCTCGTCCTCGGTCAGCTCGCGCGGGGCGGGCACGCCGGGGATGCCCATGGCAATGGCCGAGGGTGCGACCGTGCGGGTGCGGGTGACGATCGGATTGGCCTGCCGTCCGGGATGATTCAGCTGCACCCAGACCTTGGCGCCGCCGTCCTTGGCGACCTTGGCCCAGCGGGTGAGGGCCGCCAGATGCCGCTCGTCCTCGATGGCCACATTGCCGGGTTCGCCGCAGTGCCGGCGGTCGACCATGACATTGCCGGTGACGATGAGGCCGTAGCCGCCACGGCTCCAGCGGCCGTACAGTCGTTCCAGTCGCGAGTCGGGGGCGTTGTCGCCGTTGGCGAGCCCTTCGCTGAGGGCGGATTTCATGATCCGGTTGGGTAGCACCTGACCGCTGGCCAGCGGCAGGGGATCGTGCAGTGTCGACTGTCGCGCGGTGGATGCTGACGGCATGGTGTGGCCCCGATTCCTCGTCGAAGAGTTGAGCGGCGGACTACACTGAGTAGACCAATCGGTATATCCGAAAACGGTAGTACACCGATCGGTATAGAGCAAGGAGGAACCGTCCATGGGTGCCCGCGACCGCCTCATCGACAGCGCCATCGCCCTGATGCGGTGCAATGGCATCGCCGGGACCGGCATCGCGCAGCTGCTCGAGCACAGCGGCATCTCCCGCCGGTCGATCTACCTGAACTTCCCGGGCGGCAAATCCGAACTGGTCGCCGAGGCCACCCGGACCGCCGGACAGGCCACCAGCGCACTCATCCGAACCGTCACCGCCGGCACCGATCTGGCCGGCGCCATCGCCGCCTTCCCGGCCCTGTGGCGGGACGTGCTGGTTGCGAGCGACTTCACCGCGGGCTGCCCGATCGTGGCCGCGGCGCTCGGCCGCTCGGAATCGCCCGAGGCGGCCGACGTGGCGGGGGAGACCTTCGGCGAGTGGGAGGGCATCCTCGCCGACCGGCTCGAGGCCGAGGCCGTGGAACCCGCCACCGCCCGCTCCCTGGCGACCACCATCATCGCGGCGGTCGAGGGCGCGGTCGTCATGTCGCTGGCGACCCGCTCGACCGCACCCCTGGAACGGGCCGGCCAGCAGATGGCCGACCTGGTCGCCCTGCATACGGGCAAAACGACCTCGGTCGCCTGAGCCTCAGATCAGGCTCAGGCCGCCGTCGATGGTGACGATGGTGCCGGTGGTGTAGCCGGACCGATCCGAGGCGAGAAACGCTGCCATATCGGCGATTTCACGCGGATGGGCCGGGCGGCCGAAGGGGAAGTCCGCCGCCATCTCGGCGAAGCGGGCATTGGTCTCGATGAGTGTGGTGATGCGCGAGGTGGCCACCGGGCCCGGATTGATGCCGACCACCCGGATGCCGTCGCGCCAGCTGCGGCTGCCCAGCGCGCGGGTGAACGCCATGAGCGCCGCATTGCCGGTGCTGCCCGCGATGTACTCGGCATCGGGCCGCTCGCCCGCCGAACCGATGACGTTCACGATGACGCCGCCGGCGCGCTGCTTCATGTCCGCGTAGACGCGGCGGCTCAGGTCGATGTAGCCGAAGACCTTGAGCTCCCATGCGTGCCGCCAGGTTTCGGCGTCGACCGCCGCCAGGGGTCCGGCCGGAATGTCGCCGGCATTGTTGACCAGGATGTCCGGAGCGCCGACCGCGTCCGCCAGCCCGGTGAGATCCTCGGCCGACCGCAGGTCCACCGGGTGGGAGCGCACCTGCACCCCGTACTCGGCGCGCAGTTGCTCGCCGATCTCGTCCAGTCGCTCCTTGTTGCGGGCGGCCAGATGCAGATGGCAGCCCTCGGCGGCGAGTGCCCGCGCGATCTCCGCGCCGATGCCCGCCGACGCGCCGGTCACGAGCGCGGTTCTGCCGCCCAGTCTCAAATCCATTGGCCCATCTCCTGATTCTGGTGTGCGATGCCGATGTCAAACGGTGCGGACATTCGTCGGGTTCAACTTTTTGGTCGAATGTCCACGTCGGTGGAAATGGCGGATCGCCGCCATCTGTTCCCGGTGCCCGCTACGCCGTCGCGGCGGCGGTTCGAATACGACTGCAGCGCCGCCTTGCTCGCGCCGATGGGGCCGAGGAACCGGACGCCGCGCACGCCGAAGTGGCTGTTGTCATGTGAAGGCTCGGATCGAATCGCGGTTGATACGCATACCCGGGTATATGAACAAGAGTACATGTCCCAAGGTACATGTCAACGGTCGCGAATATCCCGATCAATTCGAATCCCGGTGCGGCCTAGGTGTTTACCGATCCTCGTCGATCTCGTCGCGCGCCCATTCGGCCCATTCGGCCAGCGCCTCGTACAACCGGATGCCCGCCTCGACCGCGATCCGCTTGGACCTGTCGTGCGGATCGGTGCCGAACTCGCCGCGGTCCTTGGCCATGGCCAGTTCGCGGTACATGGCCGCGGTATCGCTGAAGAACCGCCCCTCGCGATCCAGGTGCTCGCCGAGATCCTTCGGCTCCATCAGCCAGAAGAAGAACGACCGCAGCAGCGGTTCCAACCGCAGGGTGTGATCGACCTCGTCCTCGACCAGCCACCGCCGCACCTCGGCCAGCCCGGCCTCGGTGATCCGGTACGCCTTGCGCCCCCGCGCCCCTTCGCTGTCCAGCTCGATCATTCCGGCCTCCGCCAGCCGCCCGAGCTCGGCATAGATCTTCGGATGCCGCGCCGGCCACACCGGCCCCAGCGCCTCCTGGAACCGCTGGGCCAGGTCGTACCCGCTGGCCGGCCCCTCCGCGAGCAACCCCAGCAACCCGTGCCGCAGCGACATGCCACACCCTTTCGTAGACCCTCACCACATCATCACACCCGGCTATCGCGCCCCGGCCCCGCGAGCACGCGCTCGACCTCCGCCGACTCCGGAATCGAGGCACTGGCACCCAGTTTCGTCGTGGCCAGCGCCCCCGCGGTACAGGCCCAGGCCAGCGCGGTGGCGGGGCCTTCGTGCCAGTGGGCAGCCAGCGCCCCGGTGAAGGTGTCGCCCGCACCGGTGGTGTCCACGACCTGCACGCGAATCCCCGGATGGGAGAGCTCGGCACCGTCGGGACCGCGATAGCTCGCCCCCGCGCCACCCAGCGTTGTGATGACGTGCGGCACGCCGGCGAGCGCGGAGGCCAGTCGAGCCGCCTCACCTTCATTGACGACCGCGACATCGACCTCGGCCCACAACTCGCCCGGAAACTCTTGCACCGGTGAGGGATTCAGCACCACCGTGGTGCCAGCGGCCCGCGCGTGCCGGGCGGCCGCGAGCACCGTGGGAATCGGAATCTCCAACTGGCACATGAGCACATCCGCGGCGGCGATCGTATCCAGGTCCGCCGTAGTCAGTTCCGTCATCCGCCCATTGGCCCCCGCCACCACGATGATGGTGTTCTCGCCGTTCCGGTCCACCACGATCGTCGCGATCCCACTGGGCCCCTCGACCTCGCGCAGTCGTGAGACCCCAACCCCCGCCTCATGCAACACCTTCCGCAGCGCGCCGGCGAACACATCCCCGCCGACCGCCCCCACGAACTCGACCTCGGCCCCCGCCCGTCGCGCCGCGATCGCCTGATTCGACCCCTTCCCACCCGGAACCAGTGCGAACCCGTCCCCGGCCACCGTCTCTCCGGCCTCGGGCCGCCGCCCCACGGTCGTCACCAGATCCATATTGATGCTGCCCACCACCGCAATTCGCGCCATGGTCCGGACCGTAGTTCAGGCGGCTCAGCCGAGGGCGGATTCGACGATGGACGTCGCCTGCGGAGTGACGGGGTCGAGGATGTCGTCGAAGTCGTGGTGTTTTTCGACGTAGGCCTTGACGAAGGGGCAAATGGGGACGATGCGTTTGCCGGCGGCTCGGGTGGCGGTGAGGGCGGCGCCGATGAGTTTGGAGGCCAGGCCCTGACCGGCAAAGGCCTCGTCGATCTCGGTGTGGAAGAAGATGCGCTGGCGGCCGTGATCGACGTAGGCGGTCAGGCCGGCGCGGGTATCGCCGACCTTGATGGCGAAGTACTGGGGGACGGTGTCGGTGACCTGGGTGATGGTCGGCTCGGGCGCGGTCATGAGGGCTCGCTTCCGGTCGGGGCGGTGTGGTGGTCGGGTTCGAGGGGCGGGCTGGCGACGGCGGAGAAGGTGCGGCACTCCGGTTCACACGAGGGCGGGGCGGCGCGGAGGGCGTCGTCGCGGACGGTGAAGTAGGCCAGGGCGGCGGCCGCGATCATGAGGATGGCGCAGGTGAGGATGGCCAGGTGGAAGCCGTGGGCGAAGTCGGGCGGATTGGTGTACGCCGCACCGGTGAGTCCGGCCAGGGGCGGAATGGCCGCCACGCCCAGCAGACCCGCGGCGCGGGCGACCGCATTGTTGACACCGCTGGCCACGCCCGCATGGCGTTCGTCGGCGGTGGCGAGGACGGTCGCGGTCAGCGGCGCCACCGCCAGCGTCAGGCCCAAGCCGAAAACCAGTGCGGCGGGCAGCACATCGACCAGGTAGGAGGTGTGGATGCCGATACGGGTCATCAGCAGCATGCCCGTCGCGGCGAGCAGCACACCGACGGTGATCGGCCAGCGGGGTCCGATGCGCTGGGCCAGCGCGCCGGAGCGGGCCGAGAACAGCAGCATCAGAACGGTGACCGGCAGCATGGCCGTGCCCGCGGCGATCGGCGTGAATCCGGCCACCACCTGCAGGGTCAGCACCAGCAGGAAGAAGACCACGCTCATGGCCCCGTACATGACGAAGGTGACCAGATTGATCGCGGTGAACTGCTTGGCGGCGAACACGGCGACGGGCAGCATGGCCGCGGGATCCTGGCCGTCGCGTGACCGCCGCCGCTCCACCACCACGAATCCCGTACCCGCGGCGACGCCCGCGATCGCGCTGCCCCACACCAGGATTCGACTCGTACCGTGCTCGGGCGCCATGGTCAGGGCGTAGGTGATCCCGGCCAGGCACAAGGCCGCCAGCACCGCGCCGAGCACGTCGAACCTCCCGTGCGCCTCGGCATCGCGGGTCTCGGGCACATGCCGGGCCGTCACCGCCACTACCACCGCGGCCAGCGGGATATTGAGCAGGAACACCCACCGCCAGCCGGCCGCCTCCACCAGCCACCCGCCCAGGAACGGCCCGATGGCGCCGGCCACGCCACCCAGCCCGGACCAGGCTCCGACCGCGCGCGCCCGCTCCTCGGGCCGGAACGAGGCCTGAATGATGGCCAGTGAGCCGGGCGTCAGCAGCGCACCGCCCACACCCTGCAGGGCCCGGGCCGCGATGAGCATCGAAATGTCTTGCGCCGCACCGCACAATGCGGAGGCGATGGCGAACCACGCCACCCCGATCAGGAACACCCGCCGCCGCCCGTACCGGTCACCCAGCGACCCGCCCAGCAGGATCAATCCGGCCAGCGTCAGCGTGTACGCGTTGACCGTCCACTGCAGTCCCGCCATCGATGCGCCGAACTCGTCACCGATCCGCGGCAGTGCCACATTCACGACGGTCGCGTCCAGCATGGCCATCCCCGAACCGAGGACGGTGGCCAGTAGAACCCATCGGCCGGTGCCCGAGGACAACCGGATGCTCGCGGTCATGCGCTCACGGTAACAACCTGCCCCCGACCGGCGGCAGATCGTCATCAGTAATCTGTCCTTATGACTGCTCCCACGACCACAGATCGGGACGCCGTCCGCGAGGTGGTGCACGAGTCGGCGCGCCGGGCTCGGGTGGCGTCGCGGACGCTCGCTCAGCTCACCACCGCGCAGAAGGACGCCGCGCTGCACGCCGCGGCCGACGCGCTGCTCGCGGCCAAGGACGCGGTACTCGCCGCCAACGCCGAGGACATCGAGATCGCCCGGGCGGGTGGCACCGCCGAGTCGCTGCTGGATCGGCTGCGGCTGACCGAGGCCCGCGTCGACGGCATCGCCTCGGGGCTGCGGCAGGTGGCCGGGCTGCCGGATCCGGTCGGCGACGTGGTGCGCGGGTCGACGCTGCCCAACGGTCTCGAAATCCGCCAGGTGCGGGTGCCGCTGGGTGTGGTGGGCATGGTGTACGAGGCGCGGCCGAATGTCACCGTCGACGCCTTCGGGCTGGCGCTGAAGTCGGGCAATGCGGCGCTGCTGCGCGGCTCGTCCTCGGCGGCGAAGTCCAATGCGGCATTGGTCCGGGTGCTGCGGGAAGCGCTTGCAGCGCAGGGGCTTCCGGCCGACGCGGTGCAGCTGCTCCCGGCGGAGGACCGCTCCAGCGTCACCCACCTGATCCAGGCACGCGGCCTGGTGGACGTGGTGATCCCGCGCGGCGGCGCGGGCCTGATCAATGCGGTGGTCCGCGACGCGCTGGTGCCGACCATCGAGACCGGCACCGGCAACTGCCACGTATTCGTCCACCGGGACGCCGATCTGGATATGGCCGAGTCCATCCTGATCAACGCCAAGACCCGCCGGCCCTCGGTGTGCAATACCGCCGAGACGGTGCTGATCGACCGGGCCATCGCCGAGACCGCGGTGCCGCGCATGATCAAGGCCCTCGAGGACAAGGGCGTCACCATTCACGGTGACCTGCCGGGCCTGGTGCCCGCCACCGACACCGACTGGGCCGACGAATACCTCTCCCTGGACATCGCTTTGAAGGTCGTCGACGATCTCGACGCGGCCGTCGAGCACATCAACGAGTGGGGCACCGGCCACACCGAGGCCATCGTGACCGCCGACCTGAAGGCCGCCCGCGAGTTCACCGCTCGCGTCGACGCCGCCGCCGTCATGGTCAACGCCTCGACCGCCTTCACCGACGGCGAGCAGTTCGGATTCGGTGCGGAGATCGGCATTTCGACCCAGAAGCTGCACGCCCGCGGACCCATGGGTCTGCCCGAACTAACCTCCACCAAGTGGATTGTGTGGGGCGACGGGCAGATTCGCCCCGTCTAGCACCCGCTGGATACGAAAGGACCGCCGTGGCTCCCACCACCGCACCCAACCAGGAGCCGATCTTCTCGTCGGTCGACGATGTGATCGAGCGGCTGGCCCGCACCGGCTACCTGGCCGACAAGGCCACCGCCACTTCGGTTTTCCTCGCCGACCGGCTCGGCAAGCCGCTGCTCATCGAGGGACCTGCCGGTGTCGGCAAGACCGAGCTGTCCAAGGCCGTCGCGCAGGTCGCGGGTGCGGAACTGGTGCGGCTGCAGTGCTACGAGGGCGTGGACGAGGCGCGGGCGCTCTACGAGTGGAACCACGCCAAGCAGATCCTGCGCATCCAGGCCTCCTCGGAGAACGACTGGGCCGAAACCAAGGCCGACGTCTTCACCGAAGAGTTCCTGCTGGAACGCCCGCTGCTCACCGCGATCCGACGCGACGAGCCGACCGTGCTGCTCATCGACGAGACCGACAAGGCCGATGTCGAGATCGAGGGCCTGCTGCTCGAGGTACTGAGCGACTTCTCGGTCACCGTGCCGGAACTGGGCACCATCAGCGCGACCCGCAAGCCGTTCGTGGTGCTCACCTCCAATGCCACCCGCGAGCTGTCCGAGGCGCTCAAGCGGCGCTGCCTCTACCTGCACATCGACTTCCCGGACGAGGAGCTCGAGCGCCGCATCCTGGCCAGCCGGGTGCCGGAGCTGAAGCCCGCGGTGGCGGCGCAGCTGGTGCGGATCGTGCACGTGCTGCGCGGCATGCAGCTCAAGAAGCTGCCGTCGGTCGCGGAGTCCATCGACTGGGCGCGCACGCTCCTGGCCTTGGGCGCAAAGGATCTCGACGACAAGACCGTGCGGGCCACGCTCGGAGTGGTGCTGAAGCACCAGGCCGATCACGTGCGTGCGCAGTCCGAGCTGAAGCTGGCCTGATCGTGGCCGGGGCTTCGGAGCCCTCGAAGGGCAAAGAGAACTCGCCGCGCGGGCTGGTTTCCGCCGCCATGCGGGCGATCTCGGGCGGTACGCCGGCCAAGCCGGTGCAGGTGCCGGGACCGACGGCCGAACACGGCCTGCCGGGGCATCTGGTCGGCTTCGTGGAGGCGTTGCGCGGCCGGGGGATTCCGGTCGGGCCGTCCGAAACCGTGGACGCCGGACAGGTTCTCACCGTCCTGGACCTCATGGACCGGGAGGCGCTGCGTGAGGGTCTGGCCTGCGCGCTGCTGCGCCGCACCACCCAGCGCGCCACCTTCGACGGCATGTTCGACCTGTGGTTCCCGGCCGCGCTGGGGGAGCGGGCCGGGGCCGAAGAGGTGGAGCTGCCGATCAAACCGGACGGCTCGGTCGACATCCTCGAACTGCGGAAGATGCTGGCGGAGTTGCTGATCCAGGACCCGTCGGGCGAGCAGGCGCAGCAATTGCAGGCGCTGGCCGCGCAGATGGTCGACCAGATGGGCCAGTACCAGGCGGCGGGCGGGCCGTCCTTCTCCGCCTACCAGACGTTGAAGGATCTCCAGCCGGAACTGCTGGTGAGCAGGATTCTCGCCGGCCTCGCCCAGGGCATGGACAATTCCGACTTCGACACCGAGGTCGCCCGCCGCACGGCCCGCGGCCGCATCAAGGACTTCCGCAGCACCGTCGAAGCCGAGACCCGCCGCCGGGTGGCCGAGCGCATCGGCCGCGAGCGCGTCGCCACCTACGGCGTCGCCCGGCAGGCCGAGGACGCCGACTTCCTGCGCATCTCCCAGGCCGAACTCGACGAACTGCGCCGTAGCAGCCAGCGCCTGGCCCGGGTCCTGGCCTCCCGCCTGGCCGCGCGCCGCCGGCGCGGCCGCCGCGGCGAGATCGATCTGCGCAAGACCATGCGCAAATCGATGTCCACCGGCGGCGTCCCAGTGAATCTCGTCACCCGCAAGCCGCGGCCCGGCCGCCCCGATCTCGTCCTGCTGTGCGACATCTCGGGCTCGGTCGCGGGCTTCTCCAGCTTCACCATGCTGCTGGTGAACGCCCTGCGCGAGCAGTTCTCCCGGGTCCGCATCTTCGCCTTCGTGGACCGCGTCGACGAGGTCACCCAGCTGTTCGACGCGGCCACCCCGCTGGATCAGCTGACCCGCCGCATCTTCACCGAAGCCGAGGTCGTCGGCATCGAGGGCCACTCCGACTACGGCTCGGCCCTGGAGGGTTTCGCCGAGCGGTTCCCCGACGCCGTCACCAGCCGTACCTCCCTGCTCATTCTCGGCGACGCCCGCACCAACTACCGCGACCCGGCGCTGGACACCCTCCGGCAGCTGGTCGACACCGCCAAGCACGCCTACTGGCTCAACCCCGAGGCCGAGAAGATGTGGGGCACCGGCGATTCCGCCGCCGACCGCTACGCCGACATCATCGAGATGCACGAATGCCGTTCGGCGCGCCAGCTGACCGCCCTCGTGGGCCGCCTGCTGCCGGTCTGAATCCGGATGGCCGGCCGGCTGAGCCCCGCCGGTGCGGGGGCGGCGCAATCGCCCCCGGTAAGCTCGCTTTTCGTGCAGACGAACGGCCGCCGCAAGCTGGGCGTGATGGGCGGCACCTTCGACCCCATCCACCACGGGCACCTGGTCGCGGCCAGTGAGGTCGCGAATCGGTTCGACCTCGACGAGGTGATTTTCGTACCGACCGGTCAGCCGTGGCAGAAGGGCGATCGCGCGGTCAGCCCGGCCGAGGACCGGTATCTGATGACGGTCATCGCGACCGCGTCCAATCCCCGGTTCCAGGTGAGCCGCGTCGACGTGGACCGCGGCAAGGAGACCTACACCGTCGACACCCTGCGCGACCTGGCCGAACTCCACCCGGACGCGGATCTGTACTTCATCACCGGAGCGGACGCGCTGGCCAGCATCCTGACGTGGCAGGATTGGTCGGAACTGTTCGAGCTGGCGAAATTCGTCGGCGTGACCCGTCCGGGGTACGAATTGAATATCGACCATCTCGCCGACCACCTCCGCGACTACCCGGAGGGCACGGTCACGATGGTCGAGATTCCGGCCCTGGCCATCTCGTCGAGCGAATGCCGGCGGCGGGCGGGGGAGGGCCGGCCGGTCTGGTACCTCGTCCCGGACGGGGTCGTCCAATACATATCGAAGCGGCACCTGTACGTGCCGCAAGACAGTGCATCGTGAAAGTGCGCAGGGAAGAGGTAGCAGGGTGACAGCATCGGCAGAAGCCGTCTCGATGGCGACGGTGGCCGCACGGGCCGCAGACGAGAAGCTGGCCGCCGACGTGGTCGTGCTGGATGTCTCCGAGCAGCTGGTCATCACCGACTGCTTCGTCATCGCGTCCGCGCCCAACGAGCGCCAGGTCAACGCGATCGTCGACAATATCGAGGACAAGCTGCGCGAGGCCGGATACAAGCCGGTGCGCCGCGAGGGCACCCGCGAGGGCCGCTGGGCGCTGCTGGACTACGTCGAGATCGTGGTCCACGTCCAGCACGAGGACGAACGCGACTTCTACGGCCTCGAGCGCCTGTGGAAGGACTGCCCGGCGGTGCCGGTCGACGGTATCGGCGATCCGCGCGCGACGACCGAGGAAGACAAGGGCGGGGACGACGAGTGAGCAAGATGGCCGGCGTCCGCCGGTTGATTCTGCTGCGGCACGGACAGACCGAATGGAACGCCGGCGACCGCATGCAGGGCCAGATCGACACCGAACTCGATGACATCGGCAGACGCCAGGCCAAGGACTGCGCGCCCGACATGGCGACCAGCGACCTGATCGCCATCGTTTCCTCCGATCTCAAGCGCGCCCACGACACCGCGCTCGCCGTCGCCGAATGCGCGGCCATGCCGGTCGTCACCGACGAGCGCCTGCGCGAGACCAACCTCGGGGACTGGGAGGGCCTGGACCACCACCAGGTCGACGCCGAGTACCCGGGCGCCCGCAAGGCGTGGCGGCTCGATGCCCGCTTCACCCCGCCCGGCGGCGAATCCAAGCTCGAGGTGGGGGCGCGAGCGCTGCCCGTGGTGAAGGAACTCTTGGCCGCGCGCGAGGACTGGCCTGGCCGTACCGTCATGCTGGTTGCGCACGGCGGGCTGATCGCGGCGCTGACCGCGGCCCTGCTCGACCTGCCCGAGGCGAACTGGCCGGCCCTGGGCGGCCTGGCCAATACCAGCTGGGTGCAGCTGACCAACCACGGTCCCTGCATCGACAAGCCCGGCTGGCGCCTGGATGTGTGGAACGCGGTCGCGAAGGTAGCCCCTGATGTCCTCTGAGAGTCCGAACGCCCAACCGGCGCAGGACGGTTCACCGCAGCGCAAGGTGCTGGTGGTGGTGGCGGACTCGCTGTCCTACTTCGGTCCCAAGGGCGGGCTGCCCGCCGACCATCCCGGCATCTGGCCCAATCTGGTTGCCGCCGAGCTGGACTGGGACGTCGAACTGGTGGCCCGCATCGGCTGGACCTGCCGTGACGCGTACTGGGCGCTGATCGGCGACCCGCGCATCTGGGCCGCGGTGCCGCGGGCCGGGGCCGTGGTGTTCGCGACCGCCGGCATGGACTCGCTGCCCTCGCCGCTGCCGACCGCGCTGCGCGAGCTGATCCGCTATGTGCGGCCGGCCTCGGTGCGCCGGCGGGTGCGCGAGGCCTACAACTGGGTGCAGCCCAGGCTGTCGCCGCTGGGCTGGCCGGTGGCGCTGCCGCCCGCGGTGAGCGTCGACTACCTGGAGCAGTCGCGGCACTCGCTGGCCCAGCTGCGGCCCGAGCTGCCGTTCGTGGCGGTGCTGCCCTCGGTGCACAAGTGCGAGGCCTACGCCGGGGTGCACACCGGGCGCGAGCCCATGGTGCGGGCCGTGTCGGCCTGGGCCGCCGAGCACGCGGTGCCGCTGGTGGATCTCGGGGACGCCGTGCGCGACAACGTGTTCAACGGCCCCGCCAACCCGGACGGCATCCACTGGGGCTGGGAGGGCCACAGCGCCGTCGCTCGGGCCATGGTGAAGGTGCTGACCGAGGCCACGGCCGACGAGGTACACACTGCATGACCGTGGTGGTGGTGACCGACTCGTCGGCCAGCCTGCCGGCCGGCCTCACGGCTGATCTTGGTGTGCTGGCCGTGCCGCTGCACGTGCTGGTCGACGATCGCGAGATTCGGGAGGGGATCGACGACTGCGACATCGACTACGGCTCCTCCCAGGTCACCACCTCGGCCGCCTCGCCCGGTGATCTGCGCAGCGTCTACGAGCGGGCGCTGGAGTTGTCCGACGGCGACGGCGTAGTGGCCGTGCACATCTCGCGGCAGCTGTCGGGCACCTGGGAGGCCGGGCGGCAGGCCGTGCGGGACATGGATGCCGCCGATCGGATCCGGCTGGTGGACTCGCTGAGCGCCGGGCTGGGTACCGGGCTGCCGGTGCTGGCGGCGGCGCGCCGGGCACGGGCGGGCGAGCCGCTCGATGTCGTGTACGACTCGGCGGTGGCGGCGGCCAGCCGCGGACGCGCGTTCATCGTCGTCAACCGGACCGAGCAGCTGCGGCGCGGCGGGCGGCTGAGCACGGCCGCGGCGTTCTTCGGCACCGAGCTGGTCACCAAGCCGATCATCCAGATCGTGAACGGGCGGCTGGAACTGCGCGAGAAGGCCCGCACGCGCTCCAAGGCGTTCACCAAACTCGTTGCGGCCGTGGTGGATGCGGCGGGCGAGGACGGGGCGGCGGTCGCGGTCCAGCATCTGGGGGCCGAGGAGGCCGCCAACACCATCGCGGGTCAGCTGCGGGATCTGATTCCCGGTATCCGGGAGGTCATCATCGCCGAATTCGGCCCTACCCTGGGGGTGCACCTGGGCGTGGGCGCGGTCGGGGCGCTGGTGCTGCCGGGCGGCTGCGGCTAGCGGAAACGGCGTTGTCCACAACGTAATTCGCTATCCACAGGTCGGCTGAAGGCCCAGGTCGCGTGGGCGGCCGGGGTCGTCGTCGCTCGTACCGTGAGTTGCATGCCACGACTCGACGAACGTACCCCGCTGCAGCGCCTCAACGCCCGCACCGCCGCCGACCCCCGCCCCGCCCCGGCCGAGGCCACCGCCGACCCGGCGGAATTCGCCTCCGGCCGTCCACATCCCGGCCGCTGGGACGAGGACTCGCTCGACCAGCTCGTCGAACCCGATCGCCGGAGCGCTGATCGGCAGCCTGACGGATTCTCGCTCGACTGGCTGTCCGAGCCCTGCGGCAGCGTGTCCCTGTGGCACGAACGCCTGGTCCCCGAACGTTTCCGCGGCACTCGCTGGGATCCGGGCCCGCGCGGTGTCCTCGTCATCGCCGCCCTCGGCATCGTGGCCATCCTCTTCGCCGGCTACGTCACCCTGCGCGAAAAGCCTGCCTCCCAACCGGTCCCGCCCATCGCCGCACTCAGCGAAACCGCACCCGCCGACCGGGAGGATGCCGCACCCGAAGCCGCCGCTTCCGCCGTGACGGTCACAGCCACGCCCGTGCCGGGCGCGGCCCAGCCGCCCGCGTCGCGGCCCGCCGCCTCGCAGCCGGATCGAATCCCGCTCGCTACCACGGCAACCGGCGCTCCGGGCGGCTCTGTTGCCCCGGGCGGCGCCGTCACCCCCGGCGAGCTCGTCGTCAGTGTCGTCGGTCTCGTCGAGCACGGCGGGCTCCGCCGCTTCCCCGCCGGAGCCCGGATAGCCGACGCCCTCCGCGTCGCCGCTCCCCGCCCCGAAGCCGACCTCTCCACCCTCAACCTCGCCCAGCCCCTCATCGACGGTGACCAGATCATCGTCGGCCGCACCACACCCCGCCCCACCACCCAGCAGGTCGGCACCACCGTCGTGAATTCCGCCCACCCCCCGGCGAACTCACCCCCATCCTCCGGCCCACCCCGCTCCACCGCCCTCCCCGCGAAGGTGAACCTCAACACCGCCACCGAATCCGACCTCGACACCCTCCCCGGCATAGGGCCCGTCACCGCCCGCGCCATCCTCACCTGGCGCACCCGCCACGGCCGCTTCACCTCCATCGACCAGCTCTCCGAAATCGAGGGCATAGGCCACTCCCGCCTCACCCGCATCCGCGATCGGGTGACGATATGACCACCGCGAATTGCCCTGTTGCGCACCAGTACAGTCGCACCGGTTGCCGGAAAGCCGAGTCGGAGGGCGCGAGCACGACTCGGACAGCGAGGCGTGCGGGCGCTCATCGGGGCCGGCAGGCGACGGCCCACGCCGAGCAGGGCAGTCGCGCAGAGTTGTTGGGGCGCAACGATTGCGCCGCCGGTGGACGGTCGGCGCCCGGAAGTGGAATGGCTCCGGTAGCGAAGCTGCGGTCAGAGCCGGGGCGGTGGCGATGACAACGGGGGCGACCGACCGCGTCGATGCCGGGGATCGCGGGCCCGTCGAAATACCCGAGGTGCTGGATGCGCGGCTGGTTCCGGCGGCGGTCTGTGGTTGGGGCGCGACGGTGGCGCCGTTGGTGGTGGGCTGGCGGGCCGGGGTCGGGGTGGCGGCCGGGTGTGGGCTGGTGGGGATGTGTGTGGCGGCGTGGGTGATTCGGCGGGTGCGGGCGGGGCGGGGGAGTGGGGTGGCGTGGGTGGTGCTGGGGGCCTTGGTGATCGGGGCGGGGTTCGGGGTGGCGGGGGCGTGGCATGCGCATCGGGTGCAGACGCATCCGTTGCGGGCGGTGCGGGCCGGGCAGCGGCTGGTGGCGGTGGTGGAGCTGACCGATGATCCGAAGCGGGTGTCCGCCCGGCCGTTCGGCGGGCCGAAGGTGATGGTGCGGGCCGGGCTGGTGGATTACCGGTTGGGTGGACGGATTGTGCATTCCGGCGGATCGGTGCTGGTGATGGCGCCGGCGGCGGGGTGGCGGACCCTGTTGCCCGGCCAGCGGGTGGAATTCCCCGCCCGCGTGGCCCGTCCGTGGCGTCCGGACATGACGGTCGCCATCCTGCGGGCGGAGGCCGCTCCCACCTCGGTGAGCACCCCGCCCTGGTGGCAGCGCCTCGCCGGGCAGGTGCGCGGCGACTTCGCGACCTCCGCCCACCGCGCGCTCTCCGACGATGCCGCCGGCCTGCTCCCGGGCCTGGTCATCGGCGACACCTCGACCCTCACCGACCACGTCCAGGAGAACTTCCGCGAGTCCGATTTGACGCATTTGACGGCTGTCAGCGGGGCGAATGTCACGATTTTGCTTGGGGCCGTGCTGGTTTCGATGCGCACCCTCACGGTGGATCCACGGGTCGGCGCGGTGGCCGCGGGTGCGGCTCTGGTCATGTTCGTGATCCTGGCCCGCCCCTCGCCCAGTGTCCTGCGTGCCGCCGTCATGGGAGCCATTGCGCTGCTGGCTCTCTGCACTGGACGCCGTAAGCAGGCCCTACCCGCCCTGTGCGCCGCCATCATCGGATTGCTGGCCTGGTCACCGGGTCTCGCGGTGGATGCCGGATTCGCCCTGTCGGTGCTGGCCACCGCGGGACTGATCGTGATCGCCCCGGGCTGGTCGGATTGGCTTCGCGCCCATGGCTGGTGGCGGATCCCCGCCGACTCCTTCGCGGTGGCCGCCGCGGCCTTCGTGGTCACCACGCCGCTGGTCATCGCCATGACCGGCCACCTCAGCCTGGTCGCGATCGTGGTGAACATGCTGGTCGAACCGGTGATCGCGCCCATCACCATCCTGGGTGCGCTGGGTGCGCTGCTCGCCTGCGTGTGGTCGCCCCTCGCCGCGGCGGTCATGCACTGCACCGCACCGCCACTGTGGTGGCTGCTCACGGTCTCCGACCGAGCCGCCGCCCTGGGAGCCTCGGTCTCGCTACCGACCGGTCTGCGTTCAGGTCTGGTCGCAACGGTGGTGTGCGCCTTGGTGATCGCGGCTCTGCACCCTGGCCGCTCACGGGCGGATCCGGACGCCGTGCCGGGATCGGTGCCGCCTCGGCCGGGTCGAGACGAGGACTCGCCATCCGGCTAGCGGGAGCTCAGGAACTCGTTGACGGCGTCGGCGAAACCGGCGGGGTCGTTGGTGTAGACGAAGTGGTCGGTATCGAGTTCGACCATGCGGGTGCCCGGGCGCCGGTCGCGCATGGCCACGGCCATGTCGGCGGGGATGACGCCGTGCGCGGCACGGATGAGCAGGGCCGGGCAGGTGCCGGCGACCCAGTCCGACCAGTGGTCGCCGTGCACCAGGTCCTCGGAGGCGACGATGTCGAGGGGGTGGAAGGGCAGGCTCCAGGAACCGTCGGCACGCTCGCGAACCAGCGCGCCGAAGTGCGCGGCCATCGGGCCCATGGCCTCGATCAGCTGCTCACGGGTCGCCGCCTCGTAGGGGAGGCCGGCCACGAAGCCCAGCGGGTTGTGGCCGTCGAGGCCGAGCGCGGCGGGTGCGTCGATATCGATGATCGCCGCCACCCGCTCCGGGTGGCGGGCCGCGAACTGGTAGGCGTTGATGCCGCCGAGCGAATGACCCAGCAGCACAGCGCGTTCCAGGCCGAGGTGGTCGAGCAGGGCCAGGATGTCGGCGAGGTAGCCGTCGCGGGTGTAGTCGGCGGCGCGATCGGAGTGGCCGTGGCCGCGCTGGTCGAGCGCGACGAGCCGCCACCCCGCGGACAGCCGTGCCGCCAGGCCGGCGAAGCTCTCGCCGTCGGACATGTGCCCGTGCAGCGCGATGACGGTCCGGCCGGTACCCCCGAAATCCACGTAGGACAGTCCGCGGCCGTCGATGTCGAAGCTGCTGCGGGTGGCGGTGCGTGCGGTCATTGTCTGCTCCGATCCTTGTTCCGGTGTGCTGAGCTCGACCCTAACCGATGGTTAGACATTTGTGCAAGACGTATGAATAAGACGATCGTGTCACACATTTGTGTACCAGTGCTGGCCGGGTGCAGGATGCAGGGGTTGTCGGAGCGGACTCGTAGGATCGGGGCGTGAACCAGCGACCCGCGCCCCTGCATCTCGTGCTCGGTGAAGAGGAATTGCTGATCGAGCGGGCGGTGGCGGGAATTACCGCGCAGGCCCGGGCCGGCTCGGCGGACGCTGGGGCGCTGCCGGTGGATCGGCTCCGGGCGGGGGATGCCAGCACGGCGGAATTGGCCGAGCTGCTGAGTCCTTCGCTGTTCGCCGAGGACCGGGTGATCGTGCTGGAGTCGGCGGCCGAGGCGGGCAAGGATGCGGTCGCGGTCATCCAGGATGCGGCGTCCGCACCACCGGAGGGCGTGGTGCTGGTGGTGCTGCACAGCGGGGGCGGGCGCGCCAAGGCGCTGGCGCCGGCCCTGCAGAAGCTGGGCGCGGTGGTGCACGACTGCGCGAAGCTGACCAAGGCGGGGGAGCGGGTCGAGTTCGTGCGCAACGAGTTCCGGGCCGCCAATGTGCGGGTACCGGCGGACGTGGTGCAGGCCATCATCGAGGCCGTGGGCTCGGATCTGCGCGAACTCGCCGCCGCCAGTTCGCAATTGGCGGCCGACACCGGCGGCAAGGTGGATCTCGCGGCGGTGCGGCAGTACTACTCGGGCAAGGCGGAGGTGACCGGGTTCGATGTCGCCGATCTGGCCGTGTCGGGGGATCGGCCCGCCGCCATGGAGGCGCTGCGCTGGGCCATCGATCGCGGCGTCCCGGCGGTCCTGCTCGCGGACGCCCTCGCGGATTCGGTGCACACCATCGCCCGCGTCGGCTCGGCCGGGCGCGGCGACCCGTTCAAGATGGCGGGTGATCTGGGGATGCCGCCGTGGAAGGTGAAGAAGGCGCAGGGCCAGGCGCGCGGCTGGACCGGCGCGTCCATCGGGGCGGCGCTGCAGGTGGTCGCCGCGCTCAATGCCGACGTCAAGGGGCAGGCGGCCGACGCGGATTACGCACTCGAGCACGCACTCTCGCGCATTCTTGATCTGCGCGAGAGCGCCTCGTAGCGGGAAGGCCCGGGACTACTCCGGCTTCCAGGTGATCTTGCCGCCCTGGAACTCCTGGGCCTTGCCGCCCTGGTAGTCGTACTCGTCGCTGGTCGGGTAGCCGTAGCGGCCGTTCTCGGCGCCATTGCGCACCCACTCGTCGCGGATCGAGCCCCACACGACGTGGGTCCCGGTCTTCTGGGTGGAGTAGACGGCCCCGCCCTCGAACAGCTGCTCATGGGTGGTGGCGCTGTTGGTCTTGTTCTCATCGGCGATGGGGAAGCCCAGCGGGCTGCTCTCCCAGCCGACCGCGGAGTACTTGTCGCGGATCACGCCGCTCACCACATGGGTGCCGGCACCCACCGACCAGTAGATCGAGCCGCCCTGGAAGTGCTGGAAGCGGCCGGGTTTCGAGGTCTGCCCCTCGTCCACCACCGGGTACTTCAGCGCGCCCGACTCCGCGCCCGCGCCCTTCCACTTGTCGCGGATGGCGCCGCCGATGGCATGCGCGTCGGTAGCCGGGGTCCAGTAGATGGAGACGTTGTTGACGAAGTCCTGCTTCTTGCCGCCGCCCGCGGCGTCGGTCTCCGGAATGGTGGGATCACCGAAGAAGTCCGGTCCGCCCGCCCCGTCGTATTCGACCTCGATGGCCCCGCCCACCTCGAACGGGCCGATGGGACGCGCGGCTGCCACACCCATTCCGGTGGTCAGCGCGACCGCGGCCACGCTGACGGCCAGCGTGCCCCGGGTCCAGGACGAACGGTTGTCACGACGCAGCGTTGCCAAGAGATCTCTCCCAGTGCAGGTTTACAGGTAGCCCCCGACGGTTCGCGGCCATCCTGCTGCCAACTGCGCGCTCGCGCAAGTCGCCAGCTCCGGACACGACAAAAGCCGCCGTGGTCTTCGTGGCCACGGCGGCTGTGAGAAGCATGATGCCGGTAGGCGTACCGGGCAGGATCAGCCGAGCTTGTTGAAAGCCAGCGACAGCGCCGACTTCTTGTTGGCGGCCTGGTTGCCGTGGATGACGCCCTTGGAGGCGGCCTTGTCCAGGCTCTTGCTCGCGGACTGCATCAGCTCGAGCGCCTTGTCCTTCTCGCCCGCCGCAGCGGCCTCGCGGAACTTGCGGATCGAGGTGCGCAGCGCGGACTTCACCGACTGGTTGCGCTGGCGCGCAAGCTCGTTGGTGCGGATCCGCTTCATCTGGGACTTGATGTTGGCCACGCCGGTTTCCTCGTGTTCCTTCACTTGGTGGTGTATGCGGGATGCAAAGTCTTCGGGCGCGCACTACGAGAGGGGCAGTTGCAGCGCCGACAGTCGAGGCTACCAGGCGACGCCGCGAGGTATGAAATCGAGCCTGTTGGCTATCTGGCCGAAACCAGAAATTTATCGCCGTCCAACTGCGCGTTGCCCCTGCGTGATGGACTATTTTTGCATGACCCCCGCAGCACCCGCACCGGGTCTCTCCAGAGTAGACAGATCCACCGCGTCAGCCTCCGCCGCGCTCTCTCCTTCCGGATTGGAACGTGAAAAATCGGATAAATCAGGCGTCTTCGCGGGGTATCAACCGGGCCGCTACGACCGTGCCTATGACGAGATGTTCGATTCCGCGGGCCGCCCGCGGGCGCCCTACCGGGGGATATTCAACGCCCTGGCCACCATCGACGCCGAGGACCTGGCCGCCCGCGCCGAGGCGCTGGACCGCGCATTCGTCGATCAGGGCATCACCTTCTCGCTCTCCGGTCAGGAGCGGCCGTTCCCGCTCGACCTGGTGCCGCGGGTGATCGCCGCCGGCGAATGGACCAAACTCGAACGCGGCATCAGGCAGCGGGTGCGCGCGCTCGAGGCCTTCCTCGCCGACGTCTACGGCGAGCAGACCATCCTGCGCGACCGCGTGATCCCGAAACGGCTGGTGACCTCCTGCGCGCACTTCCACCGCGAGGCCGCCGGCCTGGTGCCGCCCAATGGCGTGCGCATCCACGTGGCCGGGATCGACCTGGTGCGCGACGAGCACGGGGATTTCCGTGTGCTGGAAGACAATCTGCGCTCGCCCTCGGGCGTGTCCTACGTCATGGAGAACCGGCGCACCATGGCGCGCGTGTTCCCCGACCTGTTCGCCTCGCACCGGGTGCGCGCCGTCGGCGACTATCCAGCCCACCTGCTGCGCGCCCTGCGCGCCGCCGCCGCGCCCAACGAGGCCGACCCGACCGTGGTGGTGCTCACCCCCGGCGTCCACAACTCCGCCTACTTCGAGCATTCGCTGCTGGCCCGGCAGATGGGGGTGGAACTGGTCGAGGGCCGGGACCTGTTCTGCCGCGACAATGTCGTCTATATGCGCACCACCGCGGGGGAGCGGCAGGTGGATGTCATCTACCGGCGCATCGACGACGACTTCCTCGATCCCATGCAGTTCCGCCCGGACTCCATGCTCGGGGTGGCCGGGATCCTGAACGCGGCCCGCGCGGGCACGGTGGTGCTGGCCAATGCCGTCGGCAACGGGGTCGGCGACGACAAACTCGTCTATACCTATGTGCCCGCGTTCATCGAGTACTACCTGGGTGAGAAACCGATCCTGCCCAATGTGGACTCCTACCGCTGCTGGGAACCGGCCGAACGCGACGAGGTGCTGGACCGGGTGGCGGAACTGGTGGTCAAGCCGGTGGAGGGGTCCGGCGGCTACGGCATCGTGATCGGCCCGGCGGCCGGCGCCCGGGAGCTCGAGGCGACCCGGCGCAAGGTGCGGGCCAATCCGCGCGGCTGGATCGCGCAGCCGGTGGTGCAGCTGTCCACGGTGCCGAGCAAGATCGACGGGCGGCTCGCGCCCCGGCACGTGGACCTGCGGCCGTTCGCGGTCAACGACGGCGACGACATCTGGGTGCTGCCCGGCGGGCTGACCCGGGTGGCGCTGCCCGCGAACTCGCTGGTGGTGAATTCCAGTCAAGGGGGCGGGAGCAAGGACACCTGGGTGCTCGCACCGAGAACCTCAGTGGCGCAACGGGAATTGTCGGGTTCGCAGCTGGTCGGCGAACTGCAGATCGCCCCGGAGAGAGACCAATCCAGAGAGCCCTCGGCGATGCGGGCCAACCAACAACAGCAGTAACAACAACAAACAGCATTCGCTGAGGCTCAACTCTTTTGGTTCGCGGCCCGAGCACAGGTCGATGGAGCGCTCGTTCTGGACTGTCGGAGCGGGGGAGCGAAGCGGAGGAGCGGAGGAGGGAAGAACGAGACCTTCAGGGCCGCGAACCCGCCGGAGCGAAGCGGAGGCAGATAGGGCAGAGCATCATGTTGGCGCGCAATGCCGAATCCCTCTTCTGGATCGGACGCTACGTCGAGCGAGCCGAATATACGGCGCGCATTCTCGATGTCGCGGTCCATCAGCTGCTGGAGGACGCCACGGTCGATCCGGACCGAACCTCGCGGGTGCTGCTGCGGGTACTGGGCATCGAGCCGCCCGATGAGGACCGGGAACTGGATGTGTGGTCGGTGACCGAACTGGTGGCCTTCGGCCGCGACGGCGGCTCCATCGTCGATTCCATCAGCCGGGCGCGTGAGAATGCCCGGGGCGCACGGGAAGTCACCTCCACCGAGATGTGGGAGTGCCTCAATGCCACCTTCAACGGGCTGGCGGCGGCCGAGCGGGCGGCACGGGCGCTGGGGCCGCACGAGTTCTGCCACTACATCACCGATCGCGCCGCCATGTTCGCCGGACTCTCCGATTCCACCCTGAGCCGCGACGACGGCTATCGATTCCTGCTGCTGGGCAGATCCATCGAACGCGTGGATATGACTGTGCGCCTGTTGCATTCGCGCGCCGGTGACCGCACCTCCTCGCCGGCCTGGGTGACGGTGCTGCGTTCGGCGGGGGCCCACGACCCGTATCTGCGTACCCATCGCGGCGTCCTCGACGCCAATCAGATCGCGGAATTCATCCTGCTCGACCGCCTCTTTCCGCGCTCGGTATTCCATTCGCTGCGGGTGGCCGAAACCTGTCTGCAGGAATTGGATCAGCGCCCCAACAGCCGGTTCGCGGCGCGCCACGAAGCGCATCGCCTGCTCGGCCGGGCGCGCAGCGAACTGGAATTCCTGCCCTCGTCGGTGCTGCTGGAGGATCTGCCCAGCCGGCTGCTGTGGCTGCAGCAGACCTGCCGCGAGGTGGGGGAGGCCGTGGCGCTGCAGTACTTCCACGCCGAATCATGGGTGGCGTGGACGGGGCTGCACGGTCGCGGCGCGGACCTGGTCGAGGAGATGGCATGAGCTGGCGGATGCGGGTGGTGCACACCACCGGATATGTGTACGACGCGCCGGTCACGCGGTCGTTCAACGAGGCCCGGCTCACCCCGCGCGCCGACAGCCGGCAGACCGTGATCCTCAATCGGGTCGACACCGTGCCGTCCACCCGGTCCTACCGCTACATCGACTACTGGGGAACGGCGGTGACCGCCTTCGACCTGCACGCTCCGCACACCGAGCTGGAGGTCACCAGCGCCTCGGTCGTCGAGACCGAGCCGTTCGCCGGGCCGCCCGAGGAGCTGGCCTGGGAGGAGCTGCGCGCCGACGCCATTGCCGACCGCTTCGACGAACTGCTCGAACCCACCGTCTACGTGCCGCGCGAGAAGCGGCGGCTGGCCCCGGTGGCCCGGCAGCTGGCGCGCGGCGTGTCGCCGGCGAAAGCGGTTGTCCGGGCCGCGGAATGGGTGCACCGGGAGATGAACTACCTGGCCGGGACCACCTCGGTGCACACCTCGGCGGTGCAGGCCTTCGCCGAACGGCAAGGCGTGTGCCAGGATTACGCGCACCTCACGCTGCTGCTGTTGCGCGGCATGGGGATTCCCAGCCGCTACGTCTCGGGCTACCTGCATCCGGACCCGTCCGCCGAGGTCGGCCACACCGTCGCCGGTCAGATGCACGCCTGGGTGGAGGCCTGGACCGGGCAGTGGTGGGGCTACGACCCGACCAACAACATCCCGGTCACCGAGCAACACGTATCAGTCGGGGTGGGGCGTGATTACGCGGATGTGCCCCCTCTCAAAGGTATCTTCAGCGGGAGCGGCTCGACCGATCTCGAGGTCGTAGTGGAGATAACTCGCCTGGCCTGAGGCGTTTTCGGCTCGCGCCGCCGGTTCTTGTCGGTGCGTTGTCCATGCCAGCGGAAGGTAGCCGATGTCCCCCACAGCTCAGGAAGTCGCCGAGGATCAGGTCGAGGCGCAACCGCCCGCCCTCGGGCGCAAGGCATACGCCGAGACATTGGGCACCTTCGTGCTGGTCCTCGGTGGCGTCGGTACCGCGGTACTGGCGGGCAGCCGGGTCGGTCCGCTCGGCGTGGCGGTGGCTTTCGGCCTGACGTTGCTGTTCCTGGTGTACTCGATCGGGCCGATCTCGGGTTGCCACGTGAATCCCGCGGTCACGGTGGGGCATCTGCTGCTGGGACGGATCACCATCGTTGTCGCGGCGGTCTATTGGATCGCGCAGTTCATCGGCGGCCTGCTCGCGGGCGTGGTCATCTACGCCGTCGCCAAGAACCTGCCCTCCTACGACCGGGCCAAAGACGGTCTGGGAGCGAACGGTTGGGGCGAGCACTCCCCATCGAAGCTGGTGCTCGGTGACGTCACCACGAATGGGTACGGCCTGGCGGCGGCCATCACGGTCGAGGTGATCCTGACCGGGTTGCTGGTCTTCGTGGTGCTGGCCTCCACCGACCAGCTGTCGGACATCCCGTTCGCCGGGCTCTCGATCGGCTTCACGCTGGCCGTTGTGCACCTGGTCTCGATCCCGGTCGACAACACCTCGGTGAATCCGGCCCGCAGCCTGGCCGTCGCGTTCTATCAGGACGGCGCGCCCGCGCAGCTGTGGGTGTTCATCGTGTTCCCGCTGATCGGCGGCGTTCTGGGGGCCCTGGTCTACGGGATGCTGTACGGCCGTTCCCGCACTATGGAGAGCTGACGATCCCGGCCCCTGCCTCGTTCCGGAACAGGGGCCGGTCGTATCGGGAAGGCGCTAGTGCCAGTGGTATTCGGCGCAGAGCCGGTGCGCCACCCGGTCGAATGTCTTGCGGGGGAGGATCGCACCCTCGCGGCGAATGCCCATCTCCGGGACGTCCAGGACACGATCCAGCCGCACCCAGCTGTCGCGCTCGGCGCTGTCCCACGGGCCGGAGCCGATGCCCACCCAGTTGGGATGGTGCGCGTGTTCGGAATTCGAGGACAGCATGAGCCCGAGCAGCGTGTCGCCCTCGCGGCCGACCACCAGCACCGGGCGGTCCTTGCCGTTGTCCGGGTCCTCCTCGTAGGGGACCCAGGTCCACACGATCTCGCCGGGATCGGCCCGGCCGTCGAGCTGCGGGCTGTAGACGATGCGGCGCGCGCGTTCGTGCGACGGCACTCCCGCCGACGAGGTCGGCCGGACATTGACGCCCGGACCCTGGCGCGGCGTCCCCACCGCCTTCAGCGCACGGTCCCACATCGTCGACTGCCGCACCCGCCCGATCAACTTCGGGGCCTGCTGCGTGACGAGCTGGGCGCCCTGCTCCTTAGCCACGATCCCCAACTGCTTCCCCAGAGCGTTCCACCTGCCGGCCATGTCCGGCAGCCTAACGGCGGACAACGGGATTCTCACCTGTACTGGATTCGCCTGCGCCTGAAGGTAGCTCACCTGCGGGTTCGCGGCCGTCTCGATTCTGGACCGACGGAGCGGGGGAGCGAAACGGAGGAGCGGAGGAGGGAAGAATCGAGACCTCGGGGCCGCGAACTCGCCGGAGCGGAGCGGAGGCCAAGAATGCAGCACCGTAGACTTCGGGGTTGACATGCCGCTGTTTCGCCATGCCGAGGAGTGACTCCGATTAGCAGCTTCGCCGACAAGACGTTCACCGATCCCAGCCGGATCAGGAACTTCTGCATCATCGCGCACATCGACCACGGGAAATCGACCCTGGCCGACCGCATGCTGCAACTCACCGGAGTGGTCGAGGAGCGGGCCATGCGCGCCCAGTACCTGGACCGCATGGATATCGAGCGTGAGCGCGGCATCACCATCAAGGCCCAGAACGTGCGGCTGCCGTGGCAGGTCGACGGCGAAGACTACGTCCTGCACCTGATCGACACCCCGGGACACGTCGACTTCACCTACGAGGTGTCGCGCGCGCTGGAGGCGTGTGAGGGCGCGATCCTGCTCGTCGACGCGGCGCAGGGCATCGAGGCGCAGACCCTGGCCAATCTCTATCTGGCCATGGACAAGGACCTGACCATCATTCCGGTCCTGAACAAGATCGACCTCCCGGCGGCCGATCCGGACCGCTACGCCGCCGAGCTCGCCCACATCGTGGGCTGCGAGCCCGAGGACGTGCTGCGCGTTTCCGGCAAGACCGGTGTCGGCGTGGCCGAACTGCTCAATGAGGCGGTCCGCGTGGTGCCGCCGCCAGTCGGACAGGCCGACGCCCCGGCCCGCGCCATGATCTTCGACTCGGTCTACGACACCTACCGCGGCGTCGTCACCTATGTGCGTGTGGTGGACGGCAAGCTCGTCCCGCGCCAGAAGATCAAGATGATGTCCACCGGCGCGACGCACGAACTACTCGAAATCGGCATCGTCTCACCCGAACCCAAGCCCACCCAGGGCCTCGGCGTCGGCGAGGTCGGCTACCTCATCACCGGTGTGAAGGACGTGCGTCAGTCCAAGGTCGGTGACACCATCACCACCGCCCGCGACGGCGCGACCGAGGCGCTGACCGGCTACCGCGAACCGCGGCCGATGGTCTACTCCGGGCTGTACCCGGTCGACGGGTCGGACTACCCGAACCTGCGCGACGCGCTGGACAAGCTGCAGCTCAACGATGCCGCGCTGACCTATGTGCCGGAAACCTCGGTCGCCCTGGGCTTCGGCTTCCGCTGCGGCTTCCTCGGCCTGCTGCACATGGAGATCACCCGCGAGCGGCTCGAGCGCGAGTTCGGCCTCGACCTGATCTCCACCGCCCCGAACGTGATCTACCGCGTGGTCATGGAGGACGGCACCGAGCACGTCGTCACCAACCCGTCGTACTGGCCCGAGGGCAAGGTACGCGAGATCTACGAGCCCATCACCCGGTGCACCGTGATCGCGCCGAGCGAGTTCATCGGCACCATCATGGAGCTGTGCCAGTCCCGCCGCGGCGAACTGCTGGGCATGGACTACCTGTCGGAGACCCGCGTCGAGATGCGGTACACCCTGCCCATGGCCGAGATCATCTTCGACTTCTTCGACTCGCTGAAGTCGCGCACCCGCGGCTACGCCTCGCTCGACTACGAGGAGGCCGGCGAACAGCAGTCCGCATTGGTCAAGGTGGACATCCTGCTGCAGGGCGAGGCCGTCGACGCGTTCTCGGCCATCGTGCACAAGGACGCCGCCCAGGCCTACGGCCACAAGATGACCACCAAGCTGCGCGAGCTCATCCCGCGCCAGCAGTTCGAGGTGCCGATCCAGGCCGCCATCGGCTCGAAGGTCATTGCGCGCGAGAACATTCGGGCGATCCGCAAGGACGTGCTCGCCAAGTGCTACGGCGGTGACATCAGCCGTAAGCGCAAGCTGCTCGAGAAGCAGAAGGAAGGCAAGAAGCGCATGAAGACGATCGGTCGCGTCGAGGTGCCGCAGGAAGCCTTCGTGGCCGCACTGTCCACCGATTCCGCCACGGACAAGAAGAAGTAGCAGATTCCCGGTCAGGCGCAAGGTTCGGTATGCAACCGGAAAATGGGTCTTCCGTACTGATATGCCGGGTGACAAGCTATGTCACGCACCGCTGAGCACACCGCCTGCGACCTGGTGGATGTGACAGACCGGTTATCCGGAAATAGGGTGTGAAACGAGTTCGGTTCGGCGGCCCGCGCGGCGGGTCGCCGAAGCCTTGAGAGCGGAGCCCACATGACGCGTGATCTGCCCTTCGACGATGCTGCCGGTGCCGGTGACGACGACGGAGACGCCGCCTACCGCATTGCCAATGGAGTCGCGCGGGTGGCCAGGGCAGGCGCGTACGTCACCGGTGGCGCGCTGATCGCCGCCGGCGGCAATCACGGCGGCACCCCGGCCATCAACCACGACAGCAAGAACGTGGGCTGGTCGCAGGTCGAGGACCCGCAGCCGAATGTGCCGAGCCCGACCATCACCTTCCCCGACCTGACCGCGGATTCGGTGCTCCCGCACCACGGTCCGGCGGCCGCCGCGCCGGTGAACGGGCACTTCGGCCCGCTCGGTGACTACCAGCACGGCACCGACGCGGGCCTGTTCCCGTCGCTCGACGCGATCCCGGCCAACGACCCGGCGATCTCCGGCTTCCACGGCCTCGGCCTGCCCGACACCGACACCGGCGCGTCCGGCCTGCCGACCTACGGCCCGCGTCCCGGCTGGGGTCTGCCGCTCGACAGTTCCACTGACCAGCAGGCGGATTCGGCTCCGGCCCAGCCGCATTTGCCGACCCTCGACCAGCAGCAGCCGAACTTCCTGCAGGGTCTGCCCGGCTTCCAGCAGGGCCTGCCCGGTTTCGGGCTGCCCGGCGCCACCGGGATGCACCTGCCCGGGATGAACGGCGCGTCCTTCGCGCCCGGTGCCGACACCGGTCTCGCCGACCACTCCGGCGCGTTCGACGGCATCGGCGGCACGGCCGGCCAGGGCAACGGTGTCTTCGTCGGCACCGACTGGTCGTTCGACGCCCATGTCGGGCTGGACGGCGCGTGGGTGCACTCGAATCTGTCGGTGAACGTGGGTGTCGGTGCGGTCGGGCATCAGCTCGACGCCTTCGGTCAGCAACTGGGACAGGGGATTTCGCACATCCCGGCGAACACCACACTGCCCAACAACGGCGGCGCGCCCAGCTTGCCGGGTGCGGACAAGCCCAACAATATGGGCCAGCCATTCGGCTCCTCGAACTCGTCGGCCACCACCGGCACCCCAGCCCTTCCGGGGCAGGGACACGGCCCGGCCGATTCCCCGGCGGGCGGAGCCGGAGCCCCCACTTCCGCTGTGCCCGGTACGAATTCGCAGCTTCCGGGGGCGGGTTCGCCGGGCGGCGCGTTCACGCTGCCGGGTGCCGCCGCGGCGCCGTCGAACCCGATCTCGCTGACCACCATTCCGGCCGCGCAGACTGCTCCGGTCGCGCCCGCCGCCGTCACTCCGGTCTCGACGCCGGTCGCCGCACCGGTGGTGCCTGTGGCCGCCGCGCCCGTCCCGGTCGCGCCGGTGTCCATGGCGCAGCCGGTCGCGGTGACGCCGTTGCAGACCACCATTCAGCCCGATGCCGCCAATCAGCCGATCGCGAATCTGCTGTCGACACACGGCGGTCCGTCGCCGCTGACCGCGCCCGCGGCCGTGGCCCCCACACTGTTCGATCATGGTCGCCAGCCGGTGCTGGCCAGTGGTGAGCCCACCGCGCCCGTACATTCAGCGCCGCTGACGGACAAGCCGGTCCAGCCGGTGGCCACGCCGGCACCCGCCCCGCACGTCAGCGTGCCGGCCAAGACCGATCCCGCGCCGGTGCTCACCACCGTGCCGCCGATTCCGACCACCAAGATCCCGGGCCTGGACCCCGATCTCACCAAGGTCGGCAGCACCCCGGTGGTGACTCCGCCGGTGACCTCCGGTGGCGACACCGACGTCACCGTCAAGCCGCAGAAGCCGGTCGACGATTCCGGTACCCACGGCAGCACGCCGACCGTCACGGTGCCGACCGACGCGCCCGTGCCGACCCATCAGCCGACCGTCACCAACCCGCCGCACCCGACCGCGCAGCCGACCGTGCCGACTGTGCCCGATCACAGTGGGCAGCCCAGTGTTTCGGTCGCGCCCGTGCCGACCGTTGCCCCGGCGCCGACCGTGCCGCAGCCGATCACCACGCCGCCGCACATCGACCCGCCGCAGCCGGTGAAACCCATAGCGGACCAGTTCGATTCGGGTAACCACGTGCTGCCGATCGCCGACGACTCCGCGCTGCACCCGCTCTCGGTGCACGACGGCGGTCTGCTGGTGCACGATGCCGGGCTGTTCTCCGGCCTCGGTCCCGATGCCTCGTTCATCGACGCCCACTCCCCGGTGCAGGGTCCGGGCGATCACATGCTGCTGCTGTGAGCGCCGCCGGTCATCAGGTAGCGGTGAAGAATCCCGATGCGCTGGGTCCGCTGGTCGACCTGCTCGACCGGCTGCTCGAACTGACCCACGCCTCCGGCCGGCTCGATCTGTCCGGGCGGCTGGGCATCGCGCGTGCGCGCCTGGCCGACCCGCGGGTGCGGCTGGTCGTGGTGGGCGAATCCAAGAGCGGGATGAGCACGCTGGTCAACAGCCTGGTCGGGGCCGCGGTGAGCGCCACCGAGGGCCAGGCCAGCGTCCCGGTGATCGCCGAGTACGGTCCGCAGCCCAGCGCCACCCTGGTGAAGGCGAGCCCGGGCGGCACCGCCCAGCGCACCGCCGTGGATCCGCAGGCGGCGCTGGCCGAGCTGGATTCCGGGGACGTCATCCGGGCCGAGTTCACCCAGCCCAGCCCGCTGCTGGCGGAGGGCTTCGTGGTGCTGGACGCACCCGGCGCGCCCGCCGAGGCGCCGGCGACCTGGTCGCTGATCGCCGCCGCGGACGCGGTGCTGTACGTGGCCGATGCCCGGGCGCCGTTCACCCCGGCGCAGATCGAGCAGCTGCAGCGGATTCAGCAGGTCTGCCCGACGGTCGTCTGCGTGCTCAACAAGATCGACCAGTGTCCGCAGTGGCCGCAGGTGCAGCAGCACGACCGGCAGCTGCTCGACGACGCCGGGCTGGCCTTCGCGGTGGCCCCGGCCTCGGCGCGGCTGCACGAGCACGCCGCCGCCGCGAGGGACACGCAGCTGGATCTGGAATCCGGTGTGCCGCAACTGCTCGACCATCTGCGCTCCTATGTGCTGGGCCGCGCGGACGCCGTCGCGGTGGAGGCCGCGGTGCGCGACATCCGGCTCATCACCGACCATCTGTCGCTGGCCCTGCGCAGTGAGGCCGAGACGCTGCGGGATCCGCGCCGGCTGACCGTCATCACCGAGCAGCTGCGCCGCACCCGCGAGGAGGCCGAGCAGCTCCGCCAGCGCTCGGCCAACTGGCAGGTCACCCTGGCCGATGGCGCGGGCGAGCTGATGGCCGACACCGAACACGATCTGCGGCACCGGCTGCGCAGCCTGATCCGCGACGCCGAGGCCGACATCATGAAGGGCGATCCGGCCCGGCGCTGGGCGGATTTCGGCGCGGATCTGGACGCCAAGATCTGTGAGGCGGTGGAGGAGAACTTCGTCATCGCCCACTACCGGTCGGTGGAGCTGGCCGAGCAGGTGGCGGCGAAGTTCCCCGACAGCGGCATCCCCACCCCCGATCTCAAGCTCGACAATCCGGGCGATGTCGGCGCGGTGCTGGAACCCGTTGCCGCGCTGGACAATCTGGACAGCGCCAAGCACGGCATCACCCAGCAGGTGCTGACCGCCCTGCGCGGCTCCTACGGCGGCCTGCTCATGGTCGGCCTGATCACCAGCCTGCTGCACATGTCGCTGGTGAACTGGTACTCCGGCGGCGCGGCCGTGCTGCTGGGCGTGAACGCGCTGTGGGACGACCGCAAGGCCCGCCGCCAGCGCCGCCAGGCCGAGGCCAAGATGGCGGTGGCCCGGCTCATGGACGATGTGATCTTCCAGGTGAGCAAGGAGTCCCGCTACCGGCTGCGCGCGGTGCAGCGCAGCCTGCGCGATCACTTCACCGAGATCGCCACGGCCACACTGCGTTCGGTGGACGCCTCGCTGCGCGCCGCCGAGGAGGCGGCCACCGTGCACTCGGGTGCGGGGCGAGAGGCGCGGCTGACCGAGATCGAGCGCTCGCTGGTCCGGTTGCGTGATATCCGCGAGCACGCGGACGCGATCGGCGAGAACCCCTCGTACTGACGAGAACCCCTGGTACCGAAAGGAATCGGCCGCGAGAGCGGCCGATTCCTTTTTCCCGGCTGTCTTTTCAGTGTGTCCCGGTTGTGGTGTCAGCGCCCCGGGTGCGCCGGATGGAACTGGCCCACGTGATGGGATTCCTCGGCCCGGATCACGTGCATGACCGCGTTGATCAAGGCCAGGTGGGTGAAGGCCTGCGGGAAGTTGCCCAGGTGCCGTCCGGTCCGCGAGTCGATCTCCTCGGCATACAGCTTGAGCGGGCTGGCATAGCCGAGCAGCCGCTCGCACAGCTGCCGGGCGCGGTGCAGCTCACCGATTTCCACCAGCGCCGACACCAGCCAGAACGAGCAGATGGTGAACGAACCCTCCTCGCCGGACAGGCCGTCGTCGGTGGTCTCGGTGCGGTAGCGCAGCACCAGGCCGTTCTCGGTCAGGTCGTCGGCGATGGCCAGCACGGTGGCCCGCACCCGGTGATCGGTGGGCGGCAGGAAGCGGAGCAGCACCACCAGCAACAGTGAGGCATCCAGGGTGTCGCTGCCGTAGCTCTGGGTGAACACGCCTTCGGAGTTGACGCCGTTGTCGAGGATGTCGGCGCGGATCTCCTCGCCGATCTCGTGCCACTTCCGGGCATAGTCGAATTCCCCGTGCAGCTCCGCCAGTTTCGCGCCACGGTCCAGCGCCACCCAGCACATGACCTTCGAGGAGGTGAAGTGCTGCGGCTCGCCGCGGACCTCCCAGATACCGCGATCGGGGCTGCGCCAGTTCTCGATTGCCGCCTGCACCTGTCGTTCGAGCATGGGCCACAATGTTTCCGGCACCTGCTGACGCGACTTCACGTGCAGGTACACGGAATCCAGGATGGTGCCCCAGATGTCGTGCTGGTCCTGGTTGTAGGCGCCGTTGCCGATGCGCACCGGCCGCGCCCCGTCGTAACCGGACAGGTGGGGGAGTTCGGACTCGGTGATCCGGCGTTCCCCGCCGATGCCGTAGAGCACCTGCAGCGACACCGGTTTGCCGTTGTCGTCGGTGGCGACATCGTGCAGGAAGGCGAAGAAGTCGTCGGCCTCCCGATCCAGGCCGAGGGTGTACAGACCCCACAGGGCGAAGGTGGAGTCGCGCACCCAGGTGTAGCGGTAGTCCCAATTGCGTTCGCCGCCGGGGGTTTCCGGCAGCGAGGTGGTGGCCGCCGCCAGCAGCGCGCCGGTGGGCGCGTAGGTGAGGCCCTTCAGGGTCAGCGCGCTGCGCTGCAGGTAGCCGCGCCACGGGTGATCGGGGAAGCGCCCCAGCGTGATCCACTGCCGCCAGCACTCGGTGGTCTGCCACATCTTGTCCGCCGCCTCGGCGAAAGTGCGCGGCGGCGGCAGGTCCGACCAGGACAGGGCCACGAACACCTCGTCGCCCTCCTTCATGCGAGTGCGGGCGCGGGCCTCGCGGCCCTCGATCCCCAGCCGCAGATCCGTGGTCAGCGTGAGGCTCGGGGCGCCCTCGATATCGCAGGTGGCACTGGCCCTTTCGTAGACGTCGCCGCTGTAGTGCCAGGTGGCCGGGCCACGGTGGTAGTCGAAGGCGGGTTCGCAGCTCATCTCCAGCTCGACCACGCCGTTCACACACTTCACCGTGCGCAGCAGCATGTGCTCGGCGTCCCAGTCCATGGGCGTGCGCTTGTGGCTGCGGCTGCGGGACCGGTTGTTGTGCCACGGACCCAGCACCAGCGCATCACGCACGATGAGCCAGCCGGTCTCGGTCTGCCAGGTGGTCTCCACGATCAGACCGCCGGGCAGATACCGGCGGGCGGCCGGCACCTTGCGGCCGTAGGGGCCGATGCGGAAGTGGCCCGCGCTGCGGTCCAGCATGGCCCCGAAGAGGCTCGGGGAGTCCGGCCGCGGGATGCACATCCACTCCACCGAGCCATTGCGGGCGATGAGGCAGTTGGTCTCGCAGTCCGACAGGAAGGCGTAATCGTCGATGGGGGGAAACACGGAATGATGCATCCCACCGGTCGAGGTGGGCAGGAAGGCGTCCGCCAGGGTGGGGTCCTCGGGCGAGAGGGGGTCCCGCGGGGCATCGATCTCGGACGGATCGTCGAAGTCCTCGTCGGGATCGATGCCTGTCTCGCTGCCGAGCGGACGGTCGGCGGATTCGGGTTCGTCGTACACATCCATACCACCATGATCGGTCTGAACGGCCCGAATCGTCCACCATGGCGTAGTCGGCCTAGGCTGGGGTCGTGCATGCGATTGCAGGATGGTGGGACGGCGTCGAACTCTGGGTGGCCGGCCTGCCCTTCGTTCCCCAGTTCGCGGTGGTGCTGGCCGCCATGGTGCCGGTCTGCCTGGCCATCGCCTACCTGCTCGACCGGACGCTGCGGGCGGTGCTGCACGTGCTCGGCCGTGATCGGATCGCCGCCCGGGAGGCCGCGATCCCCGCCGCGCCGTCGCGCCGCATCCGGAAGGAAGCCGCCTGAGATGCCTCGCTCTCGTGTCCAGCTCGCCCTGATCGCACTTCTTGTTCTCGTAGTCGTCGCCTGGTTGTTCACTCGCTGAGCGAGTTTCGGTACCACTTGGGCGAATTCTCGGCGTACTGTGCAGACCCATGTCAACCGATGAAGGCCTGGAACTGGTGCTGTCCGAAGAAGACTTCGAGGACGAGCCCCGTCTGATCGCCACCCACTTCTGCGGCCCCGACGAGGCCATCGACATGGTGAAGGCCGCCCAGCTGCTGGGCCTGGGCGTGCGCCTCACCAACCGCATCCGTCCCGACGAGGAGGATGCCGAGAGCGCCACCGAGGAGTGGATCCTCGACATCCTCGAGACCCCGCCCGTGGTCGAGGGCGACGAGTAACCCGGCGGGTTACCGAGCTTCGACTCGAATGGGGGTGCGGGCGCTCGGCTCCCGCACCCCATTTGCTTGTCAGTCGTCGGATCCGCGGATTCGCTTGCCCAGCTTCGACAGTGTGTCGCTGACTTCCTGACCCACCGTGCCGACCGCGGCCCCGACATCGCGGCCGAGGTTGCGCACGGTGCGGATCAGCGGGTCCTCGGACTGGTCGAAGTTCTCCCGGTAGGACCGGGCGGCGTGTTTGATCTCCTCGCCGATGCGGGCGTTCTTGTCCTGGTCCCGGCGCGGGTACTGGCCGTCGAGAATCCGGTCGTAGTCGCCGCTCGCGATCCAGCGTCGCAGTTCGGCGGCCCGCAGCACCGAGAACGGATGGGTCTGCAGCTCCAGATTGAGGAGTTTGAGCACACCGTCGCGCAGGTCGCCGGCCCGGTCGTAGTCATCGGCCTGGGCCAGGAAGGCGGCATGGCTCATCTGGTCCACCCGCGATCCGCCCGCCAGCTTCATGTGCACCCGGACCGACGCGTCCACGTCCTGTCCGACCAGCAGCCCGGCCCGGTCGCCGGACAGTTCGGACTTGCGGCTCCACTCCAGCAGCGCCGCCACGATGGCGCGTAAAGCCCAGCCGCCCACCGGCATCCAGCCGACATTGGCCGCCAGCCGCATCAGGTGCATCAGCATGGTCCGGTAGACCGCGTGCCCCGACAGGGCGTGCCCGAGCTCGTGGCCGACCACGAATCGCAGTTCCTCGTGATCGAGCAGATCCAGCAGCCCGGTGGTCAGCACGATGAACGGCCGGTCCATGCCGATGGTGAAGGCATTGGCCTCCGGCTGCTGCAACACGAACATCTCCGGCGTGCGCTGCGCGTCGAGGATCTTCACCGCGTCCTGGCGCAGCTGATGGATGTTCTTGAACTGCCGCTCGTCGACCCGTACCGCGGTCGCCAGGTACATGAGCCGGTGCTGTCGCTCCTGCAACAACCCGGACAGCGTGCGCAGCAGGGTGTCGAATCCACTCAGCTGCCGCAGCCCGACCAGTGCGGTGCGGTCGGCGGGATGCTCCCAGGCGCGAGTGGAGATGCCGGGGAACTCCCGGCGGAGACGAGCGGGTGTGGTCATCGATCCCCCATGTGTTCTCAGCAGGCGACGCGGTATCGGGCCGCTCGATACAGTCTGCCGTGTCCGTCCAGGGTTGTGCTCGAGCCGATTCCAACCGCCGTCCGAAATTCGCCACCTGACGTGCTGCTCTGCTAAAGTCGCCGGGTGTCTTCGAGTGTTGTGCCCCAGGTCCGCCATGAATTGGCGTTGATCGCTGTGGGTTGCCTCGCGGTCGCGGACATTCACTGTCGCTGATGGCCGATCGGGCACTGCTGCACGTCTGAGTAGACTTGGCGCGCGCATTTTTCGCAGTTCGTGTTCGTCCCCCGGCGGCCCTCGGGCCGGAGCGCCACCGTCGCGGCATCCCACGCGACGGGTCTACGGCAGTACGTTCAATCCCGCCGGTCGACGTCCCACCGGCGGGTGCCCCGAAAGGTCCACGCCGATGTCGCGCAATATTCGTCTCTCCCGCCGATCTACGTTCGCCGTCGCCCTCACCGCGGTCGCGGCCACCGTGCTCACCGCCTGCAGCGGCGGCGCGAGCGACACCAAGGACAGCGGTCCGGCCAGCGGAGGCGGCGGCAATATCAACCTCTACGCCTACTCGGTGGCGAAGGCCGCCTACGACAAGGTGATTCCGGTCTTCAACAAGACCGACGCCGGCAAGGGCACCCAGTTCCAGGCCTCCTACGGTCCCTCCGGTGATCAGTCCCGCAAGGTGAAGGACGGCGCCGAGGCGGATGTGGTGAGCTTCTCCGTCGAGCCCGACATCACCCGCCTGGTGGACTCCGGTCAGATCGACGCGGGCTGGAACTCCGACGCCAACAAGGGTGTTCCGTTCGGTTCGGTGGTGGCCATCGCGGTCCGCAAGGGCAATCCGAAGGGCATCAAGAACTGGGACGACCTGCTCAAGCCGGGCATCGAGGTGGTCACCCCCAACCCGTTCAGCTCGGGCTCGGCCAAGTGGAACCTGCTGGCCCCGTACGCCGCCAAGAGCGAGGGCGGCAAGAACCCGCAGGCCGGTCTGGACTACCTGAGCCAGCTGCTCACCCACGTGCACGTGCAGCCGAAGTCGGGCCGCGAGGCCACCGACGCCTTCCTGCAGGGCACCGGTGACGTGCTGATCAGCTACGAGAACGAGGCCATCTTCTCCGAGACCAAGGGCGATCCGATCGAGCACATCGTGCCCGACACCACGTTCCGGATCGACAACCCGGTCGCGGTGCTGAAGAACGCCAAGAACCTCAAGCAGGCCATCGCCTTCCGCGACTTCCTCTACACCAAGGACGCGCAGCAGGCGTTCGCCGAGGCGGGCTTCCGCCCGGTCGATCCGCAGGTGCGCGCGGACCACGCCAAGGACTTCCCGACCCCGCAGAAGCTGTACACCATCGACGATCTGGGTGGCTGGAAGGTCGTGGACAAGGATCTGTTCACGCCGAACACCGGCACGGTGGCCCAGATCTACGACAAGGCCACCAAGTAGCCGGGTGACCTGCGACACAAGCGATACTCGAAACCGTGAGTGACAGCAGTTCGAACGCCGGGATCGATCATGATCCCGGCGTTTCGGTAGACGACACCCCGCGTAAGGCGGCGGGTCCGGGCCGGATCCGTTCCTGGTTCCGGGTCAGCGGGTCGGTGGGCCCGCTCGGCATCGGCACCTCCGTGCTGTGGCTCAGCATCATCGTGCTGCTGCCGCTGGCCGTGCTGACCGTCAAGTCCTTCGAGGACGGCTGGTCCGGGTTCTGGGACGCGGTCACCGCGCCCGGCGCGCTGGACGCGCTGAAGGTGACCGTCTTCGTGTCGATCGTCGTGACGCTGATCAATGTGGTGATGGGCACGCTCATCGCCTGGGTGCTGGTGCGGGACGAGTTCCCGGGCAAGGGCTTCGTGAACGGGCTCATCGATCTGCCGTTCGCCCTGCCCACCATCGTGGCCAGCATCGTGCTGCTGGCGCTGTACGGGCCGCAGTCGCCGTTCGATATTCATCTCAACGCCACCCAGCCGGGTCTGGTGGTGGCGCTGGCGTTCGTGACGCTGCCGTTCGTGGTGCGGTCGGTGCAGCCGGTCCTCATCGAGGCCGACCAGGATGTGGAGCAGGCGGCCGCGTCGCTGGGCGCGGACAACTGGACCACCTTCCGGACCATCATCCTGCCGACGCTGGCGCCCGCCATCGTGAGCGGCTCGGGCCTGGCGTTCGCGCGCGCCATCGGCGAGTACGGGTCGGTGGTGCTGATCGGCGGCGGCATCCCGAAGAAGACGCAGATGGCCTCGCAGTACATCCAGCAGCAGATCGAGGTGGACCGCCCGGTGAACGCCGCCGCGGTCTCCGTGGCGCTGCTGGCCATCTCGCTGGTCACCCTGTTCGTCCTGCGGGTCACCTCGGACCGCTTGGCGCGCAAGGAACGGGAGGCGTAGATGAAACTCGGCTTCTGGACCAGGATCTCGCTGCGCACGGTGGCGCTGGCGTATCTGTTCGTGCTGTTGCTGGTGCCACTGGGCATCATCCTGTGGCGCACCTTCGAACGCGGTTTCGGCGCGTTCTACGAGTCGATCTCCACACCCGCGGCGATCTCGGCGTTCAATCTGACCTTGACGATCGTGGCGATCGTCGTGCCGGTGAACGTGATCTTCGGTGTGATCATCGCGCTCGCCCTGGTGCGCGGGAAGTTCCCCGGCCGCAATCTGCTGCAGGCCGTGGTGGATCTGCCGATGGCGACTTCGCCGGTGGTGGTGGGTGTTTCGCTGATCCTGCTGTGGGGCGCCAACGGCTGGTTCGGCGGGCTGGACCACCACGGGTTGAAGATCATCTTCAACCTGCCGGGCATGGTGATCGCCACCATCTTCGTGACGCTGCCGTTCGTGGTGCGCGAGGTGGAGCCGGTGCTGCACGAGATCGGCGACGATCAGGAACAGGCCGCGGCCACCCTGGGCGCATCGGGCTGGCAGACGTTCTGGCGCATCACGCTGCCGGCCATCCGCTGGGGTCTGACCTACGGCATCGTGCTGACCGTGGCGCGGGCGCTGGGTGAATTCGGCGCGGTGATCATGGTGTCCACGGGCCTGCCCGGAAAGTCACAGACGCTCACCCTGCTGGTGAACGGGCGATACGTGAACGATCACAACACCTTCGGCGCGTACTGTGCGGCGACGCTGCTCATGGGCATCGCCCTCGTCGTCCTTCTGCTCATGACCCTCCTCGAACGCAAGCGGGGCACTGCCAAATGATCACCGTGACCAATGCGAACAAGCGGTACGGCACCTTCGCCGCTCTCGACGATGTCAGCATCGACATCCCGTCGGGGGAGCTGACCGCGCTGCTGGGCCCGTCCGGTTCGGGCAAGTCGACGCTGCTGCGCTCGATCGCGGGACTGGAGACGCTCGACAACGGCCTGGTCACCATCGCGGGCCGCGACGTCACCAATGTGTCGCCGCAGAAGCGCGATATCGGTTTCGTCTTCCAGCATTACGCCGCGTTCAAGCACATGACCGTGCGCGACAATGTGGCCTTCGGGCTCAAGATCCGCAAGCGGCCCAAGGCGGAGATCAAGAAGAAGGTCGACGACCTGCTCGAGATCGTCGGCCTGGACGGCTTCCAGCACCGGTATCCGGCGCAGCTGTCGGGTGGTCAGCGTCAGCGCATGGCCCTGGCCCGGGCGCTCGCGGTGGACCCGCAGGTGCTGCTGCTGGACGAGCCGTTCGGCGCGCTGGACGCGAAAGTCCGTGCGGACCTGCGCACCTGGCTGCGGCGGCTGCACGAGGAGGTGCACGTCACCACCGTGCTGGTCACCCACGACCAGGAGGAGGCGCTGGATGTGGCCGACCGCATCGCGGTCATGAACAAGGGCCGCATCGAGCAGGTCGGCACTCCGGAGGACGTGTACGACCGGCCCGCCAATGAATTCGTCATGTCGTTCCTGGGCGCGGTGGCCAAGCTGAACGGGCATCTGGTGCGGCCGCACGATATTCGCGTCGGCCGGGATCCGAGCATGGCGCTGGCGGCGCACGAGGGCACCGCGCAATCCGCCGGTGTCACCCGCGCGACGGTGGAGCGGGTCGTGCAGCTCGGGTTCGAGGTGCGGGTGGAGCTGCGCAACGCGGCCACCGGTGATCTGTTCACCGCGCAGGTGACACGTGGTGACGCCGCTGCGTTGCACCTGGCAGAGGGCGAAACCGTGTACGCCCGTGCCACCCAGATCCCGGAGCTTCCGGTCTCGTAAGTTAGTTCCGTTTAAGCGATTTCGGTGAGAAGTCACGACACGCCCAATTTGATCCACCGATTGGCGAGTTGCCCCGACGCAGGTACGCCGGGTCTCGTGCTGAAGTAGCGTGAGCCTCGAAACGTGCAGGTCCAAAGGGGAAACAGTGGACGTGACGAGTACGGGTGGAAAACGGGCCGGGATCATCGGGGCCGGTATCGCGGGGCTGGTTACCGCGAAAGTGCTGCGGGACGACGGATTCGAGGTCGTCATCTTCGAAAAGGAGGGCGCAGCGGGCGGGGTGTGGATCGAGGCACGGACCTATCCGGGCCTGCGCACCAACAACTCCCGCGATACCTACGCCTACTCCGATCACCCGTATCCGGAGTCGGCCGAGGTGTTTCCGACGGCCGCGCAGGTGCGGGATTACCTGGCGTCCTATGTGGAGCGCTTCGGGTTGTCGCCGCTGCTGCGGCTGTCGACCGAGGTGATCCGGGTGTCCGAGGTGGACGCGGGCTTCGAGCTGAAGATCTGCGGCCCGGACGGGGTCGAGGAGCTGCGGTTCGACTTCGTGGTGGTGTGCGCGGGCGTGTTCTCCACCCCGCAGCTCCCGGTCATCGAGGGCGAGGACGAGTTCGAGGGCGTGCGGCTGCATTCCAGCCGGGCCACCGATCCGCGGCTGTTCACCGGCCGGCGGGTGGTGGTGGTCGGGGCCGGGAAGTCGGCGCTGGACTGCGCGGCCTGGGCGGGGGAGCATGCGCGGCAGTGCACGCTGGTGTTCCGCCGGGCACATCCGATGCTGCCGCGGTTTCTGCCGGGCGGGGTGCCCTCGGACCGGATCATCCTGAACCGCAGCACCGAAGCGTTCTTCCGCTATCACCGCCAGACCCTGATCGAGCGGTTCCTGCACGGGCGGGGCAAGAAGTTCACCGAACGCTATTGGCGGGCGGTCTCGGCCTCGATGCGGTTGCTGCTGCGGGCTCCGAAGGGCATGGTGCCGGACGCGCCGCTACCGGCGGGGATCGAGAATCTGGGTGTCAGCGACGAGTTCTTCCGGATGGCCCGGCGCGGGCGAATCGCCTTGCGGCGCGACACCATCGCGGCCTTCCCCGGCGGCACCACGGTTCAACTGGCCGGGGGTGATCGGCTCGAGGCCGATGTCGTCGTCTTCGCCACCGGCTGGCGGCAGGAGCTGGAATTCCTGGCGCCCGAGCTGGCCAAGACCGTCCGGGTCGAGGGCCGGTTCCAGCTCTACCGGCACATCCTGCCGCCGACGCTGCCGCGGCTCGGCTTCATCGGATACGGCTCCTCCGACGCCTGCCAGCTCACCGCGGAGGTGTCGGCGCACTGGCTGTCCCAGCATTTCCTGGGTGAGCTCGCGCTGCCGGGCGTCGACAACATGCACAGGGAGATAGCGCGTGTCGGGACGTGGCTGGGCGAGGTCATGCCGGAACGGCCCGAGGGCTACTACCTCGGCCCGTACCTGACGCACCACATCGACGAGCTGATGGGCGACATGGGTCTGCCCACCCGGCGTACCGACAACTTCGTCACCGAGTACTTCGACACCCTGCTACCCGGCCGGTACGCCGATCTCACCGAGGAACGCCTGCGGGCCCGGACGTCCGGGTCGCGCCGTCGCCGGTACGTGAGCGCCGGCGGTTCCCTCGGCGGAGTCGCGGCGCTCACCATGGCCTATGCCTGTTACCGGAGGATCCGGGACCGGTGGGCGTAGCGGTGCCGGATCACCGCGCGGAGTTCTCTCAGCGCAGGGTCCGCACCCAGCGCCGGGTGTCGGCCGGGTCGATGACGTCGTCGAGTTCGAGAACCGTTGCGGCGGTGAGGGCCTTGCCGCTGTCGTAGGCCGCCTGGACCAGTGCGTCGAAGGCGGCCTGCCGCTGCGCCGGATCCTCGATGGCGGCCAGCTCCTTGGCGAAGCCCAGGCGGACCGCGCCCTCCAGGCCCATGCCGCCGATCTCGCCTGTGGGCCAGGCGATCACGAAGCGGGGTGCGCGGAAGGAGCCCGCCGCCATGGCCTGTGCGCCCAGGCCGTAGCCCTTGCGCAGGATGACGGTGCCGAACGGCACGTCGAGGGCGGCGGCGTCGATGAACAGGCGGCTGAACTTGGTGACGGTGGCGTGCTCCTCGGCCTCGGGGCCGACCATGAAACCCGGTGTGTCGCAGAGGGACAGGATGGGCAGGCCGTGAGCGCCGCAGAGCTGCAGGAAGGCGGACAGTTTGTCGGCCGCCGGTGCGTCGATGGCGCCGCCCAGGTGGTGGCAGTCGTTGGCGATCAGGCCGAAGGGGCGGCCCTCGACCCGGACCAGGGCGGTGACGATGCCGACACCCCAGTCCCGGCGCAGTTCCAGCACCGACCCGACATCCACGATGGCGTCGATGGCGGCGCGAATGTCGAAGGCGCGCAGCCGGTTCTCGGGTACCACGTGCCGGGCCAGGCGCGGGTCGGGTGCTTCCCACTCCGCGTCCGCCCCTTGGAAGTACGAAAGGTAGCGGCGGGCGAGATCGACCGCCTCGGCTTCGTCGGCGGCGACGATGTGGACCACGCCATTGCGGCGCTGCACCTCGATCGGGCCGATGTCCTCGGGCGCGTACACGCCCAGTCCGCCGCCCTCGATCATGGCGGGGCCGCCCATGCCGATATTGGCGTCGGGGGTGGCGATCACGACATCGCACATGCCCAGCAGGGCTGCGTTGCCGGCGAAGCAGCGGCCGGAGGCGATGCCGATGAGCGGTACGGTGCCCGACAGCGCGCCCATGGCGCGGAAGGTGGTGACGTCCAGGCCGGAGATGCCGCCGTGGTCGGTGTCGCCGGGCCGGCCGCCGCCGCCCTCGGTGAAGAAGACCACCGGAAGCCGTTGCTCGCGAGCCAGTTCCAGCATGCGGTCGGTCTTGGCGTGATTGCGCATGCCCTGGGTGCCGGCGAGCACGGTGTAGTCGTAGGACATGACCAGCGCGCGGGTGCGGTCCGGGCCGAAGCGGCCGGCATCGATGGTCGCCACGCCCGCGATCAGGCCGTCGGCGGGGGTGTTGGCGATCAGGTCCTCGAGGCTGCGGCGGCTGCGCTGGGCGGCGACCGCCAGGGCGCCGTATTCGACGAAGCTGCCGGGGTCGACCAGGTCGGTGATGTTCGCGCGGGCGGTGCGGCGGCCGAGCCGATGCCGCTTGGCGACCGCGGTCTCGCGCCGGGCGTCGAGGGTGATGGCGTGGCGGTCCAGCACCTCGGCGAGGTCGGCGCGCACCGAATCCAGGTCCACCACGGTCGATTCCGTGGCCGGGCCGTCGTGATCGGCGGCCACCCAGGTGACCAGGATGGCGTGCGGGTCGACCACGTCACCCGGTGCGACCGCGTGCCGCAGCACCCGCAGCGGTTCGGTCGCGCGCAGCACGTGCTGCATCTTCATGGCCTCCAGGACCGCGACCTCGGCTCCGGCGGCGAGAACCGTTCCGGGCTCGCAGAGCGAGACGACGGTGGCGCCCATCGGGGAGCGCAGGGCCTGTTCGTTTTCGTCCAGATCGAGCTCGGCGGCAGCGGCCTGCCGTACCGGCTGCGGTCCGGTCGGATCCTCGAAACCCTCTGCCCGGGAGCGCAGGTCGTCGAGGCGCTGCTCGAACCAGGCCGTGGTCACCGGGCCCGCGTCGCCGAGCTCGGCCAGCACGGCGCGCAGCAGGTGCAGGTTGGTGTCGACGCCGCTGATCACGGTTTCGGCCAGCGCGTCCGCACACCGTTGCAGCACGGCGCGGTACGACGGCGCGGACGCGATGATCTTCGCGAGCAGCGAATCGAACTGCACCCCTTGCCGCGTCCCGACCTGGGCGGCGGTGTCGACCCGCACGCCCGCGCCGGTCGGGACGTCGAAGCGGCTGATCACGCCGGTGCTGGGCAGCACCGTGCCGTCGGCCGCGAGCAGTTCGGCATTGACCCGCGCCTGCACGGCGTAGCCGCGGGTCTCGTTCTTGGGCAGGTCGAGTTCGGCCAGCGTGCGGCCCTGTGCCAGATCCAGTTGCAGCGCGACCAGATCCACGCCGGTCACCGCCTCGGTCACGGTGTGCTCGACCTGCAGGCGCGGATTCACCTCCAAGAACCAGACATTCGTGCCGTCCACCAGGAACTCCACGGTGATGACGCCCCGGCAGCCCACCGCCTCGGCGATCAGCACCGCCTCCCGGTGCACCCGATCCCGCACGGCCGCGGGCAGTTCCGGCGCGGGCGCGATCTCGATGAGCTTCTGCCGCCGCCGCTGCACGCTGCAATCGCGGTCGCCCAGCGCCAGCGCGCCGAGCCCGTCGGCCACCACCTGCACCTCGATGTGCCGCGCCCGGTCGACCAGGGCCTCGGCGTAGACGCTGTCGTCGCCGAACCCGGCAAGGGCCTCGGCCCGGCAGCGTTCGACGGCCTCCGCCAGCAGCGCCGCCTCGGTCACGGGCCGCATGCCGCGGCCGCCGCCGCCCGCCGCGGCCTTCACCATGATGCCGCCGGGATGTGCGGCGAGCAGCGCGGCGATCTCGTCCGTTCCGGCTCCGGCCCGGGTCGCGGGCAGCACCGCCGCCCCGGCCCGCGCGGCCGCGTCGCGCGCCGCGACCTTGTCCCCGAAGATCCGCAGCGTGTCCGGTGCGGGCCCGACGAAGGTCAGCCCCGCCGCCGCGCAGGCCGCCGCGAACTCCGCACTCTCGCTGAGGAATCCGTACCCCGGGTGCACGAGCGCGCCCGGTCCGCAGGCCGCCGCGGCCCGCACCACGGATTCGACATCGAGGTATCCCGCCGCACCGCTGCCCGGCAGTACGAGCGCCCGGTCGGCCAGCCGGACCGCCAGACTTCCGCTGTCCTCGGCGGTGTGCAGCACCTCCGTCACATACCCGAGGTCCCGGGCCGTCCGCACCACCCGGACCGCGACCTCACCACGATTCGCCACCACAACTCGCACGCCGCCAGGCTCCACAACTCGCACGCCGCCAGGCTATGGCACGAATCACCCGGAACGGTCAGAACTTCGTGACGTAGCAGTCGTAGTTGCGTTGCTCGACGATCAATCCGTCCCGGATGGTGAGAAAGGTGGCGATCTCCGCCCGCATCTCCGAACCCGCGGCCCGCGCGCCCACCGGCACGGCCAGTACCCCGATCCAGGTGACCTCCAGAGCCACCTGATCGCCGGTGGCCGCGGCGTGGTGAAACTCGAACCGCTGCTGGCGAATCACCTGCTGCCCGCGTTCGGTCGCGGCCAGGATCTCGTCCAGATTCCGGGTCGCACCCTGCGGGACCAGCGCGTTCGGCAGCTCCCGCTGCACGACGTCCGGGTGGAAGTAGGCGGCCAGGGCCGCTCCGGTGGCGCCGGCCGCGACGGCTCGGTGATAACGGACGGCCAGCTCGATATTCGGATGGTCGGGCATATCACTCACCGGGCCAGTCGAACATGGCGGCGAGGCCGGCGGGGGCTATGTTCGGGGCATGCATTGGGATCAGATGACGGCCACGCCGGGTGCGCTGCGGACGGCCGCGGCGCGGCTGCGGCGCGGGGTGGGGCAGCTGGAAATCCTGGCGGCCATCATCGAGGCGGCGGACGGGCCGTGGCTGGGGGCCATGGATTCCGATGGGCGGGGGACCGCCGAGCTGCGCATGCACCTGGCGGGGAAGTACCGGTTCACGGCGGTGGTGACCAGCGCCGGGAAACTGTCCCTGGCGGAACTGAATTCGCCCGGGCGCGGGAAGCGGGCGGAGCTGGTGCTGTCCACCAAGGCCGCCCAGCGCAAGGGCTGGGACGCGCCCAAGGACATGCCCAAGCCGCAGGAGTGGGTGGACTACGTGGTCGGGTGGGTCCAGGCCGCCAGCGCCGCCGTCGGCCGGCGGGACGTGGTGGAGTGGCTGCTCAGGGGCGCCGACCAGCGGCTGGCCGCCATGAACGACAGTGTCGAGACCATGCGGGCCGCCCTCGCCGAACGCGAGCAGATGCGGGACGAGCTGGCGGCCGAGGTCGCGGAGCTGCGGGCGGAACTCGAGGCGGAATCAGCCCTCGCCGACAAGCGCGTCGTCATCGGCGACGTAGCGCCAGACGGGGAGGAGGGCGTGGTCGTCGAGGGGGTCGCCGGCGAGATGGGCGGTGGCGCGGAGGCGGGCGGTGACGTCGCCGGCGTCGAGACCGGAGCCGATCAGGACCAGGTTGCTGACCCGGGGTTCGTGGCGGGTCCAGGCGGTGGGCTCGATGGTGATGTGGCGGCCGACCATGTGCAGCACGAACTTTCGCGGGTCGTCGGGGACGGCGAAGGCCAGCACGCCCTTGGCGCGGAACAGGCCGGCGGGCGGATCCTCCAGTAGCGCAATGAGTTCGCGCGGGTTCAGGTCCGTGTCGGAGGTGAAGGAGACGCTGTCGTAGTCGTCGTGCAGGTGCCGGTGGTCGCGGCAGTCCCCGCCGGGCTCGTGGCAGTGGTCTCGGTGCTGGTGGTGGTCTCCGTGCCCGTCATCCGTGTGCTCGTCGAGCAGTAGCTCGTCGAAGCTCAGCTGTTCACCGACGCGCGGCCGGTTCGGTTCGCGGGTGGGGACGTCGAACAGCAGGCCCGGGTCGACGCGTCCGTGGCTGGTCGGATACACCGGGACCTGACCGACCAGGCCGGTGATCTCCGACCGCAGCCGCTCCAGCGCGGCCGGCTCGACGCGGTCGGCCTTGTTGAGTACGACCAGATCCGCCATGCGCAGATGGGTCGCGAGTTCCGGGTGCAGTTCGCGGCTCGCGGGGAAGTGCTCGGCGTCGACCACCTCGACCAGCCCGCCGTAGCGGATGCGCGGATTGTCGCTGTTCACCACCATGCGAATGAGATTGCGCGGCTCCGCCAGTCCGCTGGCCTCCACCACGATGACGTCGATCCTCTGCCTGGGATGTGCCAGCCGGTCGAACAGGTCGTCCAGTTCGCTGACATCCACCGCGCAGCACACGCACCCGTTGCCCAGCGAGACCATGGCGTCGACCTGCCCGGCCACCAGCATGGCGTCGATATTGACCGCGCCGAAGTCGTTGACCACCACCCCGATTCGCGTGCTCCGGGTCCGCAGCAGCCGGTTGAGCAGCGTCGTCTTCCCGGCGCCGAGGAATCCGGCCACGATCAGGACTGGAATGCGGCGGCTCACGGCGACCACCCTACCGACCGGCTGTGAGCCCGCCGCAGCATGTCGGAAACCGCGTGGAAATAACAGCCTCCTACCGTGACGGACTATCCGGACCGACCACGGGAGGTGCGCTGTGCGGGTGCGCGACATTCTCGATGCGCCGCAGTTGCGGATGCGGCTGCTGCACGGGGACGCGGGGGAACTGGATCGGCCGGTCGCCAGGGTCTGTGCGACGGACATGCCCGACCCTCGGCCCTTCGTGACACCGGGTGCGCTGGTGTGTACCGGATTGGTGTGGCGGCAGCAGGCGACGGACGCGGACCGCTATGTGGGCCTGCTGGCGGGAGCCGGGGTCGCCGGCGTGGTGGCCGGGCAGGCGCTGCACGGGCACGTGCCCGAGGATGTGGTCGAGGCCTGCCGCCGGCACGGTTTGCCGCTGCTGTCCGCACCGCAGAGCGTGCCGTTCAGCCGGATCATCGAATACCTGGCCGAGCAGGCGGCGGAGGTGCGCTGGCGGCGGGTGCAATCGCGCGCCGACCGGCAGCGCAGACTGCTGACCGCGGTCGCCGCCGGGACGAGCATCGAGACCCTGGTCGCGGATTTCGCGGCGGAACAGCGGGTTTCGGCCTGGATCCTGACCTCGACCGGGACGGTCATCGCCGGCACCGAGGACCTGGTCGAGCCGGACATCGATCGCATCGTCGCCACTGCGCTCACCGCGCCGCGCCTGCCCGCGGTCACCACCGGCGCGATGCGAGTCCTCCAGGTCGGTGCGGGCGACCGCATTACCGCCTGGTACCTGGTGATCCGCCCGTCAGCCCCGGAACTCGACCCGTTCGGCGCGGATCTGGCGGCCGTGGCGGAGCTGTATCGGCAGCGTCGCGCCGACCGGCAGCACCTGGATTGGGAACTGGCCGATCGCTTCCCGGTGCCGTTCGCCGAACGGGCGGACCGGTGCGAGGTGGCCCTCGTCTGCGAGGTCCACGCCACCGACGGGCTGACCGGCCCGGGATCGAAACCGGATGTGCCGCAGCGCCGATCGCTGTCCGGGGGTGTCGCGGGCGCCATCGAACGGGCGGGAGCACCGGCTCACGCTGCGGGACCTGTGGCACCGCGGCAGGTTTCGAGCTGGGCCGATTCGTCCGCCGGACTGCTGGCCGTACGTGCGGCTCTGCACGACGCCCTGCCGGATATCGCCACATCGATCGACCGCGAAGGCAGGCTGGTCGGCGTGACGGCCGGAACCCAGGACGGCATCGCGGCCACCGTGGTCCGCCGTCTCGGGCGAATCGCACCGGCGCTCACCGAGATTCGGCTCGCGGTCGGCGTGAGCGCCCGGCAGCCGGACGAGACCCTGGCGGGTGCGATCGGCGCGGCGGCCGCCGCCGCCACCGCGGCCCGCGACGACACGGCCCCGGTCAGCCTGCGGGTGGCCGATATCGATTCGGCCGTCGGCCTGCTCACCGCGGTGCCCGGCGGCCTCCAGCGGCGATTCGCCGAACGGGTACTGGGTCCGGTGCTGGAGTACGACCGGCGGCACGGGGCCGGACTGCTGGAGACGCTGGCGGTGTTTCTCGGGTGCGAAGGCTCGTGGCGGCAGGCGGCCGATCGAATGCACCTGCACCTCAATACCGTTCGCTATCGGATCGGCCGGATCGAGGAGCTCACCGGGCGCGATCTCGGGCGGCTCGACGATCGGCTGGATCTGTATCTGGCGGTGCGCACGCTGGCCGGTCAGACCGCGCCGGTGTAGGGATCCCAGGCGGTTCCGGCGTCCGGGGCGCCCTCGCGCAGCACACTCGCCTGGATCAGGCCGTAGGGGCGGTCGTCGGCGTGGAAGACCTCGCCCTGGTTCGGGACCCCGAAACGGTCTGTGTCATAGGCGAAGTGGTGTTTGTTGGGGGCCGACATGCGGAGCTCCGCCAGGCACGGATACGCCGTCAGCGCCGCCCGGCCCATCTCGAACAGGGTCTGCTGCAAGGCTTTCGAGTGCAGGGTCGCGAAGGTCTCGACCATGACGGCGCGGATCCCGTGGTAGGCGGCATCCCAGTCCGAGGGTGGGGTGGCGAAGCGCCAGCGGGCGATCAGGCTGGTGGCCAGGATCCGGTCGTAGGCGGGTTCGAGGACGGTGAACGGGTCTTCGAGGAAACCCGCGAACTCCGAACCCGTGGACTTGAGGATCACCAGATCCTTGACGCCCCCGATCACCCACTCGCGGCGGTCCGTACCGGTCCCGCTCACGGTGACCGCCGCGATCCGCACCTCCGGCCCCACCCGCGTCCAGGTGTGGTCGTGCCCGCTGCCGCCGACCGGAACCCGTTGCCACGCATACTCTTCGATCTCGAGACGCGCCGAATCCACGGGCTCGATGTCGTCGACGAAATGCCGGGCCAGTGCCAGCCCGTACTCCTCGATGCTGCCGTCGCCGTGGCTCTTGGCGTAGGTGTAGATGGTCTGCTTCTGCGAATCCGTCGGCAGCACCGTGCCCTGATCGCCGACGGTGTGCGCGTCGTCGAACGCGCCACGCAGGCACGAGGACACGTTCAGGTCCCGGATCTCGTGCCGGGCGGTGTCGCGGTAGATGCGCACCACCCGGTTCTCGGCCTTGCCGTACTGGTGCGGGCCGAGCACGATCCGGCCGCCGGCTTCGCTCATGGTCGCCTCCCGTCGTCGCTGATCACTGTGCCCCACTGTGACGGACGGGAGCCGCCGCACACGCTGGTTCGGAGGACAAAACGCCGTACTCCGCACCCGGGACGTTTGGGCAAATCGGACAAAGCCCCGCGGTGCCGGCGCTGCCTAGCCTGACGATCAACCGACCCGGAAGGAAGACAGGGCCATGCCTTCGCTCGATCCCGTCGACACGACTTCGCCCCATGCCGTCGACACCCGGCTGCCGTGGCATCGGCTGCTGGCGTTCGGAATTCAGCACGTGCTGATCATGTACACCGGGTGTGTCACGGTGCCTTTGGTTTTCGGTGCGGCCGCCGGGCTCGACACGTCCACCGTCGCCCTGCTGATCAGCGCGGACCTGCTGGTGGCGGGCGTCATCACCATGGTGCAGAGCCTCGGGCTGGGCCGGTTCGCCGGCGCGCGGCTGCCGATCGTCACCGGCGCGACCTTCGTGGCCATGAGCCCGATGATCCTGATCACCAAGGATTACGGGCTCCAGGCGATGTACGGATCCATGCTGCTGGGCGGCGTGATCGGGATGGCCCTGGCGTGGCCGTTCGCCTCGATCGTGCGGTTCTTCCCGCCGCTGGTGAGCGGGACCGTGCTGACCGTGGTCGGCATTTCACTGATCGGAGTGGCGGGCGGCCTGATCGTGGGCAGTGATCCCAAGGCGTCCACCTTCGCAGCGCCCTCACATATCGCACTGGCCGCGGCGGTGCTGATCGTCGCGCTGGTGTGCACGGTGCTCGGGCGGGGAGTGTGGTCGCAGCTGGGTGTGCTGATCGCGTTGATCGTCGGCATCGTCATCGCCGTCCCCATGGGTCTGATCGAACTCGACGGCGTCTCCCGGGCGGCATGGCTCGGCGCACCCCATCCCTTCCACTTCGGCGCGCCGCAGTTCCCGGTCACGGCGGTGGTGGCCATGACCATCGTGATGGCCGTCGTCTTCGCCGAATCCACCGCGAGCATGCTGGCCATCGGCGAGATCACCGGAAAGCCGTTGACCCGCGCCGATCTGGCGCGCGGCCTGATCGGCGACGGACTCTCGGCGGTTTTGGCCGGTGTCCTGAACTCGTTCGTGGACACCATCTTCAACCAGAATGTCGGCGCGGTCGCCAACACCCGCGTGCACAGCCGCTACGTGACGGCGGTCAGCGGTGCGATTCTGGTTGTCCTGGGCCTGGTTCCGCGCTTCGGCGCGCTGGTCGCCGCCGTCCCCCAGCCGGTCGTCGGCGGTGTCGGCCTGGTGCTGTTCGCGACCATCGCGGTGATCGGCGTGGACACCCTTCGCAAGGCCGACCTCTCCGATCGCGTGAACCTCACCCTCATTGCCGTCTCGGTCGGCGTCGGCCTGGTCCCGGTCCTGACCAAGGGGATGTTCGACAAATTCCCGTCCTCGGCCCAGATCCTGCTCAACAGCGGCATCAGCCTCGCCGCCGCAACGGCTTTCACCCTGAACCTCGTCTTCAACCACACCGGACTCGGCGAAATGGCGCGGGGCGCATGGAATCCCGCGCCGGCGATCGCCGACCCCGATGCCCCTGACGCGGTACCCGCCACCTGAGCCCCCTCCTCATCGGGGAGACCGAAGCCGTGGATTCCGTCCGGATCCGCGGCTTCGGTTTGCCGGCCCGATCAGCCGCAGGCGTTGACCCATTCCGAGAGGCCGTCGGTGAACAGCTGGCGCTTCCAGATGGGGACCTCGTGCTTGATGCGGTCGACCAGTGCGGCGCAGGTGGTGAAGGCTTCGGCGCGGTGGGGCGCGGCGACGGCGACGACGATCGCGAGGTCTCCGATGGTCAGGGGGCCGACGCGGTGCACGGCCGCCACCGGCAGTCCCGAGGACTCGGCGACTTCCGTGCACACCTTGCGCAGGAACTCCTCGGCCTGCGGGTGCGCCGAGTACTCCAGCGCCGAAACCGATTGCCCGCCATCGTGATCGCGCACCTTGCCGGTGAACACCACGATGCCGCCGTGCTCCGGCCCGCTCACCGCCTGCTCCACCTCGGCCGGGTCCAGCGGCTGATCGCTGATCCGGGCCAGCAGTTCACTCATGGCTGCCTCCTCCGGCCACCTGGGCCAGCAGATGTTCGAGAAGCGGTGTCAGTACGGCCATGCCGTCCTTCACCCCGCCCGGCGAACCGGGCAGATTGACGATCACGGTGCGTCCGGCCAGGCCGGCCACACCCCGGCTGAGCGCGGCGAGCGGGAACTTGGCGGTGCCCGCCTGGCGGATGGCGTCGGCCACGCCCGGCAGCTCCCGATCGAGCAGGGCCAGCGTCGCCTCCGGGGTGGCGTCGGTGGGGGAGGCCCCCGTGCCGCCGGTGCTGATGACCAGATCCGGCTCGGTGGACAGTGCGTCCGCGAGGCCGAAGGCGATATCCGCGTCCGCGAATACCAGCGGCCCGCGCACCGAGAAGCCCTGCGCGCCCAGCCATTCGGTCAGGGCGGGGCCGGTGGTGTCCTCGCGGCTACCGGCGGCGACCCCGGTCGAAGCGACCACGACGGTGGCCGTCCGGCCCACGCCCGCGAGCGGAGACGTTGCGGCAGCGGTCTTTTCGTGCTTCTCGTGCCGGTGACGGTGCTCGCCGTGGTGGATCTCGGCCTCCGGCCGCACCCAATGTCCGTGCTTCCCACCCTCTTTGGTGATCAGCCGCACCCCGTTCAGGGTGGCCGCCGGATCCACCGCCTTCACCATGTCGTGCAGCGTGAGGCCCGCGACCGCGACCGCGGTCAGCGCCTCCATCTCGACGCCGGTCGGCCCCTTGGTCTTGGCGCTCGCCTCGATGGTGATGGTGGTGTCGGTGAAACCGAAGTTCACGGTCACCGACGACAGCGCCAGCTGATGGCACAGCGGAATCAGCTCTGCGGTCTTCTTCGCGCCGTTGATCCCGGCGATGCGCGCGGTGCTGAGCACATCGGCCTTGGGCATGTCGTCGGCGCGGACCAGCCGGACGACCTCGGCGGTGGTCTGCAGCTCGCCCGCGGCGACCGCGATGCGCGCGGTGTCGGCCTTCGCGCTCACATCGACCATGCGGGCGCGACCTTCACGGTCGACATGCGACAACTCACTCATGACAACCACCTTGGCACAGGCAGAACGTGTCGTTCACAGCGGCCGGACCTCGACAATCGTGCCCGCCGGCAGCTCGGTCGCGGTCGCCGGAACATCGATGAGGACATCGGCGTGGGCCATGGCGGCGATCAGATGCGAGCCCTGACCCGACACCAGCGCCACCCCGCCCTCGGCGAGCTTGCCGCGCAGGAACTGCCGCTTCCCGGCGGGGGAGCGGACCGGTTCCAGCAGCGGCAGTTCGGAAATCGGCAGCGCGGGCAGGCCCGCCAGCTCGCGCAGGATGGGACGGGCGAAGACCTCGAAGGACACCATGGTGCTCACCGGATTGCCCGGGAAGCTCAGCACCGGCACCCCATCCACCATGCTCAGCCCCTGCGGGCCGCCGGGTTGCATTGCCACCGAGCCGAATTCGCCGCCCCGCGCCGACAGCACCTCCTTGACGACCTCGAAGTCGCCCATGGAGACGCCGCCGGAGGTGAACACCACATCGGCCTGCGCCACGGCCTCGGCCAGCCGGACCCGGAACTCCTCGTGGTCGTCGGTCGAATGCGCCACCGACACCACCTCGACCCCGTTGTCGGTGAGGGCCGCGGCCAGTGCGATGCCGTTCGAGTTGAAGATCTGGCCGGGCAGCAGGGTCGCCCCGGCGGGCCGCAGTTCGTCACCGGTGGTGAGGACCGCCGCGTACACGGGTCGCCGCACCGGCAGTTCGCCCAGCCCGACCGCCGCCAGCGCCGCGATGTGCCGGGGCCGCAGCAGGGTGCCCGCGGCCGCCAGCAACTGCCCGGCGCGCACGTCGGTGCCCGGCTCGCGCACGAAATCGCCACTGGCACGGCTGGTTCGGATCGTCACGGTGACGCCGTCGGACTCGGTGTGCTCCACCGGCACCACGCAGTCCGCCCCGGGCGGCACGGGTGCGCCGGTCATCACCTTGACGGCGCTGCCCGCGGGCAGCGTCAGCTGCTCGGTGTGCCCGGCCGCCACCACGCCGACCAGCGGCAGGGTCGCGGGGACGATGGCCACCGACTCCGCGAGCACCGCGTACCCGTCCATGGCCGAGTTCCGGAACACCGGCAGATCCAGGGGCGCGTACACATCCACGGCCAGCCGCCGTCCCAGCGCCCGGTCCATCGGCACCGTCTCGGCAGCGCGTCCGGCCAGCGGCCGGAGCACATCCTCGATGCGTCGGCGGTGGTCGTCGACGGGTCGGGCCGGGGCTAGCGCGTGCCGGGAACTCATGCCGGTGAGCCTATACGCGGGTGGATCCTCCAGGCCGTGACCGGCTGTTCGCCGGGCTCGCCTCGTAGGAATCTACGAACACTTGCGGTCCCGGCAATAATGGTGCAATGACCGTGGTCGCGATGGGTATGCCCGCTGTGCGAACCGGGCGGCCCGCGATGGACGGACGCCCGGACACGCCCCTGCTACTGGACCGTTTCGGCCGGGTCGCGCGGGACCTGCGGGTATCCATCACCGAGAAGTGCTCGCTGCGCTGCACCTACTGCATGCCGGAGGAGGGCCTGCCGCCCATCCCCGCCGACGAGCTGCTCTCCACCGAGGAGATCGTGCGCCTGGTGACGCTCGCGGTCCGCGAACTGGGCGTGCACGAGGTGCGATTCACCGGCGGCGAACCGCTCATGCGGCGCGATCTGGAAAGCATCATCGCCGGTTGCCATGCGGCACTGCCGGATACGCCGCTCGCCATGACCACCAATGGCGTCGGGCTCGAGCATCGGGCGCGCGGGCTGGCCGCGGCCGGGCTGCGGCGCATCAATGTCTCGCTCGACACCGTGGACCGCGACGGCTTCCACCGGCTCACCCGCCGGGATCGCCTCGATTCGGTGCTGGCCGGGATCCGCGCCGCCATCGCGGCCGGGCTCGCCCCGCTCAAGGTGAACGCGGTGCTCATGCGCGAAACCCTGGACGGCGCGGCCGATCTGCTGCAGTGGTGCCTGGACGAGGGCGCGGAGCTGCGGTTCATCGAGGAGATGCCGCTGGACGCCGACCACGAGTGGGCGCGCGCCAATATGATCACCGCCGCCGAACTCCTCGATGTGCTCGGCACCCGCTTCGGGCTGACCGAGACCGGCCGCGAGGATCCGTCCGCGCCCGCCGAACGCTGGCTGGTCGACGGCGGCCCGGCCACCGTCGGCATCATCGCCTCGGTGACCCGCAAGTTCTGCGCCGACTGCGACCGCACCCGCCTGACCGCCGACGGCCGGATCCGCTCCTGCCTGTTCAGCGATCAGGAGTACGACATTCGCGCCGCGCTGCGGTCCGGTGCGACCGACGCCGATATCGCCGGACTGTGGCGTGGCGCCATGTGGAACAAATCGGCCGGGCACGGCATCGACGCCGCCGGCTTCGTCCCGCCCGAACGAACGATGGGAGCCATCGGTGGTTGAGGTCCGCTATTTCGCCGCGATCGCCGATGCGGTCGGCAAGGAGAAGGAAACCCTGGACCTGCCGTCCGGGGCCACCGTCGCCGACCTGCGCACCACCCTCTCGGCGGTCTACGGCCCGAAGCTGGACCCCATGCTGAAGGTCTGCGCCTACCTCATCGGCGACGAACTCACCCGCGACGCCGCCACCCCGCTCTCCCCGCGCGTGGACGTGCTGCCCCCGTTCGCGGGCGGCTGACCTGTGGCGCGGCGCCGCGCCTCCGTGAATTTCACTGCCGGGCGCTAACATTCGCCGGTCCCCGCACGCCCTCGCCAGGAGACCGATCCGAATGACGCACGCCCCCCGGCCCCAGCACCCCGCCGTCGCGAAAGTGCGGCAGGATCGTGCCGCCAGTCTCCAGCTGCGCGTTGCCGACTGGATCACGAAGTTCGCGGGCTCGATGCCCTTCGTCTACATCCACGCGATCGGCTTCGCGGTGTGGATGATCTTCATGGAGAAGAGCCCCTGGCCCACCCTGACCCTGGTGGTCTCCCTGGAAGCGATCTTCCTGTCCACCTTCGTCATGATCGGCCAGAACCGCCAGGCCGATTTCCAGCAGGCCAAGGCCGATCACGATTTCCGGGAACAGGAACTCGAGCTCAAGACCAATACCGAACTGACCCGGGCCATTCACGCCATGACGGCCGAACTGCACCGCCGCCTCATCGAGGACGCGGATCAGAAATGAGCAGCGCCCGCTGCTCGATTCACAGATGTGCCCGCGGCGCCTGAGCGCGGCGGGCACGAGGTCCGGAGTGGGCTACTTCCACCAGGTGTCGAGCGGGGTCACCGGGACGGTGCGCTTGTGGCGGGTGTTCCGGAAGATGGTCTCGACCCGCTCGGAGACCTCGGGGGCGACGGGCTTGCCCTCGAGGTAGTCGTCGATCTGGGAGTACGCGAGGCCCAGGGCTTCCTCGTCGGGAAGGGAGGGGCGATCGTCCTCGAGGTCGGCCGTCGGAACCTTCTGCCAGACGCTCGGCGGTGCGCCGAGTTCCTGGAGCAGTGCCGCGCCCTGACGCTTGGTGAGACCGGTCAGCGGGGTGATGTCGACGCCGCCGTCGCCGTACTTGGTGAAGAAGCCGGTGACCGCTTCGGCGGCGTGGTCGGTGCCGACGACCAGCATATTGAGCTGACCCGCGATGGCGTACTGCAGCAGCATGCGTTCGCGGGCTTTGATATTGCCGCGCACGAAGTCTCGCAGGCGGGGCTCCTCGTGCAGTTCCACGATGCCGAGGGCGGCTTCTCCGGCGGCGGCGTCCGCGCTGGGCTTGACGTTCACCACGACCGACCGATCGGGCTGAATGAACCGCAGGGCGATCTGGGCGTCTTCCTCGTCGAACTGGATACCGTAGGGCAGGCGCGCGGCCACGAAAGTGGCGTCGTGGCCCTCGGCGCGCAGCTCCTCGGCGGCCAGTTGGCACAGGCGGCCGGTGAGAGTGGAGTCCTGGCCGCCGCTGATGCCGAGCACGAAACCGGTCGCGGGCGTGGAGCGCAGATAATCCTTGAGGAAGTCGATGCGCCGCCGCACTTCGGTTTTCGGTTCGATGTCCGGCAGGACGCCCAATTCGGCGATGATCTGTGCGCGCAGGTTCCCCATGGCCACACTGTACTGAACGGCCGGCGGCTCTATTGACCGACGGGAGCGGTCACCTGCCGGACCAGGTGTTCCCAGTGATCGCCCACCTGGTCCAGGGTGTAGCGCAGTTCGCGGATCTGGTGCAGCACCAGCCCGGCGTCCAGGCTGGCCAGCAGCGTGTCGGCGGTCAGCGAGATGTCGCCGGGCGCGCCGGCCTGCCGGAGCAGCAGGGCGACATGGGTTTTCGCGATGTTGTAGGGCGGGCCGGAGTACTGCCCGCCGATGTCGGCGTTCTTGCGCACGTCGCCCTCCACCTCGACCAGGGCCAGGCGCGCGCGCCCGAAGGCGATCAGCCGCTCCACGGGCGGCGCGCCCGGGCCCAGCGGCGGTGGCCCGAACATGTAGGCCCACTGGAGTTTCTGATCGGATTGGTCGAGCAGTGCCAGCATGAGCCCGGCCCGATTGCCGAAGCGCCGGAACACCGTGCCCTTGCCGACGCCGGCCAGCTTGGCGACCGCGTCCATGGTGACGCCGTCCGCGCCGCACTGGCGGACCAGCTGTTCGGCGGCGTCGAGCAGCAGCTGACGGTTGCGGGCGGCGTCGCTGCGCTCATGGCTGCTGCCGGGCATGAGCAGCGGCACCGAGTGCGCGGGAGGCCGCTGCGTGCCGACGGGTTCGATCGGCAGCGCGATGCTCGGCAGGGCCGGAACGACCTCATCCGGTGAGGTGTCGCGTGTCACAAGCTGTCTGCTCCTACCCGGGAATGTAAGCGGACTGCAGTCCGGTTACAGTCTATCGAAAGTTCCGCTGCTGAATCAGTAACCCTTGGAGTGATCATCATGTCGCAGACCCGCATTCTCGTTCTGGTCGGCAGCCTCCGCGCCGCGTCGATCAACCGCCGCCTCGCCGAGGCCGCCGCGAAGGCCGCCCCGGAGGGCGTCGAGCTCGCGATCTACGAGGGCCTCGGTGAGATTCCTTTCTACAACGAGGACATCGACGCCGAGGGCAAGGTCCCGGCGACTGCGCAGGCGCTGCGTGACGCCGTCGGCGCCGCCGACGCCCTGCTGCTGGTGACCCCCGAATACAACGGCACCCTGCCGGCCGTGCTGAAGAACGCCATCGACTGGGCCTCCCGTCCGTACGGCGCCGGCGCGCTCAAGGATTTCCCGGCCGCGGTCATCTCCGCGTCCATCAGCCCGAACGCCGCCAAGTGGTCGCACGACGACGCCGTCAAGGCGCTCGGCGTGGCCGGTGCGAAGGTGGTCGAGGAGGCGTCGCTGAACTTCGGCGTCATCGGCCAGCGCTTCGGTGAGACCCACCCGGCCGACGATGCGGAGGCCCTGACCCAGCTGGCCGCCACCGTGCACCTGCTGGCGGAGACCGCTCAGGCGCGGGTGAACGCCTGACAGTTTGGGCAAACGCCCGGCACACGCAGTGATTACTCGCTGAATTCAGCGCAAGGCCACGGCTTTTCAGCCGTGGCCTATAGCTTTTCCCGGACAAATCGGGCTACCGTCACACCATGAAGCTATCAACGGGCAACACTCTGTTAGGCCGTTGTTTCATGGCGGTTACCCTGGCCGTCTCCGCCGCCTCGGTGGTGGTCAATGCGGCCGACGCGGCGGCCGAGTCGTATGTCCGTCTCTACCTCGGCAACTGGGCCGGATACGTGGTGCGGGGGGAGTTCCGGGAGGTGAGCGCCACCTGGGTGCAGCCGCGGGTGGACTGTCTCGATCCGGGCATCCTGCAGCGCGTGGTGCCCTGGGTGGGATTGAACGGCGCCGCCGGGCTCGACGGCCAGGTCGCACTCCCGCTCGTGCAGACCGGCGTCGAATCCCTGTGCGCCAGTGACGTGGCCGTGTACGCGGCCCTGCCGGGTCTGCAGGTCGAATCCGCCGCCGCGGGCCTGGCGTACGCCGATCCGGATCTGGCCGGGACGGTCATGAACGCCGGGGGCAAGCTGTCCGACCTGCTGGGCGCGGCCGCGGACGGCCTGTGCTCGCTCGGTCTCTTCGGTGGTTCCTGCACCCCCGATACGCAGGTCGACGGCTGGTGGGAGCGCTACCCCGACGCGCCGGTGAGTTACGACGACGTGGTGGTCCGGCCGGGCGACATCATGCATTCGGTGGTCAGCTGGGACAACGGGCGCTACGTCATGACGTTGGAGAACCGCACCGCGAAGTGGTCCCGCACCACGGTCTCCGCCTCTTCCGTGCCCGCCCACACCGCGGAGATCATCGTCGAGGGCCATCTCAGCGGCGCGTTGCCCGGTTTCGAACCGATCACCTTCACCGACATCACCATCGACGGTCTGCCCCTGGCGGCCTACGACGCCGAGGCCTACGGGATCGCGGCCACCAATCGGTTGCTGACGCCCGGTCCGATCGACGGCACGTCCTTCACCATCCGGTAGAGCGGGCGAAACGCCGCGACATGCCGAGCGGACCGGGGGACCCTGGAGTTGGGGGCAGGACTCGGCGGGGTGGCAAACCGGGTGGTCGTCGAGTCTGCTGTGACTCGTGGGATGGGTGTTGATCAGCGGTGATGGTGTGTTTGCTGGAAATGAACTGAATGCCGAAATTGTGATGTGCGTCGCAGTCGTGTCGAGTTGCGAATCGAGTGTCCAGGTACTTACGACACCGGAATTTCACCTTTGTGAGTCGCAACATGTCGTGTTGTATGAATCTGTCGGCCACTAGGTGTAGTGTCTTGGGAGCTGGAAGGCCACTAGGTGAACACCTCGAAGTTCACCGAGCGACCAGGGGCTTCGGTTCCACTTCCAGGGGTTTGCGCACTTACTACGTGGATCTTGTTTGAGCCGTGCACTGCAGACAGATCAAAGGCTAAGGAGAAGGGGATACCAATGACCATCACCGTTTACACCAAGCCCGCTTGTGTCCAGTGCAACGCCACGTACCGCGCCCTCGACAAGGCTGGTGTCGACTACAGCGTCATCGACATCTCCGAGAACCCCGAAGCCCGCGACTACGTCATGGCCCTGGGCTACCTGCAGGCCCCCGTCGTCGTCGCCGGTGACGATCACTGGTCCGGCTTCCGTCCGGACCGCATCAAGGCTCTGGCCGACATCGTCGCCGTCGCCTGACGCCGCGCCGCCGGTCAGGGCCGGCGGCCTCCTGCAGGTTCGTCCGAATCGAAAGGAGGGGAGATGGCCGAGATGTCCAGCGCGACACCGAATCTGGTCTACTTCTCGAGCGCTTCGGAGAACACGCACCGCTTTGTCGAACGACTGGGCCTGCCCGCCGTTCGCATACCGCTTCACACCGCCGACTCGCTTCGCGTCGACCAACCCTTCGTGCTGATCGTCCCCACCTACGGGGGTGGTCGGCACGTTTTGGGTGGGCAGCGATCCGACAGGGAATTCGTGCCGCGCCAGGTGGCCAAGTTCCTCAACGACCCGCACAACCGCGCCCTGCTGCGCGGCGTGATCGCGAGCGGCAACACGAACTTCGGCGATACGTACTGCTATGCGGGAGAAGTGATCTCACGTAAGGCAGGGGTCCCGTACCTGTATCGCTTCGAACTCATGGGAACTGCCGAGGACGTCGAGCGCGTCCGAGAGGGATTGGGATTGTTTTGGCAACGACAACAGCACCGGTCGGAAAGACTGCCCGCGTAGAGCGCCCGGTCAGCGGCGACTCCGCGACCGAGGGACTGGACTATCACGCCCTCAACGCGATGCTGAACCTGTACGGCCCCAACGGCGAGATCCAATTCGACAAGGACCGGGAAGCCGCGCACCAGTACTTCCTGCAGCACGTCAACCAGAACACGGTCTTCTTCCACAATCTGGAGGAGAAGCTCGACTACCTGGTGCGCGAGAACTACTACGAGACCGAGGTGCTCGACCAGTACTCCCGTGAGTTCGTCAAGCAGCTGTTCAAGCAGGCGTACGCCAAGAAGTTCCGGTTCCCGACCTTCCTCGGCGCGTTCAAGTACTACACCTCGTACACGCTGAAGACCTTCGACGGCAAGCGCTACCTGGAGCGTTTCGAGGACCGCGTGTGCATGGTGGCCCTGGCCCTGGCCGCCGGTGACGAGACCCTGGCGCGCGAGCTGGTCGAGGAGATCATGGACGGCCGCTTCCAGCCGGCCACCCCCACCTTCCTCAACTCGGGCAAGCAGCAGCGCGGCGAGCCGGTGTCCTGTTTCCTGCTCCGCATCGAAGACAATATGGAGTCGATCGGCCGCTCCATCAACTCCGCCCTGCAGCTGTCCAAGCGCGGCGGCGGTGTTGCCCTGTTGCTCAGCAATATTCGTGAGGCCGGTGCGCCGATCAAGAAGATCGAGAACCAGTCCTCCGGTGTCATCCCGATCATGAAGCTGCTGGAGGACTCGTTCTCCTACGCCAACCAGTTGGGTGCGCGGCAGGGCGCGGGCGCGGTGTACCTGCACGCGCACCACCCCGACATCTACCGGTTCCTGGACACCAAGCGGGAGAATGCGGACGAGAAGATCCGTATCAAGACGCTGTCGCTGGGTGTGGTGATTCCGGACATCACCTTCGAGCTGGCGAAGAAGAACGAGGACATGTACCTGTTCTCGCCGTACGACGTGGAGCGCATCTACGGCGTGCCGTTCGCCGACATCAATGTGACCGAGAAGTACTACGAGATGGTCGACGACAAGCGGATCCGCAAGTCCAAGATCAAGGCTCGCGAGTTCTTCCAGACCATCGCCGAGCTGCAGTTCGAGTCGGGCTACCCGTACATCATGTACGAGGACACCGTGAACCGGGCCAACCCGATCGCGGGCAAGATCACCCACTCCAACCTGTGCTCGGAGATCCTGCAGGTCTCCACCGCGTCGGAGTTCAACGACGATCTGTCCTACGCCAAGGTGGGCAAGGACATCTCGTGCAACCTGGGTTCGCTGAACATCGCCAAGACCATGGACTCGCCGGACCTCGGCAAGTCGGTCGAGGTCGCGATTCGCGCGCTGACCGCGGTGTCGGACCAGACCCACATCTATTCGGTGCCCTCGATCGAGCAGGGCAACAACGAGTCCCACGCCATCGGCCTGGGCCAGATGAACCTGCACGGCTACCTGGCGCGCGAGCGGGTCCACTACGGCTCCGAAGAGGGCGTGGACTTCACCAATATCTACTTCTACACGATCGCCTACCACGCGATCCGCGCCTCGAATCTGATTGCGATGGAGCGGGGTTCGGCGTTCGGCGGTTTCGCCGACTCGAAGTACGCCAGCGGCGAGTTCTTCGACAAGTACACCGACCAGGCGTGGGAGCCCAAGACCGACCGCGTCGCCCAGATCTTCGCCGACGCCGGCGTCCACATCCCCACCCAGGACGACTGGCGCGCGCTGAAGGCGTCGGTCATGGAGCACGGCATCTACAACCAGAACCTGCAGGCGGTCCCGCCGACCGGCTCGATCTCCTACATCAACCACTCCACCAGCTCCATCCACCCGGTGGCGTCCAAGATCGAGATCCGCAAGGAAGGCAAGATCGGCCGCGTCTACTACCCGGCCCCCTACCTGACCAACGACAACCTCGAATACTTCGAGGACGCCTACGACATCGGCTACGAGAAGATCATCGACACCTATGCCGCGGCGACGCAGCACGTCGACCAGGGCCTGTCCCTGACCCTGTTCTTCAAGGACAGCGCCACCACCCGCGACGTCAACCGGGCCCAGATCTACGCCTGGCGCAAGGGCATCAAGACCCTGTACTACATCCGCATCCGCCAGATGGCCCTGGAAGGAACCGAAGTCGAGGGCTGCGTGAGCTGCATGCTCTGACAGGTGCTATCGATAAGGGCGTCCCGGCAACTGCCGCGGACGCCCTTTTTCGTGAAAGCCGATGTGGGGGAGGCCGAATGGAAACCGCCGATCGATACCGGGCATTCGCAGAGAAGGAGGTGCGGGGCTACTCGCCCTGCTACGAGCACTGGTGCCTCGGAATCGCCGGGGATACCGAGCTTCTCGCCCTCATCGACACCCTGCCCGTGCACAAGCGCCAGCCCAACCTGATCCTCGGCGCGGCCCGCTACCTGGGCGTGACGGTGGGGCCGTTCGAGGAGTTCAAGGACTTCCTGATCACCAACTGGCCCGGGGTCCGGGATGTCGCCATGGCCCGTCGCACCCAGACCAACGAGGTGGGCCGGACCGCGACGCTGCTGCCGCTGCTCGCCCGGCATGGCTCGGATCCAGTGGCGCTCATAGAATTCGGTGCCTCTGCCGGACTGTGCCTGTACCCCGACCGGTACAGCTACACCTACGACGACCGCCCCACCCTCGACCCTCGAGACGGGCGCTCCACCGTCGTCCTGCCATGCGCCACCACCGGCAACCCGCCACTGCCCACCGAACTACCGAACGTCGTGCACCGCGCGGGTATCGACCTCAACCCGCTCGATGTCCGGGATCCCGAGGACATGCGTTGGCTGGAATCTCTAGTCTGGCCCGAACAGCGAAACCGCCTGGACCGCTTGCGCAATGCCGCCGCCATCGCTCGGGAGAACCCGCCGCATCTGGTGCGGGGCGATCTCAGCAATGCCCTGGCGGACCTGGTCCACGAGGCTCCCTCCGATATACCCGTCATCGTTTTCGGTAGTGCTGTCCTGCTCTATCTGGCCCGCGCCGATCGTGCGGCTTTCCCGGCCATGATGCGAGAGCTTCCATGTGAGTGGATTACCAATGAGCCGCCGGGAGTTGTTGATTTCGGCACCGATGTGCTCCCGGCTGGACCGGCAGACGTGCATTTAGTACTTGCATCGAACGGCGTTCCGATGGCGTATACGCGCCCGCACGGGCAGAGCCTCGACTGGTTCGGGAAGTGCTGAAAGACAAAGGACCAGAAGACAAAGCCAAAGAACCAAAACCCAAAGAGACAAACGACAAAGATGCCTGGAGGGGAGAGGGGGCCGAGCTTGCGAGGCCGAACTCCCGTTCCAGCCCCCACCATTTTGAACCTTTACGTCGGTCCGCACAGCCCCTGGCAGCGCGGCACCAACGAAAACACCAATGGGATTCTGCGCCAATACTTCCCGAAGGGAACCGACCTGAGCAGACACACCGCCGGCGATCTCGCTGCTGTCGCCGCAGCCCTCAACAGCCGACCCCGCAAGACACTCGGCTGGAAGACTCCCGCCGAAGCCCTTGACCAACAGCTACTCTCACTACAACAAGCCGGTGTTGCGACGACCCCTTGAACTCGCCCGGTAGGCCGCGGTGCTTGCCGAGTTTGGTCGGGCCCATTTCCGGGCGCAGGAACGCCACCAGCGCGTCATGGTTGCGTTGCGCGGGGGTGCGGGTGTCACGCTTGGCGGCCGCTTCCAACGCGTCCGTGTCGAGTTCGTTGGTGTTCCAGGGGCTTTCGGGGTCGGCGGGGTTGCACATGCCGGGCCGGGCCAGGTCGGCGAAGATCGGATCGAGCAAGGCTCGTGCGGTGGGGGTGAGGTCGGCGGTCATGGTGGACATGCCGTCCACGCCCTGCTTGGACAGGGTGATGCCGCGGCGGCGTTGCCGGTCGAGGTCTTTGGTGAGGGCGCCGTCGGGGTCGAGGTAGCCCAGGATGCGGTCCCCGATCTTGGGCAGGTCGTCGACGGTGGATTGGGTTGCGAAGTGTGCCAGCTGGAACTCGGCGCGGTCGCGCAGGTCGGCGTCGACACTCTCGGGGATCCGGTCCATGATCTTGCCGATCATGCGTGCCGAATCCACCGACACCAAACCGATTTCCTGCATGGCAGCGGTCCAGGTCAGCGACGGCTCCAACACCCGACCGGCTTCTTGGCGCACACCCAGCAACTGCGCGGCGTTGCACCGTGCGCGGGCTTCGGCGTGTCCCAGGCGCAGGGTTTGAGCCAGGAATGTCGAAGTCGGCCTCACGCCCGCTTTTTCTGGCAGGTTCCGGTTCTCGACCTCACGAATCAGTTTGTGTTCGAACGCGGCCATGCGACGGCGGTGGCTTTCCCATTCCCGCATCACATCCAGCAGGTCGTCGTCACCGATCGGTCCCAGCGGATCCTGAATCAGCACATCGAGCGCGTCACCCACCACACCGACCGCGTCCACCGCGGTGATGTCGTCGATGATCTGCCCGCCCCAATCCATACCCCCATTCTACCGCCCGAAGATCATTCAAAGAATCCGAATTATCCAGTATCGCAATATAATTCGTTAAACCCCCGGCGCCTATTTTCAAGCCGGTAATCCAATGACCACCGTTCCTGTTAATACACTTGCGATCCCGATCGCACCTTGTCGAGAAATCCTTTCGTCGAGCAGGATTCGGCTGAGAATCGCGCCAACGACAATGCTGGATTCTCGAACGCTGGCCACGACCGCCACCGGCAGCTGGGTCATGGCGATCAGTGTCAGACCGAAGGCTCCGAGCATTGCCGCACCACCCATGGCGGTGAGGGGAAGCGAGCGCAGGGAGAGCGAGCCGGCGTGGTCGCCGCGGGCTATGTCCTTGACCTTCAGGGCAATTCCGGAGCCGCCCATGACCGTGACGAGGTAGGGAATGGGTGCGGCGTGATGAACGCCCACACCGTCGAAGAGTGTGTAGGAGGCTACGCAGCAGCCGATTGTGAGACCCCACAAGACGGATCGGCGGCCGCCGGTGATGCCCGGAGCGGCCGGCCGGGCTCGGGAGAGAGCGATCAGCAGGACGCCGGAGGCGATGAAGGCCACGCCCAGCCAGCGGGTCCATCCGATGGTCGTCCCGAGGATGGCGGAGGCGGTGACGACCAGGACCGGGGAACTGCCGCGCACGATCGGGTAGACCTCGCCGACCGGGGCGGTGGCGTAGGCCTGCTCGAGCAGTGCGAAGTAGATGGTGCTGAAGCAGATCGAGGCGGCGGCGAAGGGGAGGGCGTAGAGCTCGAAGTGCCAGGTGGCCACGGCGATCGGGAGGAAGAGCAGGCCGCCCGCGATGAGCATGTCGGCGGTGGAGGAGATGGGCCGGTCGCTACGGCGGAGCCGGCCCAGGGCGACGTTCCAGCCCGCGTGCAGGAAGACGGAGACCGCCAGGATCGGATATCCCATCGACTGCACGCGTGATCTTCCTCTCGATTGCATCGAAGCCGGCTCGGGTAGCGGTCCATATGGTCTAGACCAAACAATCCGGTACGAACCTAGCCCGGCGGCAATGTGCTGGTCAACGTGATTCTCGAGGTGAAAACGGCTGGTTGACAACGCGTTTCGGGGGATTGACGAGCAGGCGACGCGGCGGGGATAACCGCTGCTGTGGCCGATCCCACGACCGCGCCGCCCAGTGTTGTGAACTCTCCAGAACGTGGCTCGCGCCCTGCCGATCACGGTTCGAGCCTGGTTAGGCTCGCCGTGATTCGGGTATCGAATCACCGAACTGCGCGGTCGATGCCGGAATCGGAATCGCATCAGGACTCCCGTTTTTGGAGGTGAGTAAGAAGTCCTCTCCTGCCCCCGCATGCCGAGGACTGCTTGTTCGAGACATGTACTGCCGGTGCAGTCGTAACTGCACTCCCATCGGATGAAGACCCACCGAGCGGCCAACCTCGCACCCGCTCGGTGGGTTCTTCGGATATCACGCCCTGCGTGAGGAGTTAGCTTGTCGCACAACATGATTCGGATGAATCCCGATATGGGAGCGGAGTCGTGAGGTCCCGGGCCGCCGCCGGGGTCGCGGTGGCGCTGGCGATACTCGCGTGCCCGCCGCTGGGCGTGACCGCCCATGCCGGAATGCCGTACCGGGCCGCGTCCCCGGCCGATGTGACCCGGGTGCATCAGTTCGGCCCGAACTGGGAGCGGGTGGAGGTCACCTCGGCTGCCATGGGCCGCAACGTCGCCCTCGATGTGCTGCACGGCTCCGGCGCGGGCCCCCGGCCCACCCTCTATCTGCTGGACGGGGTGGACGCCGAGGGCGTATCCGACTGGCTGACCAAGGGGCATGCGGCGGAATTCTTCGCGGACAAGCCCGTCGACGTGGTCCTGCCCGCGGGCGCGACCGGCAGCATGTACACCGACTGGCTGCATGCCGACGCCGCGCTCGGCTGGAACCGCTGGGAGACCTTCCTGACCGCCGAGCTACCCGGCGCCATCGAGCCCTATCTGCACTCCGACGGCCGCCGGGCCATCGCGGGCGTCTCGATGGGTGCGCAGGGCGCGATGATGCTCGCCCACCGTCACCCCGGCTTCTACCGCGCCGTCGCCGGATTGAGCGGCTGCTACTCGACCATCGACCCTTCCGGCAGTGCGATCACCGCGCTCACCGTCGCCTCACGCGGCGGCAACATCATGAACCTGTGGGGCCCGCCCGGCACCTTCGACTGGCTGATCCACGACAGCACCGTCTGGGCGGAAGCCCTGCGCGGCACCGTGATCTACCTGTCGGCCGCCTCCGGTCTCCCGGGCCTGCCCGATCTGGCCCAGGTGCTGAAGTCGCCCGACATCCCGGCCGCCCTGGAGGCCGCCGGGGGCGGCGTGGTGCTGGAGGCCGGCGCCCGCGTCTGCACCGAGCATTTCGCGAATCGACTGAGCGACTTGCGAATTCCCGCCACCGTGCACTACGAGCCGACCGGAATTCACGCCTGGGAGGACTTCTCCGCCGAGCTGGGCCCGGCCTGGGATACCCTCGCCACCGCGTTCGCCCCGCCCTCCGGGCGGTAATCGCACCGCCCGAATGCATGTGGGGCGCACGGTATCTCAGTGCCGGAATCCGTAGCGTGGCAGTCGGCGCAGTCCCGGCCGGATCCGGCTGTCCACCGTCACGGCGAGTCCGGCGTGCACGGCCGCCACGGTGAAGTCCGACGCCTCTTTCCAGGTGGCCGCGTATTCCATGGTGAGCTCGGCCCCTTCGTCGGGCCCGCCCAGGTACACGGTGACACGATGGGTGAGCGCCTCCCCGCTGCTGTCGAACAGAACCTTGCCTTCGGTGATGCCGGCCATGCGTGCTGCTCCTCGAATAGTGGCGGGGAGACGCGCGAGCCGACACCTGCGGCGGCTGCGCGTCTCTGTAACCGAAAGTAACCGGATTGTTTTGCACGGGAACGTGTTCCGGTTCGACCTTGGAAATGTCACAAGCGCCGCGCGAGGGTAGTTGTTACGCGTTGGAACAGAAATGTCGGCACCCCAGACTGGACACGCGGTCACAAACGATCACGGTGCCCATTGTGGATCCGGACCCCTTCTACGTCGCCCCCGCCGACCACCAGCCCGGCGATGAACCCTCCGGCCGATTACCGGCGGGCCGGCCGACCGCCGCAGGTCAGCAGCCCGCCGCCTGATAGGTGCGGGCCACCAGCGCCGAGCGCAGGTACCACAGCCCCGACGCCTGGGTGGGATCGAACCCGGTCAGCTGTCCTATCCGCTTGAGCCGGTAGTCCACGGTATTGGTGTGCACGTGCAGCATGCGCGCCGTGCGCTGCCGGTTCAGGTTGTTGCTGATGTGCGACTGCAGCGTCTCCAGCAGCTCGGCGTGCTCGTCGAGCGGATCCAGCAGCGACCCCAGATGATCGCGGCCCGGTCCCGGCCGGGTGAGCTGATATTCCAGCGCCAGTTCGTCGAACCGGAACAGCCCGCGCACCAGCCGCAGCCGGTGCACGATGTCGAGCAGCTCGTGCGCATGGTCGGCCGCATCCGGAATCTGTTGCGGCGCAGCGGAAACCAGCGTCGCGGTGATCGGCACCCGGGCTGCCCGCGACAGTTGCTCGACCAGTTCGTCCAGCTGCTCGTCCGCGAGTGCCGTGACCGGCACCAGTAGCGTGCCGCCGTCCACGCTCAGCAGCGACAGCACCCGGTCGGGATACCGGTGGGCCAGTTCGGCCTGTACCCGGCGCAGCTTGCGCCGTGCCACCACCGCACCGTCCACGGTGGTGGAGTGCTCCTCGGGATGTTCGGGAATCGCCAGCGCCAGTACGTGATACGTCTCGGCGATCTCGATCCCGCATTCGCGCGCCATGGTGGAGGTGCTGTGCCCGCCCAGCAGCGCGGAGGTGAGCGTGTGCACGGCGGTGTGGTGTTCGCTCACCACCGACCGCAGCTCCCGCACATAGGCCATGGCCACCGCGGAGGTCATCCGGTCCAGCAGTTCCACCACGAGTTTGGCCCCGCCCATGATGCTGTCCATGTCGGCGGCCGCGATGACCAGCGTGACATCGCCGGCGTCGTCCTCGCGGCGCACGTGCCCGGCCATCGCATTGGCCATCACCAGCTCCGACCCGATCTTGAAGCCCTCGTGGATGGCGTGGTGGATGGTGTCGATCGGAATGCCCTCCCGCGCCCACTGCGCGGCGGCCTCCTCCAAACGCTTGGTCTTCTCCGGAATGTCGCGCCCGTCCAGCATGCCCACCGCCAGCTCCAGGCAGGTGCGGGTGATGGCGGTGACGTCGCCGTGAATGGCGTCGCCGGGCAGCGTCCCGCACGGCGCGACGGTTTCGACGAAATGCCCCACCATGTGCTGCGCGAGCCCGCGCACATCCTTGAGCGGCGACGATATCGGGTTGCCCGACACGGTGAGCCCCGCCTGGGCCGGAATTCCCACGGACATCCGTGACTCCCTTCCACCCCCGGGTTGTGCCCCTTCCGGGACCTGAAACGCTAACGCATGCCGCGGATACCAGCGGCTGGATCGATCCCTCCTGTGAGGCACAGTAATGCGCTTTCGGCGCTCTTGTGACTTCTCACATGCGCCAGGCCGGCTCCGCATGACTGCCGGGCAGCGTCGACGCGGGGCAATTCGCGTGGATACGCGGGTGAAACGGGCGCACGCCCGAGGCGTGAGAGCGCCACCGGGGTGATCTATCCGACTCCACCTCGGCACGGAATCCTGTCAGCCCGGGTGGACATGCCCGGGGCGGTGATCAGCCCAGGTGACTGGTGTCGTTGTACGAGGTGAGCCGCATCCCGGAATCGCCCCGCTCCCAACGGGTTATGGACGCATTGCGGACCTGGGCACTGGTCTGGGCGCTGATCTCGGCCTCGCTCAGATCCCCGAAGATGTAGCGGGTCAGCACGATTGCGATGTCATGGGTGAAAACCAGTACATGGCCGTGCATTTCGCGGAGCACGGCCCGCAGCCGCAGTGCGACGTCGGGCCAGGATTCGCCGCCCGGCGGGCGATGGTAGAAGCCGCCCGAGCGCTGCATCTCCCGGAATTCGTCCGGGTAGCGGCGCTGAATGCCGATTCTGGTGAGCCCGAACAGCACCCCGGGCTCCCGGTCCCGGATCCGCTCGTCGAAGTGCACGGGCAGCGTCGACAGGAAAACGAGCGCGATGCGGGCCGTCTCGCGGGTGCGCAGATACGGCGAGCAGAGCACCAGGTCGAAGCCAGGATCGAACCCGGCCAGCCGTCTCCCGGCCGCCGCCGCCTGCGCCGCGCCCAGCTCGGTCAGCGGCACGTCGGCATCCCGTGTGCCCGTGATGAATTCCTCCGCCCCGGTGTACGGCGCCGCATTGACGGTGCTCTGGCCGTGCCGCACCATGGTCAGTGATTGCAGTCCCGCTCCCGTCACGTCCACCCATATATCGTGCGCGCAACCATGGCCGTCCGCCCGGTGAAATGTTGAGTGTGGGCAATGACCACATTCGGTGACGCCCGCGATGCCCGGACCGGTCCGCCGGTGCGACTGGACGAACTGCCGCTGGGTCCCGTGCTGGGCTCGCTGCCGGCCATTCCGCTGATGGAGCGCGGGGAACGGAAATACCTGGTGATGGGCAGCGCCGCCCTGATGGCGGTGTTCGGCCTGGTCTTCGGTTTCGCCACCGCCGTGCCGCTGATCCTGGTATCGGGCAGGTTGTTCACGCTGGCCGGCAATGTGTTCTCCGACGCCATCCACGCCTGTCTGCCGGAGTCCTTCCCGACCAGCGTGCGCGGCACCGCGTCGGGCACCACCTGTTCACTGTCCAAGCTGGGCACGGCCGTGCAGCCGTTCCTGCTGCTGCCGCTGCTGGACCGCCGCGGGCCCGGCGCGGTGTTCACCGTCATCACCGTGGCCCTGGTGATCATGGTCGCGCTCATCGGCCTCTGGCGTCCGATCAGCGGTCGCAAGCCGCTCGACGCCGAGTGAACCCCGTCCGCGCACCGGGTTTCGCTACCGGTGTGCGGCGACCGGACTGCCCACCGTGATGTCGGCGGGCGGCAGCCACAGCGTGGCGATGGTGCCGCCGCCGACGGCGGGCTCGATGGAGGCATTGCCGCCGTGCGCCTGCGCCACCCAGGCGACCAGCGCCAGCCCGATGCCATTGCGCCCGCTGCGCCCGGCCGCGCCGCGGTTGAACGGGCTGGCCGACATGACCGGATCGACGCCCGGGCCATGGTCGCGAATGCTGACCCGCCCCTCCGCCACGTGCACCTCGACCGGCGCGGCCCGGTTCACCGCGCCGTGGGTCAGCCCGTTCTCCAGCATGTTCCGGATCGCCAGGCTCAGCAGCTGCGGATCGCCCACCACCACGCTCGGGTGCGCGGTCACCACGATGCGCTCGTCGGCGGCCTCCTCGGCCACCGCCTCGGCCAGCTGGTCCAGCCGCAGCAGGGTGCGCTCGGGTTCGGCGATGCCGGACTGCATGCGGGCGCGGGCCAGCAGCCCGGTCACCAGGCGCGCCATCCGATCCGCGAGCCGGCGCGCCTCGGCCAGCGTCTGCTGCACCTCCTCGGGCTTGGGCCGGGATTCGGTGAGCAGCTTCAATGTGGTGAGCGGCGTACGCAATTCGTGCGCGGCATCGCCGAGGAACTGCTCGTGCTCGTCCAGCATGCGCAACGCCTGCCGCTGGCTGCGCCCCGACAGCAGGAAGGTGGCCGCCGCCGACAGCAGGACCAGCAGGCCACCGCCGGCGATCAACTCCCACACCAGGATTCGATGCGCCCCGGCGTCTGCCATGGACTCGGTCCCAGCCAGGATGACCACGATGCTGTCCCAGTCGTTCCAGAACACCGGGGCGCCCGCCACCGTCACCGAGCGGCCGGTGATGTCGGTGCCCGCGAACCGGCTGCCCTGATAGAGCAGGCCGTCGGCGTGATCCTCGGTTTGCGTTGCGAGCGTGGAAATCTGGGTGTCGTCGGGCATGAGCGAACGCTGATAGGTGTGCGCCTGCTTCCACGGCTCGCCCGGTTTGCGCACCGTCACCACGACCGCCGTCGACCCCTTGGCCAGCTCGTCGTCGATGACGGTGGACAGGTCCAGCACCTGCTTGTCGTCGTGCTGAATGGCCCGGGCCAGCCCACCCGCCACCTGCTCGGCCTGATCCTGCGCGCGGGTCTGGCGCGCGTGCGCGTCGATGGAGGCGGCCACGAAGCCGAACACCAGTACAGCCGTCGCGGTGATCACGGTGACCAGTGCGGTCATGATCCAGCGGGCCCGTTTCAGCCGGGCCACGGCGGGGGAGCGGTGCGCGCTCACGAGATCCCGCCGCCGATGAGGAATCCCGTACCCCGCACGGTCTCGATCACGCTCGGCTCGCCGAGCTTGCGGCGCAGCTTCGCCACCACCGCGTCCACCACATTCGAAGCGGGCTCGGCCATTTCGTCCCAGCAGCACTCGATGAGATCGGTGCGGGTCACCACGCTGCCGCGCCGGGTCGCCATGAGCTCGAGCACCGCGAACTCCTTGGGGGTGAGCATCAGCATGATGCCGGCGCGGGTGACCCGGCGGCGCATCAGGTCGATATCGATGTCCGCCACCGCGATTCGCGACGCAGTGGGCTGTTCGCGGCGGCGGCACAGCGCCCGCACCCGCATCACCAGCTCCGGCAGCGCGAAGGGTTTGGTCAGGTAGTCGTCGGCGCCGTGCTCGAAACCGGCCAGCCGATCGTCGAGCCCGTCGCGGCCGGTGAGCATGAGCGCGGGCACCGTGTGCCCGGCGCTGCGCGCCCCGGCGACCAGGTCCAGGCCGTCGCCATCGGGCAGTCCGCGATCCACCACCAGGCAGTCGTAGCGATTGATGGCGATCTTGAAATCCGCGTCGGCGATGCTCTGGGCGAGGTCCACCGCGAACCCGGCCGAGCGCAACCCATCGGTCACCTCACGGCAGAGCTGGTGGTCGTCCTCTAGCACCAAAACACGCACAGAGGCAGAGAGTAGGGCATCTCGGACGCCTGCCCAACGGCTGCGGCGACCGGATCGGCGAAAAATGATCGGAAAATGATCCGACGGCAAACCGGCGCGCTACCACCGGCTTCCGACCCTCTCACGGAACCGCCCGCCAGGTCGAGGGCCGCAGGCAACCCGCTGTATCCTGAACGCGGTTGTTTCTGTCAGCGGCTACCGAGAGGGGGTGAGGTGCATGCGCGGCGAACCTCCCAGTCGAAGGCCGTGTGGCATCGCCCCCCGAATTCGTCCTTAGCTTCGCTGCGGCGGTGGGTGCGGTGCCCGCGGTGTGCCCCGGTGCCTCCCATCCACTCTTTTACTCGCCGTCCGGCCGAGGACTCCGCCATGACGCAGACCGACCTGCACCCTGTCGTCTCCGATGTGCGCCGCCCCGAAGGGGATTCGCTGTGCGACATCGTCGACCGCCGCCACCTCACCCCCGCCGTGGAGTGGCTCGACAACCACCCGCCGCACGTCATCGCCGAGCAGCTGGCCCGCATGGACGCGGTCACCGCCGGTATGGCCTTCCGGCTGCTCGACAAGGACCGCGCGCTGGCCGTTTTCGAGGAACTCGAGCCCGTCGACCAGCAGCAGATCCTGTCCGGCCTGCGCGATCAGAGCTTCCGGGACCTCGTCGAGGACATGGACCCCGATGACCGCGCCCGCATGCTGCGCGAGGCGCCGGCCAAGGTGGCCAAGAAGGTACTGGCGGGGCTCAGCCCGCGCGAGCGGCGGATGACCGCCACCCTGCTCGGCTACCCGGAGGGGTCGGTCGGGTTCTACATGACGCCGGAAGTCGTTGCGCTGCCGCGGAATCTGCCCGTCACCGAGGCGCTGCAGACCGTCCGGACCAAGGGCGGCACCGCCGAGACCGTCTACACGCTGCCGGTCGTGGACGCGGGCCGCCGCCTGATCGGGGTGGTCGAACTGCGTGATCTGGTGCTCGGCTCACCGGACGCCATGATCGCGGATCTGGTTGTGGCCGAACCGGTCTCGGTGCGCGCCACCGACTCGGCGGAGCGGGCGGCCCGGCTCATGCAGGGCGCCAACCTGATCAACCTGCCGGTGGTGGACAGCGAGGACCGCCTGGTGGGCCTGCTCACCATCGACGACGCCGTCGAGGTCATCGAGGCCGCCGACTCCGAGGACATGGCCCGGCAGGCCGGCACCACCCCGTGGTCCGGGCACTACATGGCCGCGGGCGTGTTCCAGCTGGCCCGCTACCGCGCCCTGTGGCTGATGCTGCTGCTGGTCGCCGCGACCCTGACCGTCACCGTCACCAACTTCTTCGAGCCGACCCTCGAGCAGGCCGCGCACCTGGCGCTGTTCATCCCCCTGCTCATCGGCTCCGGCGGCAATGCGGGCGCCCAGGCCGCGACCACCTGCGTGCGCGCGCTCGCGGTCGGCGAGGTCCGGGTCTCGGACCTGTTCGCCGTGATCTGGCGGGAATGCCGGGTCGGGCTGCTGCTGGGCTGCATGCTGGCCGCGGTCGGCATGGTGATCGGCACGCTGTTCGTGGGCGTGAAGATCGCCGTGGTGGTGGGCATCGCGCTGGTGATCATCTGCGCCTGGGCGGCGACCATCGGCGGAACCATGCCGCTGCTGGCCAAGAAACTGCGCATCGACCCGGCCGTCATCTCCGCGCCCATGGTGACCACGCTGGTGGACGCGACCGGGCTGGTCATCTATTTCACGACTGCGAAAGTGGTGCTGGGCATCTGATCGGCAAACCGGGGGCGGTTCGGACACGCCGACCCCGGGTCGCTGTGACGGATTGCACAGCTGTAATTTTCTGCAGTCGGTGGCGTGCTTGCCCATCCCCTTTTCGCATTCTCGCAGGACAGTGTGAGGACACGTGAAGACACAACTTCTTGTGCTGCATGGGGATGTCACCTACCAGTAGTAGTGTTCAGGGTAAGGGAATTCCGCAGGGTCCGGTGAGCTGAGAAGGGTGTGTGAGCGGGCGTGAAACTGATCGATCGGGTGACGGCGATCAACTGGAACCGCGTGCAGGACGAGAAGGATGCCGAGGTCTGGGATCGGCTCACCGGCAACTTCTGGTTGCCGGAAAAGGTCCCGGTCTCCAATGACATCCCGTCCTGGAACACGTTGACCGCCAATGAGAAGCAACTCACCATGCGGGTCTTCACCGGCCTCACCCTGCTCGACACCATCCAGGGCACGGTCGGCGCGGTCAGCCTCATCCCGGACGCGCTGACCCCGCACGAGGAGGCGGTGCTCACCAATATCGCCTTCATGGAGTCGGTGCACGCCAAGAGCTACAGCTCCATCTTCTCCACGCTGTGCTCCACCCGCGAGATCGACGAGGCCTTCCGCTGGTCCGAGGAGAACCGGAACCTGCAGCGCAAGGCCGAGATCGTGCTGGAGTACTACAACGGCGAGGACCCGCTCAAGCGCAAGGTCGCCTCCACCCTGCTGGAGTCGTTCCTCTTCTACTCCGGCTTCTACCTGCCCATGCACTGGTCCTCGCGGGCCAAGCTCACCAACACCGCCGACATGATCCGCCTGATCATTCGCGATGAGGCCGTGCACGGCTACTACATCGGCTACAAGTACCAGAAGGGCCTCGAACTGGTCTCCGAGGCCGAGCGCGAGGAGCTCAAGGCATACACCTTCGAGCTGCTGTTCGAGCTGTACGAGAACGAGGTCGAGTACACCCAGGACCTCTACGACGAGGTCGGCCTCACCGAGGACGTCAAGAAGTTCCTGCGCTACAACGCCAACAAGGCCCTGATGAACCTCGGCTACGAGGGCCTGTTCCCCAAGGACGAGTGCGACGTCAATCCGGCCATCCTCTCGGCCCTCTCGCCCAACGCCGACGAGAACCACGACTTCTTCTCCGGCTCCGGCTCCAGCTACGTCATCGGCAAGGCCGTCAACACCGAAGACGAAGACTGGGAGTTCTGACAAGTCACGGCGCTCGACCCGATGACGCGGGGAAGTCGCCACCCGGCCGAGCACCGACCGCCAAGTTCACCAGCGAGATCGTGAACTTTTCGTGATCACGGGTGTTCCCCACAGGCAGACATGGCAAACGGCCCCGAGCGAAAGTTTCTCGGAGCCGTTTGCCAACCGTAGCAACTGATTTCGCAACGTTCGGGGTAACTCGTCGGGTACGGCCAGAATCGGTTTGCTCCCCAACCGCCGGCACGCGTGCCCAACGGTTCACGGCTCTCGGCCGCGCGCTGAAGGTCCGGGGAGGCGGGAGCGCTCAGTCCGTGACGTATCCGTTGAGGTTGTTGCGGACGTCGTCGAGCAGGGCCCGGGCGGCGGTGATGCCGCTGCCGTGCCAGATGGTGTCGTCGACGGCGAACTCGCGGCGGTCGCTCACCGCGGCGAGCTGTTTCCAGTTGTCGCCCTTCATGATCGACTTGCCGTAGTCGAGGCCGTCCTTGCCGTCGAACATGAGGAAGATGAGGTCGCCCTCGATCCGGTTGCGGGCGTCCTGGCTGCTCAGGCTGGTCACGTCGAAGGAGTCCCCGCGCTGCGGCTGCGGCCGCTGCACGCCCGCGTCACCCAGCACCTGCGCGGCGAAGCTGTTGCCGCCCTGCACCTGAATGACATTGGGCTCGAAGCGGATCACCGACGCCTGGGTGAGGGCGGCATTGGCGGCGACGCCCGCGTCCTTGGCGGCCGTGCGGTAGTCGTCGAGCGCCTTGACCCCGGCGGTCTTGCGGTCCATGGCCTCCGCGAAACCGGTGAAGGTGGCCTGCCAGCCGTTCTCCGCACCGACCAGCACCGTCGGGGCGATGCCCTTCAGAGCGTCGTAGTGCGAGCTGTCGGAGGCCGGGCCGATGATCAGATCCGGCTTCAGCTCCGCGATCTTCGCCGGATCCGGGTTGCCCATCAGGCCGACCGAGGGAATATCGACGACGCCGGTGCCCAGGTAACCGGGCTGCGGCGCGGGACCGGCCAGCGTGGCCGCGCCGACCACGCGCTCCCACAGCCCCAGCGCGCAGGTGGCGTCCAAGGCGGACGTGGCGAGCACCACGATGCGCTTGGGGTCGGCCGGCACCTCCGAGGTGCCCGCGGCATGGGCGACGGTCTTCGTGCCCGCGGCCGAGTCCGGGCTGGACGGCAGCGGGCACGCCTTGGAGGTGTCGCGCTCGATCCCGACCACGCCCGCACCCGCGATATTCGTCGTGGTGCGCACGATCGAGGCGGAGTTGTCATCGGTCTTGCCGCATCCCGCGACGAGGCCCACCGTCAGCAGCGTGGCCGCCGAGACCAATCCCACACTGCGCAAATGCCGCAAAGATCGCCAATGGGGAGCGACCAGGGGGGAGAAGGTGGAGGCGAAGGTGTTTCGGGTGGAAGCGGACTCGCGCACCGGCATGCGGGGCAGCCTACAGCCGTGCCCGGCGACTCCCAATTACGACACAGAGTAGGACCCGGAGCGAGCGCTGTCGGCACACGGTTTACGATCTGTCACAGCGCAAGCCACCGTCGTTCGTCATATGCCGAACCGGACGCCGGAAGCAGCGTACGAACGATGGCATACCTGTGGAGGTTTCGTGACTGCCGTAGAACCGCGGCCGGCCAGCCTTGTGGAGGCGGCTCGGCCCTATCCTCAAAGGACGGGTCCGAAGGGATCGTTCATCTACAAGATGGTCACCACGACGGACCCGAAGGTTCTCGGCGTCATGTACCTGGTGACGGCCATGTCCTTCTTCATGGTCGGCGGCATCATGGCGCTGCTCATGCGCGCCGAGCTGGCCCGCCCGGGCATGCAGTTCCTGTCGCCGGAGCAGTTCAACCAGCTGTTCACCATGCACGGCACGATCATGCTGCTCTTCTACGCGACCGCGATCGTGTTCGGCTTCGCCAACATCATCCTGCCGCTGCAGATCGGCGCCCCTGACGTCGCCTTCCCGCGTCTGAACGCGTTCAGCTACTGGCTGTACCTGTTCGGCGGCACCATGGCGACCGCCGGCTTCATCACCCCCGGTGGCGCGGCCGACTTCGGCTGGACCGCCTACGCCCCGCTGTCGGACATCGTCCACTCCCCGGGCGTCGGCGGCGACCTGTGGATCCTGGGTCTGGCCGTCTCCGGTCTGGGCACCATCCTCGGTGGCGTCAACATGCTCACCACCGTGGTCTGCCTGCGCTGCCCGGGTATGACCATGTTCCGGATGCCGATCTTCACCTGGAACATCGCCGTCACCTCGGTGCTGGTGCTGCTGGCCTTCCCGCTGCTCACCGCGGCCCTGTTCGGCCTGGCCTACGACCGCCACCTGGGCGGCCACATCTACGACCCGGCCAATGGCGGCGTGCTGCTCTACCAGCACCTGTTCTGGTACTTCGGCCACCCCGAGGTGTACATCATCGCGCTGCCGTTCTTCGGCATCGTGTCGGAGATCTTCCCGGTCTTCAGCCGTAAGCCAATCTTCGGTTACACCACGCTGGTCTACGCGACGCTGGGTATCGCGGCGCTGTCCATCGCGGTGTGGGCGCACCACATGTACGCCACCGGTGCCGTGCTGCTGCCGTACTTCTCGTTCATGACCTTCCTCATCGCGGTTCCGACCGGTGTGAAGTTCTTCAACTGGATCGGCACCATGTGGCGCGGTCAGCTCACCTTCGAGACCCCGATGCTCTGGTCGGTCGGCTTCCTGGTGACCTTCCTCTTCGGTGGTCTGTCGGGTGTCATCCTGGCCTCGCCGCCGCTGGACTTCCACGTGTCCGACACCTACTTCGTGGTCGCGCACTTCCACTACGTGCTCTTCGGCACCATCGTGTTCGCCACCTTCGCGGGCATCTACTTCTGGTTCCCGAAGATGACCGGCCGCATGATGGACGAGCGCCTCGGCAAGTGGCACTTCTGGGCCACCTTCGTCGGCTTCCACACCACGTTCCTGGTGCAGCACTGGCTGGGCAACATGGGTATGCCGCGTCGCTACGCCGACTACCTGCCCTCGGACGGCTTCACCACCCTGAACACCATCTCCACGATCGGTGCCTTCATCCTGGGTTCGTCGATGCTGCCGTTCATCTGGAACGTCTTCAAGTCCTACCGCTACGGCGAGGTCGTGACCGTGGACGACCCGTGGGGCTACGGCAACTCCCTCGAATGGGCGACCTCCTGCCCGCCGCCGCGGCACAACTTCTACGAGCTGCCGCGCATCCGCTCCGAGCGTCCCGCGTTCGAGCTGCACTACCCGCACATGGTCGAGCGCATGCGCGCCGAGGCCCATGTCGGCTGGGGCTCCAAGTCCCACACCGTCAAGGAGCTGGAGAAGATTTCCAGCTAGTCTCAGGCACCTGAACACCAACGCGGCACCCGTCTGACGACGGGTGCCGCGTTGTTTGCAGGGCGACTCTCCTTATACAGGCCCACGATGCAACATTGGCTGATGGAGGATCCGGGAGCGATGTCGGAAACGGGACTGTCCACCGAGTGGTCGCGTGAGCTGGGGCTGCGGCTGCCGGTGGTGAACGCGCCGATGGGCGGGGTCGCCGGTGGCAGGCTGGCGGCGGCAGTCGCGGCGGCGGGTGGCCTGGGCATGATCGGGATGGGGAGTGGTGGGTCGGTGGAGGCCCTCGAGCGGGAACTGCCGTACGTCGCCGACGCTGCCGGTCCCGTCGGGATCGGTCTGGTGGATTGGGTGATGGCCGCCCGTCCCGGGCTGTTCGAGCTCGCCCTCGCGGCCGCACCCGCGCTGCTGTCGGTGAGCTTCGGGTCCGACCTGTCGTGGGCCGACCGGGCTCGCGCCGCCGGAATCCGCACGGCGACACAGGTTTACACCGTCGACGATGCCTGGCGTGCGCGCGATGCCGGCATCGATGTCCTGGTGGCACGCGGTCTGGAGGGCGGTGGGCACGGCGCTCCCGAACTGGCGACGCTGCCGCTGCTGGAGGCCGTGCTCGACGTGGTGCCGGGTCCGGTGCTGGCCGCCGGCGGAATCGGGTCGGCGCGCGGGATCGCCGCGATGCTGGCCGCCGGAGCCTCGGGAGTGTGGCTGGGGACCGCCCTGGCCGCCTGTGCCGAATCGCTGCTGTCGCCGGGCGGCCGGCGGGCCCTGCTCGCGGCCGAGGACACCGACACCATCGTGACCCGGACCTTCGACGTCGGCATGGAACTGCCCTGGCCGCAGCGCTTTCCGGCCCGGGTGCTGCGCAACGACTTCACCGCGCGCTGGCACGACCACCTCGGCGAGCTGGCCGGTGACACCGCCGCGCGGTCCGAGCTGACCACCGCCAATGCCGCCGACGACCCGCGTATCGCCCCGGTCGACGCGGGCCAGGGCGTCGGCCTGGTCACCGCGGTGCGCCCGGTCGCCGACGTGCTGACCGAAATGTGTTCCGGCGCCGCACGCCTGCTCGGTCGCTGACGCACCGACTCTCGGTCGGCGGTCGCCCTGACCTCCGGCGGCCCGGTCGCTGACCTCGGGTGGCGTGATGCCCGCCACCGTCGGCGGCGGTCGGCGCTGTCTCGTTCGCGCCGACCTGACAGAATGAGCTGCCGCCGCATGCCGGGCGGGACAGGCAGTCGCATGGAACGGAGTTATCGAATTGAGTGCAAGCGCGGGGAGGCGGAGCGCTGACACGACGGTTCTGGTCACGGTCACCGGACCCGACAAGCCGGGCGTCACATCGGTACTGCTGGCCGCCCTGGCCAATAGCGCGGTCAGTCTGCTGGATGTGGAGCAGGTCGTGATTCGCGGCCGGCTCACCCTGGGCGTGCTGGTGTCGTGTCCCACCGATCCCGAAGCGCTGCAGGATCAGCTCGAGGACGCCATGGCCTCCATCGGCATGGATGTCGACGTGGAGATCGGGGCGAGCGCTGTCTCGGGTGCCAAGCTGTCCACCCACGCGGTCGTGGTGCTGGGTTCGCCGGTCACTGCCCGTGCCTTCAGCGCCATCGCGCGCAAGCTGGCCGCGCAGCGGGTGAACATCGACTCCATTCGCGGCATCGCCGACTATCCGGTCACCGGCCTTGAACTCATGGTCACCGTCCCCACCGCCGACGCGGACGCCGAGACCGAGCTGCGCACCGCGCTGGCCACGGTCGCCGCCAAGGAGAGCGTGGACGTCGCCGTCGAGAAGGCCGGCCTGGCGCGACGGGCCAAGCGGCTCATCGTCTTCGACGTGGACTCCACCCTGATCCAGGGCGAGGTCATCGAGATGCTGGCCGCGCACGCCGGTGTGGAGGAGGAGGTCCGCAGGGTCACCGAGGCGGCCATGCGCGGCGAGATCGACTTCTCCGAATCCCTGCGTCAGCGGGTGGCGACGCTGGCCGGGCTGGACGCCTCGGTCATCGACGAGGTCGCCGAGCGGATCGAGCTGACCCCTGGCGCCCGTACCACCATTCGCACCCTGCGCCGCCTGGGTTTCCGCTGCGGCGTGGTGTCCGGCGGTTTCCGTCAGGTCATCGAGCCGCTGGCGCACGAGCTGGAACTGGACTTCGTACAGGCCAACACCCTCGAGATCCGTGACGGCAAGCTGACCGGCGCGGTGGTCGGGGAGATCGTGGACCGGGAGGCGAAAGCCGTTGCGCTGCGCCGATTCGCGGCCGAGACCGGGGTGGCCATGGATCAGACCGTCGCGGTCGGCGACGGCGCCAATGACATCGACATGCTCAATGCCGCCGGGCTGGGCATCGCGTTCAATGCCAAGCCCGCGCTGCGCGAGGTCGCCGACGCGGCGCTGTCGCATCCGTTCCTGGACGCGGTGCTGTTCATCCTGGGCGTCACCCGCGACGAGGTCGAGGCGGCCGATGCCCGCGACGGCGGCATCCGCCGGGTGCCGCTGCCGCGCTGAGGCGCTCGGCTGAGACCCGCAACGCGTCCAATTCGGTTGCGGCACTCGCAGCTCCGCTCTCGGTACCGTGGTCGGGGAGTCCGGTCACGATCGAAGGAGAGTCCGTGCGCGTGCGTATGCCGCTGGCAGTGGTGATGGCCGCGCTGGCGCTGGCCGGCTGCGGCAATTCGACCTCGTCCGAGCACGAGCCGGTGCGCGTCGGCGCCGACTCCGACGGCAAGGACGTGAGTCTCGCGGTCGGTCAGGGACTGATCGTCACCCTCGAGGCCAACCCGACCACCGGATACGCCTGGATGCTGGGCGGTCTGGATCAGAACGTGGTGAAGCAGAACGGCTCGCCGGAATACGAACAGGACCCGAATCCGGACGGCAAGGTCGGGGTCGGCGGCACATCGGTGTCGAATTTCGTGGCGGTCGCGGCGGGTTCCACCCGATTGAGCCTGGAATACAAGCGAGCCTGGGAACAGGGTGTGGAGCCGGCCAAGAGCTTCACCCTGAACCTGACGGTTCATTAGCCCGAACAGTTGTGTAGGAGTGGTTGTGTCGAGCGTCGGATCCACCATCGATGCCGGTTTCGTGGCCAGGCACGCGGAATTGGCGCGGGGGTATGGCGGCGGAGGCGATCCGGCGGACCCGGCGCTGGTACAGGCCATGCAGATGGTGCTGCACATTCCGAAGAACGATCCACCGGCGCGCAGCGCACTTCTGGCAGCCGCCGCCTCGGCGGTGGTGGCGCTGTGCCTCGATGAGCGGGTCGGGCCCGATGGGGCGTGGGAGGAGCGCTATCTGACCTGGAAACGCTCGCGTATTCGCAAGGTGGCGCGGCGGGCGCGCGGGGCGCAGTGGCTGGCGGCGCAGGAAGTCGACGGTGTCACAGTCGATTTCGCGGGTGCGCAGGCGCGGGCGCTGGTGCCGGGACCGGTCGGCGAGGTGGATCCGCGCATCCGGCGCCTCCAGATCAGCGGCACCGAGCTGCCCGTCGAGGAGGAGATCGCAATCGATCCGGAATCTCCGGTGCTATGGGTGAACGCGGAACTGGGTATGACTGTAGGGAAGGCCGCGGCGCAGGTAGGGCATGCCAGTATGTTGCTGGCAGGCGCTCTGCCGGTGCAGCGGGCGTATGCGTGGGCCGCACAGGGATTCCGGTGCACCGTCGCGGAGGCCGATCCGGGCCGCTGGGCGGAGTTGCAGCGGGGGGTGGCCGAGGGCAGCGCGGTGGCGGTGCGCGATGCCGGTTTCACCGAGGTGGCACCGGGGTCGACGACCGTGATCGCGGTGGCGTAGTGCGGATGTCGCACTAGCGAAACCGGATGGTCGGCGCACTGACCTATATGGGCAGTGCATATCGACTTCCCGGGACGGGTCGGCAAGGATCGATTCACGTTTCCTCGAAAGGAAACCACCGAAATGACAACACTGCTGGTTGTTCTCATCGTGTGGGCGGCGCTCTCGGTCCCGGCGGCACTCATTCTGGCGCGCATGTTCCGGTCCACCCGGGCGGATGCGCGGGACCGCGGGTTGGCGGGCCCGGAGCGCGAACCATCGGAATTCGATGGTGGCGCACACGAAATCGCTTATCGCCATCGCAATTCCGGAGAGGACACGCACCGAGTTTTCCCACCACGTTGACGAGCGTCCAGGGCGGTGGGCCAAGATGGACCCCGTGCCGCAACCGGATCCCGATCTGCTCATCGATTTCAGCGACGTCACCGTCCGACGTTCCGGACATACCCTGGTCGGTCCGGTCACCTGGCAGGTGGAACTGGACGAGCGCTGGGTCGTGCTCGGCCCCAACGGCGCCGGCAAGACCTCGCTGCTGCGCATGGCCGCCGCCGAGATGCACCCCACCTCCGGGGTCGCCAACCTGCTCGGCGAGACCCTGGGCCGGGTCGACATCAACGAGCTCCGCCCGCGCATCGGCCTGTCCTCGGCCGCCATCGCCAGCCGGGTGCCGCTCGACGAGAAGGTCGCCGACCTGGTGGTCTCAGCCGGGTACGCGGTGATGGGCCGCTGGCGGGAGAACTACGACGACATGGACACCGACCGGGCCGTCGACATTCTGGAAAGCCTGGGCGCGGAACACCTTTCCGATCGCGCCTACGGGACGCTGTCGGAGGGGGAGCGCAAGCGGGTGCTCATCGCCCGGGCGCTCATGACCGATCCGGAACTGCTGCTGCTCGACGAACCGGCCGCCGGACTGGATCTGGGCGGGCGTGAGGAGCTGGTCGAGCGGCTCGGCGATCTGGCCGCCGATCCGGATGCGCCCGCCACCGTGCTGGTCACCCACCACGTGGAGGAGATTCCGCCGGGCTTCACCCACGGCATGCTCCTCAATGAGGGCAGTGTGGTCGCGCAGGGTCTGCTCACCGATGTGCTGACCTCCGAGAACCTGAGTGACGCGTTCCGCCAGTCGATTCAGCTGGACCGTATCGAGGGGCGCTACTTCGCGCGCCGCAGCCAGCGCTTCGGGCGGCACCGCAACCGCTGAAAGCTGCCTCCCGCAACCTGTCTCGCGAACCGCGGCGCGCTGCGATTGCATCCGCCGCCACCGCCGGGCAAACTGTCCGCAACTGCCGCGGATGGAGGGAGCTGGCTGTGGGCCGGAGCATCGGCGCCATCACGATTCTGGCCATCGCGGTCGTCGCCACCGGCTGCGTGGCCGATCCACCGGCCGCCCAGCGGGTTTCGAATTCGCACGCCGCGGAGACCCTGGGCCGGGCCACGGTCCCGTCGGACCTGAACGGTAGGACGGTGCAGCTCAGCTATGAGAGCGGCGCGGGCGGAACCGTTGTCTTCTCGGCGGACGGGCGCACCCTGACCTCTATCGCCGCCGACACCGGGCGCCGGTCGAGCACGCCGGTCGCGGTCGCGCCCATTGCGGCCGGCATCTTCCTGGTTACCTGGACCGACGACACCGGCGCGGTGATCAGTCAGGTGCAGGACTATCGCGCCGGCAAGGTGGAGGGCACCTGGACCCGGCGCGATGACGCCGATCGGGCCGTCATCGAAACCCGCACCGGATCAGTTCGTGTGACCGACTGACCATCAGTCCGTGTGACCGAGTGACCGGCGAACCCGCAGCGCGTGGTATCGCTTAGCCGGGGCAACGGTTATGGTGCGAAAGGTGAGCGAAGCAATGGCCCAGTCCGAATCCCAGCCCGCGGCCGCGCCCGTCAAGGACGCGTCCACGGTCATGCTGGTGCGCGACGGTGCGCACGGGCCCGAGGTGTTCCTGCAGCGTCGAGTGGGTGGCATGGCCTTCGCGGCCGGCATGACCGTCTTCCCCGGCGGCGGCGTCGACCCGTCCGACGCGTCCATCGCGCTGGACTGGGCCGGACCCGAACCCGCCTGGTGGGCCGAGCGATTCGGCATCGACGCCGGCCGGGCCCAGGCGCTGGTCTGCGCGGCGGTGCGCGAGACCTTCGAGGAGTGCGGGGTGCTGCTGGCGGGACCGACCGCCGACAGCGTCGTCAGCGACACCGCGGTCTACGCCGAAGCGCGCGGGCAGCTGGAACGCCGCGAGCTGTCGTTCGCCGAATTCCTCACCCGCGAGCACCTGGTGCTGCGCGCCGACCTGCTGCGCCCGTGGGACAACTGGATCACCCCGGTGATCGAGCCGCGCCGCTACGACACCCGCTTCTTCGTCGCGGTGCTGCCGGAGGGGCAGCTCGCCGACGGCGCCACCTCCGAGGCCGAGGTGGTCGCCTGGTGCACCCCCGCCGAGGCCATCGGCCGCTGGCGCGAGGGCGTGGACGTGCTGCTGCCGCCGACCTGGACCCAGCTCGCGGCGCTGAACGAATTCGCCTCCACCGCCGAGATTCTCGCGGCCGGCCGGGACATCACCCCGATCATGCCGGTGTACGACCCGTCGGGCGGCGGTCCGGCGCTGGCGTTCCCGCACGCCGACCGCTACTTCGCCGAGCTGCCCGACAATTCGCGTATCCGCGGTTCGCAGCGACCCGAGTAGTGCCTGCCCGGGCGGAGCGTCCCGGTGCCCGGGGTCCGAAGTAGGGTGATCGGCTGTGGCCGAATTCGTGACCGTGGACCGGGGTGTGGCGGAGCATGTCGCCGTGCTCCGCATCGCACGCCCGCCGATGAATCTGATCGATCTCCAGGTGGCGCTGGAGGTGGCGGCGGCCGCCGAGGAGCTCGCGGCCGACGCGTCGATCGCGGCCGTGGTGGTCTACGGCGACGAGCGGGTGTTCTCCGCCGGTGACGAACTGGCCGAACTGGCCCGGCTCACCCCCGAGCAGGCGCAGGCCATGGCCGGCGACTTCCAGTCGGCGCTGGGCTGCCTGGCCCGGCTGCCGCAGCCGACCGTGGCCGCCATCAGCGGATACGCCCTCGGCGCGGGGCTGGAGCTGGCCCTGGCCGCGGACCGCCGCGTCATCGGCGACAACGTGAAGCTGGGCCTGCCGCAGATCAAGGCCGGGCTGATCCCGCTGGCCGGTATCCGCCGGTTGAGCCTGCTGATCGGCCCCTCGCACGCCAAGGATCTGGTATACAGCGGCCGGTTCGTGGATCCGGAGGAGGCCGCGGCGCTCGGGCTGGTCGACGAGGTGGTCGCGCCCGACGACGTGTTCGCCGCCGCCCTGCGGTGGGCGAAGCAGTTCACCGACGGTCCGCGCGCGGCCCTGGCCGCTGCCAAGCGGGTGTTCGAGGCGGGCACGCACGGCCATGATCGGGCGCGTCGCGAGTGGGCGGATCTGTTCGGCACCGAAGATCAGCAGGTTGGAACACGTTCTTATTTGGTCGACGGTCCGGATGCGGCCCGGTTCACCGGCCGTTAAGCAGCCCGATAACACCGTTCACCGGGGTATTCATTAGGCTGCCCTGCATGACAGTTGGTCCTGAAGACCCCGCGCCGAACCCGCACGCCACCGAGGCGGAGGTCCAGGCCGCGTATAGCGACAACAAGCTCGCCCAGGTCCTGTATCACGACTGGGAAGCCGAGACCTACGACGACAAGTGGTCCATCTCCTACGACGAACGCTGCATCGAGTACGCGCGCGGCCGCTTCGACGCCGTCGCCCCGAGCGCCGAGCTGCCCTACGACCGGGCCCTCGAACTCGGCTGCGGCACCGGCTTCTTCCTGCTGAACCTGATGCAGGCGGGCGTCGCCAAGCGCGGGTCGGTCACCGATCTGTCCCCGGGCATGGTCAAGGTCGCCACCCGCAATGGCCAGAATCTGGGCCTGGACGTGGACGGCCGGGTCGCCGACGCCGAGACCATCCCCTACGAGGACGACACCTTCGACCTCGTCGTGGGCCACGCCGTGCTGCACCACATCCCGGATGTGGAGCTGGCGCTCAAGGAGTGCCTGCGCGTGCTGAAGCCGGGCGGCCGGTTCGTGTTCGCGGGTGAGCCGACCACCATCGGCAACCTCTACGCCCGCAAGCTGGGCCAGGTCACCTGGAAGATCACCACCGAGATCACCAAGCTGCCGTTCCTCAGCGACTGGCGCCGTCCGCAGGAGGAGCTCGACGAGTCCTCCCGCGCCGCCGCCCTCGAGGCCGTCGTCGACCTGCACACCTTCGACCCGTCCGACCTCGAGCGCATGGCCCGCGGCGCCGGCGCCGTCGAGGTGCAGGCCAAGACCGAGGAATTCGCCGCCGCCCTGTGGGGCTGGCCGGTGCGCACCTTCGAGGCCGCCGTCCCGGACGAGAAGCTGACCTGGCGCTACCGCATGGCCCAGTACAAGGCGTGGCTGGCGTTCTCGGCCCTCGACGAGAAGGTGCTGCGCCACGTGGTGCCCCGCCAGTTCTTCTACAACGCCATGATCACCGGCGTGAAGCCCGGCGCCTCCGCCAAGTAGGCCGGTCCACGAATCCCCGTGGGCTACGCCTTCTCTCGCGCTGACATCGCCTACCTCGCCAGTCCGGCCGGCGCGGCAGCCCTGGCCGAGGTAGGCGATTTCGCGCTCACCCCCGCCTCGCTCCTGAAGGACCTCGAGCGCCTCCGCCGTGACCACGGCGACCACGCCCCCGCCCTCGTGGAAACGGTCCGCCTGCGCCGCCGCGCGACAGCCAAACTCGACGGCGTGGGAGAGTGGCTCTTCACCGACGACGCCCTCCAGCAGGCCACCCCGTCGGCCGTAGCTCGCCACCGCGCACAGCGCTTGGCCGGCCGTACGGTCCACGATGTCACCTGCTCCATCGGCGCGGAATTGGCCGCCCTGGCCGAGGTCTGCCCCGCCGTGATCGGCAGCGACCTCGACGACGTACGTCTCGCGATGGCTCGGCACAATCTCGGTGTGCCGCTGGTGAATTCCCGCTCGGACGGCGATGCGATCCACCCCGGGGAGGCAAGCGTCGCTGGGCAGGGACGTGGCGCCTCGTCGACGATCGGCAGCGTATCCGCTGCGGCGAGCGCCGGAGCGGATACGCGAAATGTGGTGCTGGTCAAGGCGGATGCGCTGGTGCCGTGCAGTACCGCTGAGGTCGTGATCGCCGATCCGGCGCGGCGGGCGGATGGGCGGCGGACGCATGATCCGGCGAAGCTGCAGCCGCCGTTGCCGGATCTGCTGGCGGCGTATGCCGGGCGGCTGCTGGCCGTGAAGTGTGCTCCCGGACTGGATTTCGACAAGCTCGGGTGGGCGGGGGAGATCGAAGTCGTCTCGCTCGACGGGGCGGTGCGGGAAGCCTGTCTGTGGTCACCGGGTTTGGCGGAGCCGGGTGTGACCCGTCGTGCGACCGTGCTCTCGTCGACTGCCGCGCCCTGGACACTCACCGATGCCGACCCGGACGATATCCCCGAGCGTGAGCCGGGGGAGTGGATCATCGACCCGGACGGGGCGGTCGTCCGTGCGGGGCTGGTGCGGCACTACGCCGCGAAACACGGACTGTGGCAGCTGGATCCGCGCATCGCGTACCTGACCGGTGACCGGGTTCCGGAGGGTGTGCGGGGGTTCCGGGTGTTCGATCGGATGGAATTCCGGGAGAAGCCGCTACGGGCCGAGTTGCATCGTCGCGACTGCGGTCCGTTGGAGATCCTCGCGCGCGGGGTCGATATCGACCCGGATGCGCTCCGTGCCCGGCTCAAACCACGAGGCTCCCAGCCACATACGCTGGTCGTCACCCGGATCGGCCGGGCGGCAACGGTTTTCCTCTGCGCCACGCCCTGACGCGGCGTCTCCGCCCCGGTAGCTCGCGCTGTTTCAGCCCTGATAGCTGACGTGGGTGGGCCGCATGACGAGGACGACGCGGTGCGGATGGTCGCCGACCGGCTTGTCGTAGGCCAGGCCGTACCGCTGCGCCAGGACGTCGAAGAACTCGCCCTCGGGGTCGGCGTCGATGCGCTCGATGACGCCGCGCACCTCGAGGTAGCGGTAGGGAGCCTCGGGATCGTTGATGCTCACCGCCACGTGCGGGTCGCGACACGTATTGCGGTGCTTGGCGCGAGTCGTGGTCGTGGTGAAGCGCAGGAACTCGCCGTCCCAGATCTGCCAGACCGGGGTGACCTGCGGGGTGCCGTCCGGATTCAGGGTGGCCAGGTGCGCGAACAGCGGGCGGGTCAGCAGGTCGGTGTACTTCTCGGGAATGACGGGGTGGGTCACGGTGTGCTCCTTCAGAGTTGGGAGATCTCGACGATGCGGAAGCCGGCGGGGACGCCGTCGCCGTAGGGGCCGTTCTTGTCGAACTGGGAGACCGTGACCAGCGCGTGGCCGCCGGTGTGCACGATCGAGGTGGGGATGTCGAGCGCGGGGTCGGTGACGCGGTGCTGCAGTTCGGCTTTCGCGCCGTCGTCGCCGAGCCGCCAGCGGGACACGGCGTTCCCCTTGTTGTGCACCACCCACAGGGTGTCGCCGCGCAGTTCCAGGCCGTCGCCGTCGAGCGCGTCGCCGCCGGTGCGCTCGATCCGTTGCACGGTCGGCTGCGGTCCGGTCGAGACCCGGTAGAGGTCGCCGTTGGTCATGTCGACCACGATCAGATACCGGCCCGCGTCGTCGGCGGCAATGCCGTTGAGGGTCATGGGATTCCGCGCGGCCGGGTGCTTGACCGCGCCGAGGTCGAGGTAGACCCGCAGTTCGCCGCCGTGCCCGTCGTGCGCGAGCGCGTCGGCGAGCTGGTCCGGTCCGATGCGGTAGACCACGTTCCGCACGCTGTCGGTGACATAGACGCTGCCGTCCGGGGTGATGGCCAGATCGTTGACGAACGGCTGCCCGGCGGCCGGGACGTCGAAGCGGGCGAGCAGGGCGCGAGTCCCGGTGTCGTACACCGTGATTCCCGCCGTGTGGTCGATCACCCAGAGCCGCCCGGCGGCATCGACCTTCACGCCGTTGGCGGTGCGGCGTCCGTCCGCGCCCGCGGCCAGGAAGGTCTCGGCCGCGGTCGTGCCCGGCGTGGCCCGGTAGATCGCGCCGGTGAGGAACGAGCTCGCGTACACGTCGCCGGTACGCGGATCGACGGTGATGCTCTCCGGATACGCGCGCTCGGGCAGGTCGTACGCGGTGGTGATGCGGTCGGGCGCCGGTGCGTTGGGGTCGGGCGCGGCGCCCGGCGTCGCCGCGTCGCCGGTGCTGCACGCCGCCGACGCCAGCAGCAGCGCCGCCGTCACCGCGGGCGCGGCCCAGCGGCGAATCGGGTGGGACATGGTTCGTGCCTTTCGATCCCGGTGGATAGAGATGACATCCGAGTGCGAGAGCGAAGATAGATTAGAACTCTAATGATCGTCAAGGTTCGAACAACTGCATGAGCTATCATGCCGGGGTGACGTCGATGCCGGTCGAAGAACGCCTGGGGACCTTCATCAAGCGCGCCGAGCAGGCGCTGATGGGTGCGAAGAACGCCGCCCTCAAGCCCGCGGGCGTGACGATTCCGCAGTACGCGGCCCTCTACGTGCTGAGTGAGAACCCGGGCATTTCGGCGGCCGAGCTGGCCCGGCGCTGTGGCGTCACGCCGCCCACCATGAACACGGTGCTCACCAATCTGCGCGAGCGCGGCCTCATCGAGCGCACGCCGCACGCCTGGCACCGCAATGTGCTCGAGACCCGGCTCACCGAGGAGGGCCGCGCCGTCATGCACGCCGCCGACAAGCGGGCGGTCCCGGTCGAACGCGCGCTGGCCGCGGAGTTCACCGATGCCGAGCGCGAGGCGCTCATGTCCATGCTCGAGCGTGCGGCCACCCTGCTCGATTCGGTGCGGCCGGACTGATCGCTAACGGTCGGTGACGGCGCCGAAGTCGGCGACGAATCTGGTGAGCAGCCGGGCGAATTCGGTGCGGTCGCGCTCGCTCCAGGCCGCGGTCGCCTCGGCGAAGACGGCCTGGCGGTTGGCGTGGGCGCGGTTCAGCGCGGTCTGCGCGGCGGGCGTCAGGTGCAGGTGGATGCGGCGCGCGTCGTGCTGGTCGGCGCGACGTTCCAGCAGGCCCTCGGTGACCGCGCGCGCCACCAGGCGGCTGGCGCGGGGCTGATCCACGCCCAGCACGGTCGCGATGTCGGTGACGGTGGCCTCCCCGTCGCGCGCCTCGACCGCGTCGAGCACGCCGAAGAGGGTCGGATCGACGGCCGGTCCGCCGCCGCGGGCCGCGAATCTATTGAGCGCACGCCGGGTCTGGCTGCGTCGGATGGCCACCATGGCGCGCTCGATGGCGACGATCGCGGGGTCGTTGTCCTTCACCCTTGCCATCGTACAATTACTTGCTAAAGTACATGTATATGTAATGTGACAACTGATTGGAAAATGCCATGACCGACACCCCGAAGCCGATCGGCTACTGGTTCAAGCACATCGACAAGACCCTCGAGGAGAACTTCGCCGCCCTGCTCGTCACCGAGGGCCTGCTGCGCCGCCACTGGCAGATCATGCACACCCTCTCCGGTGGCGCACTCGACGCGACCGGGCTCGATGTAGCCCTCTCGCCGTTCCTGAACGCCCAGGACCCTACGGCCGCACCATATGTCGGCACACTGCTCGACCGCGGCTGGGTCGTTCGCGATGCCGCGGGCGCCTACGCCCTCACCCTCGAGGGCGTAGGCGCGCACGCGAAACTGCTGGAGCGCATCGGGATTCAACGCACGGCGGCGACCGAGGGCCTCAGCGCCGACGATTACCGCACGCTGCTCGATCTGCTGCAGCGCGTCGCGGCGAACGTCGACGCGTTCGCGCTGACCCTGCGGTAGCCCGGCCTGTCACGGGTGCGGCGGCACCCGCTCGACCCGGGTCCAGCCCTTCCAGCCCCGCTCTGCCAGGATCGCCATGAGCCGTCCGGCGACCGGTGAGGTCTCGAGCATGGTCGTGTCCAGCAGGTCGACGAATTGATCGTCCATCACATCGGTGAACTTGCCGCCGACCGTGCCGGTATCCACCTCGCCCGCTGCCATGGCTTCTCGGGTTCGAAGCGTCGTCACTTCTCGGGTTTGAAGACGAACAGCTCGCCGATGCGGGTGGTCACCACGACCTCGCCCTGATCGCCCACGGCGGTGGCCACGGTCGTGCCCTCCGCGCCGGGCAGCTCGTTCGACTGCACCGTGGCGCCGGTCTTCGTGTCGAAGGTGACCAGCGTCAGCTTGTCGCCGATCGGCGCGACCGTGTACCCGGTCCCGCCCGCCGTCTGCACCGGCCGCCCACGCAGCTCCAGATCCTTACGCTCCCAGGCGATCTCGGCGCTGCTCCCCCTGTCGCGCAGCGCGACCAGATGCCCCTCGTCGCCGGCGGGGACCAGCAGCCCGTCGGCCACCGAGATGCCGCCGCGCGCCGGGAAACCCAGATCCTGCACCCATTTGGCGTGCCCGGTGGCGGCGTCCACGGCCATCAGCCGGTTGGTGTTGTCGCCGACGTACACCGTGGACCCGTCGGCCGACAGCGCCGGGCTGGTGGCGCTGCCCTCTTCGAGCAGCTGCGCGGTCCAGTCGACGTGAACGTCCTTGCCGCCGTAGGTGAGTGCGATCAGTGCGGCCGCCTTGTCGCCCGGCTTCCACACCGTCGCGTAGAAGCGCCCCGACTTCTGGTCCACCGCCGACACATTCGCGATCGGGCACTGCGGCCCGCCGGTCGCGCAGTCCTCCAGGCCCTGCCGGTCCGGCGGCCGGCTCAGTGACGGGTTGCTGAGGAAGTCGGGCTCGCCGAGCAGCTGGAAGGTGGACACCTGCCGATCGCCGGTCTGCCGGCTGAGCACGTCCACCTGCCCGGACTGGGTCACCGACAGGACATTTCCGTCACCGGTGAACTGCACTGACACCGGTGTCCCGGCGGCCTGGGTGCGCCAGCGCGGCTGCCCGAGATTGTTGAAGGAGTTCACCGCGCCGTCGTCGCCGACGTACACATTGCCGACGCCGTCCACCGCGGAGCCGCCGTCGACGGCGCTGGGACCCATCGGATTGCAGAACCGCTTGCGCCCGGTCGGCATCTGGAACGAGGCAATATTGCAGGCACTGGCGCGGGTCGTGACGTACAGCTGCCCGTCGCCGCCGATGGTCACCGGCTGCGCGACCGGACCGCCCACGGGCCGAGACCAATTCAGCGCCAGCTTCCGCGACCCGGTGACCGGACTCGACCCGCTGTTGTGGGCGTCGCGGAAGGCCAGCGGCCACCCCTTGCCCGGGCCTACGCCGATATCGTCGACCTTGGTGCTGCCGTACGCGCACGCGGTCAGCGTGAACAGCCCGGCGCTCGCCAGGGCCAGCACCTTCGCCCCGGTGCGGGTGCGTCGTTCACGTCCGGTCCGCCGCCTGCCGTTTCGCACCTGCTGGTGTCCCTTCTGCCAGTACGGAAGTCTGTAGTTTCTCGCCGGGCCGCTACAGCCGGAGCACAGCCTACTTTCACGCCCTGTGAGGGGGGCGGATACCCTCGTTGAAACGACCGGTGAACACAGGGAGTAGTTCGTGACGAGCATGTGGGGCGCACCGTTGCGCTCGCGTTGGCGGGGGTCGCGCCGCCGTGATCCGGAGCAGGCGCGTTTCCTCACCCCTGCGTCCCTCAAGTGGGTTCTCGCCAATCGCGCCTACACGCCCTGGTATCTGGTGCGCTACTACCGGCTGTTCAAGTTCAAGATGGCCAATCCGCACGTGGTGTTGCGCGGCATGGTCTTCCTGGGCCGCAGGGTCGAAATCCACGCCACCCCGGAACTCGGCCGGCTGGAGATCGGCCGCTGGGTGCACATCGGCGACGGGAATGCCATTCGCTGCCACGAGGGTTCGCTGCGCATCGGCGACAAGGTGGTGTTCGGCAAGGACAATGTCGTCAACACCTACCTCGATATCGAGATCGGCGAATCCACCCTGGTCGCCGACTGGTGCTACATCTGCGACTTCGACCATGTCACCGACGACATCAACCTGCCCATCAAGGACCAGGGCATCGTGAAGTCCCCGGTGCGCATCGGCCCCGACACCTGGATCGCCGCCAAGGTCACCGTGCTGCGCTCGACCCGGGTCGGCCGCGGCTGCGTGCTCGGCGCCCACGCCGTGGTCAAGGGCGACGTCCCCGACTACTCCATCGCCGTCGGCGCCCCCGCCAAGGTGGTCAAGAACCGCAAGGACGCCTGGGACTCCGCCGCCGAGAAGCGCGCCGCCCACCTGGCCGCCCTCGCCGATATCGAACGCAAGAAGAGCGGCGCCACCGCGTCCTGACAAATCACCGCCTGATAGATCAGCGCACCGAGGCCGGGCCGCGATGCCCGGCCTTTGTCATGCCCGCCCGGTACGTTCAGGCGCATGCACCGCTACGCCGCCTTTCTGCGCGGGATCATGCCCACCAACCCCAATATGCGCAGTGAGAAGCTGCGCGGCGTCTTCGAGGGCCTCGGCTTCGAGAAGGTGAGCACCCTGCTCACCAGCGGCAATGTCGTCTTCCGGTCCGACGACTCGGATGTCCCGGCCCTGGAAGCCAAGATCCAGCAGGCCCTCACCTCCGAACTGGGCATTCCCGGCGGCACCCTGATCCGGACCCACGCCCAGCTCCAGGCCCTCGTCGACTCCGACCCCTTCGCCGGCCTCACCCACTGCCGCGAGACCTACCTGACGGTCACCTTCGTCCGCGACATCCCGAAGTCCCTGCCCGAATTCCCCGAGGGCGAATCCACCGTCCGCCTCGTCCGCTTCGACAAGCCCTGCCGCGCCCTGCTCTCGGTCATCGACAACACCGACCCCAGTACCACGAGTTTCATGGCCGTCGTCGGGAAGGCCTACGGCAAGGACATCACCACCCGGACCTTCCTGACGGTCCAGAAGGCCCTCAAAAAGATGGACGCCTAAGACATTTCGTTCTGCGGGCCGTCGTGGGGCGCGATACCGTGGGCCGGTGACTCTCGGATTTCGAGCTGTGCTGACCGGTGTGGCGTCCGTCGCGCTGGTGGGATCGCTCGCCGCGAATGCTCATGCGACGCCATCCAGCGGCATCAGCGCGGTGATCCTCTCGCAGACCACCATCGGCGGTATGGACTACATTCTGCGCGAAATCACCGTGGCGCCAGGCGGTTCCACCGGGTGGCATTACCACGATGGGACGTTGTACGCGCTGGTGCGGCAGGGGGAGCTGAGCCATTACGGGTCGGACTGTGCGGTGGATCAGACCGGCGGGCCGGGTACCACGTTCGTGGAGCGGGCCGGGGCGGGGAATGTGCATCTCGAGCGGAATCTGGGCACCGAGCCGCAGATCCTCGATGTGCTCTACGTCCTGCCCGCGGGCAGTCCACTGTCCGAGGATGCGCCGAATCCGGGCTGCCCGTTCGACTGACCCGCTGCCGGGGGCGAGCGTCCGCTGACCCCGAATTAGAACTCGTTCCAATTCGGGGCGCAGGGATGTCCCAGGTGAATTCGAGCCGAGGGGCTCAGTACGGCTGGTTCGGGTCGCGTTCGGGGAGCGGGCGTTCCACGATCACGGGACGGCCCAGCGGTGTCCGGACCCGGCGCTTGGCCGACTGGTAGACCAGGGCGGTCTCCTGGGCGACCACGTCCCAGGCGAAGTCGGCGGTCAGCCGCTCGCGAGCGGACCAGGCGCGATCCTGGGCGGCGGTGGGGTCGTCCAGCACCGAGATCACCGCGTCCGCAACGCCGTTCACGTCGGCCGGTTCGAACGAGGCGCCGGTGACGCCGTCGGTGACCAGGTCGCCGAGCCCACCGGCGGTGGAGGTGACCAGCGGGGTGCCCGCGGCTGCCGCCTCCAGTGCGACGATGCCGAAGGGCTCGTAGCGGCTGGGCAGCACGATGGCATCGGCGCTGTGCAGCCAGCCGAGCAGATCGGTGTGGTCGAGCTTGCCGACGAAGTTGACCGCCCGCGCCACCCGGTGCGCGCGGGCCCGCTCACGCAGCCAATCGAATTGGGTGCCGATACCGGCCACCGTCAGGGTCGTGCCCGGGTGCGCCTTGCGGATGCGCGGCAGCGCGGCAATCGCGTCCTGGATGCCCTTCTCGTATTCCAGCCGGCCCACGTACAGCAGCCGCGGCGGGCCGGAGCGGGGCGCGCGCTCACGGAAGGTCCACGCGCCCACGTCGATACCGTTGCGGATCACCGTCATCGGCACCCGTTCGGCGCCGTAGAGCCGGTGCACCTCGTCCTTCATGGACTCCGAACAGGTGATGAGCGCGTCGGATTCGTGCGCCAGCCACCACTCCACCGAGTGCACCTGCCGATTCACCCGTCCCGACACCCAGCCGCTGTGCCGGCCCGCCTCGGTCGCGTGAATGGTGGAAACCAGTGGCACGTCGTAATACTCGGCCAGCGTGATGGCCGGGTGCGCGACCAGCCAGTCGTGCGCGTGCACCACGTCCGGTGTCCAGCCCTCGCCGATGCCGGGTTTGTTCAGCGCGATGCCGGCCCGCACCATGGCGTGGCCCATGGCCAGCGTCCAGGCCAGCATGTCCTCGCCGAAATCGAAGGCCGGCGGATCCTCGGCGACCGCCACCACCAGCACGCCGTCCTCGATGAAGGAGTGCGTCGGGTGGGTGGTGGCGTCGGTGCCCATCGGACGGCGCGCCAGCACGACGACTTCGTGCCCGGCGGCGGCCAGTTCGACGGCAAGGTGATGCACGTGGCGGCCCAGCCCACCGACTACGACGGGTGGGTACTCCCACGACACCATCAAGATCTTCATGCGGGTCCTTCTGAAGCGGGGCCGAGCCTGCGCGCATCGAGCGCGGGGAAGAGTCCGTCGGCCGCGTACCATCCTGCCGCCAACTGCCCCGCTTTGGCGAGTTGCCCGGCCGCCACCGCCGCGGCGATCTCGCGCACGGCGTGGGCGTGTTCATGGGCGCGGTCACGCGCGTATCCGGCCGCGGAATCCTTGGACACCATGAATGCCCAGTCGCTGGAGACGGCGAGGATCGCCTCCCGCAGCAGCTGGTCGGCAACCGTGTCGCGGAGCCCGAATCGGTCGTTGTGCATCGATCCGGCGTCCACCCGCATCTTGTCGAGGGTGTCCAGGGCCAGCCGCACCACCTCGGCGTTGAGCTCGACCAGATCGGCGACCTGGTCCCCGGCCCACACCCGCCAGTCCTTGCCCGAACCCCAGGAGGAGTCGGCCAATTCGACGCGTTCGCCCACGTAGCCACGGGCCCGCGCATCGGCGAGCGTGCCGACGGTGACCCCCGCCTCGGGCAGTGCGCGCAGCACCTGTTCGAGCCATTGCGGGCCCTCGTGCCACCAGTGCCCGAACAGTTCGGTGTCGAACGCGGCCACCACCAGGGCCGGGCGGCCGATCCGTTCCGACTCCGAGATCAGCCGCTCCCGCACCGTCGCCACGAAGTCCGCGACGTCCTTCTCGATGGCCGCGGCGGCGAGTTCGGGATCGTAGGGGGCCTTGTCGGGGCCCGCGACGGTCTTGCCGGTGACGCGGGCCGGTTTCAGTCCGGTGGCGTGATCGTAGTGATGGAAATCACGGTAGAAGGGCTGCCCCGGGTACCCGGATTTCGGCGACCACACCCGGTAGCTGACCGTCAGGTCGCGGCCGAAGGCCACCACATCCGAATCCCACACCGGCCGCCCGAGCGTGGTGTCGCCGCGCAGCGCGGGACCGTCCACCATGAAGTGCGAGATGCCGACCTTGTCGTAGGTCCGTTCCATCCCGGGCGTGAACCCGCACTCGGGGGCCCAGATGCCGGAGGGCGTGTGCCCCCATCGGGCCCGCGCGTCGGCCAGCCCCTCGGTCAGTTCGTACTCGCGCAGCCGCGGATCCAGCAGCGGCTGGAACGGATGCGACAGCGGCCCGCCCAGCAATTCGATGGCCTCGGCGTCGATGAGCTCGCGCCACACCGGCGAGGCCCCGTGCATCCAGCGCGTCTCGAAATCGTCGAGAGCCGTTGCGGCGAGCCGGTGTTCGTGCCCGCCGAGTGCGGTATTGCCCGCCATGGACGCCTCGTCGGCGCGCAGCCGCCAGTTGCCCAGCCAGTGGTGCATGCCCTTCAGGCAGTGCGGATCATCCAGCTGCGCCGCCAGCACCGGCGTGATCCCCAGGCTGATCAGGTGCGAACGGCCCTCGGCCGCAAGGGTTCTCAACACCTTCGCCACGGGCAGGTAGGACGCCGCCCACGACTGGTACAGCCACTCCTCGCCGACCGGCCAGCGCCCGTGGTGGGCCAGCCACGGCAGATGTGAGTGCAGGACCAGCGTGAACTGGCCCGGCACCGGGGAAAGCTGGTCCGTCACGGCTTCACCGCGATGGCCAGCAGATCCAGGCTGGCGTCGATATCCCGCTCGGTGTCGGCGACCAGTTCGAAATCGTCGATGCGCACCGCGGCCACGTCCGCCGCCAGCTCCGCCGGCCACGGCTCGCCCGCCAGCGCCCGCTCGATCTGCGCGTCGATGATCGACCCGCCCCACTTCGCGTCCAGCGCTACGAGTTCGGGCCCATGGAAGATGCCGGCCATCAGTTCCACGGTGAAACCGGCCTCGACGAGAAGTTCGGTCATCTCGGCGGCATTCAGCTCACGCGTGTGGAAAGGGTTGAGCGGCGTATCGCGCCCGGGGGAGAAGGTGATCCGATTGGGGGTGGAGATCAGCAGCTTGCCGCCGGGCCGCAGCACCCGCAGGCATTCGCGCAGGAACTGCGCCTGGTCCCAAAGATGCTCGATCACTTGGAAGTTCACCACGATGTCGACCGAGGCGTCGTCGAGCGGCAGCGCGGCCAGATTGCCCTGCACCATCCGCACCCGCGGGTACTTGGCGCGCACGTGCGCGACCGCGCTGTCGTCGTAGTCCAGGCCGGTGACCTGCGCGGCGACGTCGGCGATCATATTGGCGCCGTAGCCTTCTCCGCTGCCGGCCTCGAGCACGGCCTTGCCCGTGCAGTGCTCCAGCATGCGCACGTAGGCGATCTCGTGCCGCCGGAACCAGTAGTTCTCCTCGGCGATGCCGGGCACCGTCCGCTCACCGGTCAAAGGCAAGGGATCGGTGGGGTTTTCAACAGGACTCACGGCCTCGCTCATTGCTCCGACGTTAGCGGTTGTCCATATCACACCCGCGACCGGATCAACCGATGCAGAAACTCACACCCTAAGTTACCCACGAGTAACTTAACGTAGGGTAATCTCCCGGACGAGCTACTTGTGGACGTACGTGACGAACTCGTGCGACCGCCACCCCCAGTGCCACCAGAACAGGAGGTCGACGAAGACCCATGCCGAACATCGTCGTACTGATCAAGCAGGTTCCCGACACCTGGTCCGAGCGCAAGCTCTCCAGTGGGGACTTCACGCTCGACCGCGAGGCCGCCGACGCCATCCTCGATGAGATCAACGAGCGCGCCGTCGAGGAGGCGCTGTTGATCAAGGAGGCGCAGGGCGGCGAGGTCACCGTGCTGGCCGCAGGCCCCGATCGGGCCACCGAGGCCATCCGCAAGGCCCTGTCCATGGGCGCGGACAAGGCCATCCACATCAACGACCCGGCCATCCACGGCTCCGACGCCGTGCAGACCGCCTACATCCTGGCCGCCGCGCTGGGCCAGATCGAGGGCATCGAGCTGGTCATCGCGGGCAACGAGGCCACCGACGGTCGCGCCGGCGCCGTTCCGGCCATCATCGCCGAGTACCTGGGCCTGCCGCAGCTGACCCACCTGCGCAAGCTGACCGTCGACGGTGAGCGCATCGCCGGCGAGCGGGAGACCGACGAGGGCGTGTTCAAGCTCGAGGCCACTCTTCCGGCCATCGTCTCGGTCACCGAGAAGATCAACGAGCCGCGCTTCCCGTCCTTCAAGGGCATCATGGCCGCCAAGAAGAAGGAAGTTCAGACCTTCACCCTGGCGGATCTGGGCGTCGACCCGGAGACCGTGGGCGTTGCGAACGCCGGCACCCAGGTGACCGGTGTGACCCCGAAGCCGGCGCGCACGGCGGGCGAGAAGATCGTCGACGAGGGCGAGGGCGGCAACCAGATCGCCACCTACCTGGTCGGCCAGAAGATCATCTAAAGCCCCCGAGCCCAACGACTTTCAGGAGATAGAAAAATGGCAGAAGTTCTGGTGCTCGTGGAGCACGCTGACGGTGCGCCCAAGAAGGTGACCACCGAACTCCTCACCGCAGCCCGCTCGCTCGGCACCCCGGCCGCCGTCGTGGTCGGCCCGGCCGGCACCGCCGACAAGCTGGGTGACGCCCTGGCCGCCGCCGGCGCCGAGAAGATCTACGTCGCCGAGGGCGACGACGCCGAGGGCTTCCTCGTCACCCCCAAGGTCGACGTGCTCGCCGGCCTGTCCGAGTCCGCCGCCCCGGCCGCGATCCTGGTCGCCGCCACCGCGGAGGGCAAGGAGGTGTCGGGTCGCCTGGCCGCCCGTATCGGTTCCGGTCTGCTCATCGACGCCATCACCGTGAACGGTGACGGCTCGGTGCAGCACTCCATCTTCGGTGGCGCGTTCACCGTGGACGCCAAGGCCACCGGCGACGTGCCGGTGATCTCGGTGCGCCCGGGCGCCATCGAGGCCGCCCCGCAGGCCGCCGCCGGCGAGAAGGTCGCCGTCGAGCTGCCCGCGCAGGAAGAGGGCGTCGTCAAGGTCGTCTCGCGTGAGCCGAACGTGGGCGGCGACCGCCCCGAGCTCACCGAGGCCGCGATCGTGGTCTCCGGTGGCCGTGGTGTCGGTTCCGCCGACAACTTCGGCAAGGTCGTCGAGCCGCTGGCCGACGCCCTCGGTGCCGCCGTCGGTGCGTCCCGTGCCGCCGTCGACTCCGGCTACTACCCGGGCCAGTTCCAGGTCGGTCAGACCGGTAAGACGGTCTCCCCGCAGCTGTACATCGCCCTCGGCATCTCCGGCGCCATCCAGCACCGCGCCGGCATGCAGACCTCGAAGACCATCGTGGCCGTCAACAAGGACGAAGAGGCCCCGATCTTCGAGATCTCGGACTACGGCATCGTCGGCGACCTGTTCAACGTCGCCCCGCAGCTGACCGAGGCCGTGAAGGCTCACAAGGGCTGAACACCCCTGCGGTAACCCGCAATCGACTGTCCCCCGGCCCGCACGGCCGGGGGACAGTTTGCGTTCGTGCCCAAGGTATCGGGGGCTCCCAGGTACCAGGGGCTCCGACTCGGGTGAGGTGGGTGTTCGTCGTAAAGTGGCACGGTGCTTGGGCGATTCGATCCTCGGCGTCGGCGGGCTGAGCCGGTCGCGCCGGAGAAGGCCGGTGCGGCAGACGATGTCGAGCTGACCGATATCGTCGCGGCCTTGCATCTCGATCTGGCCGAGTGGTTGGGTTCGGATGCGCCGCCGAAGGTGTTCGACCGGATCTCCGGCGCGCTCGACGGGGGCTTCACCTCGGTGGTCACGACCGGGCAGGCGGTGGATCGGGAGACGTTCCTGGCGGGGATCTGGTCGGCCCGGAATGTGCTCTCGGGGGTGGCGATCGAGGTCTCCGAGGTCGCGGAGATCGCCCGCAGCGGGCAGCTGATCGTGGTCCGCTTCGACGCGGAGAACCGCATCGGTGCGGTGAAGACCGGCAGACGCACGGTGACGGCGGTCCTGGTGACGGACGGACGAACCTACCTGTGGCGCACCGTGCATGAGACGCCGGTTCCCGAAACTGCCCAGCCCATCACCACGGAGCCACCTGCTGGTGCGCCGCCCGAGCAGGCCCAAACCGCCGACGAGGAGCCGGCCGAGGGCTCAGCCGTAGAGGCGGGCGGCGATGTGGCCGTCGGGGCGGATGAGCAGAGCGGTGGCGGAGGAGAGCCCGCAGCGGTCGCGGAGGGATTGGGGGAGTTGGGATCCGGTGAGGAGGACGTGGCCGGGCCCGACCAGATCGAGTGTGGAGCGGCCGTCGGCTAGCCAGGCGTGCGGGAGCCGCTCGCCGACATCCGCCGAAGGGATGTAGCCGTCGGTGGCGAGTGTCGTGCCGATGCGCGTGGGGCCGGTGCGCCGCCACCGACTGCGGCCGCTTCTTCATCGACACCGGGCGGCGGCAACCTCAGAAGTACTGCGGAACCACCTGTGCCACCAGAACCAGGGTGGCCGCGCACCGGCAACGGTCCGGCAGGATGGACTGATGCCGATCTCGTTGCCGCCGAATGTGGCGGAGACCATCGCGGGGAGTTTCGGGGAACGGGGGCCGCTGTGGCTGGCCGCGCTGCCCGGGGTGGTGGACACATTGTGCGCGGCTTGGGGGCTGGAGGTCATCGGGGAGAGTTTCGGGGGTGGGACACATTCGTGGGTAGCGCCGGTGCGGCGGGCCGACGGGTCGGTCGCGGTGCTCAAGGTGCCGGTGGTCGACGAGGAGAACTATGGGGAGCCGACCGGCCTGTACCTCTATGGCGGCGATGGCGCGGTGCGGTTGTTGGAGTTCGATCCGGGGACGGGGGCGATGCTGCTCGAGTGGGCGCGGCCGGGGACGGAACTGCTGTATCAGCCCGGGTTCCCGAGTCTCGAAGGGCGGCCGGAGAACATCGCCAAGGTCGAGCAGGCGTGCGGGTTGTACCGCAGGCTGCGGCGGGAGCCGGTAGCGGTTCCGGCGGGCTTTCCCGAGTTGCCGGCTGCCGCCGGGATGGTGGCGGGGTGGGAGGGGATGTTCTTCGAGCCGGAAGACGGTGTCGCCGAGGTGATTCCGGCTCGCCTGCTGGATCGGGCGGCGGAGCGGTGTGGTGAGCTGGCGGTGCCGGACGGGCCGCTGCTGGTGGTGAATCGGGATACCCATCTGGGGAATATCGTTGCGGCGGAACGGGAGCCGTGGCTGCTCATCGACCCGAAGGCGTATCTCGGGGAGGCGGCGTTCGATGCCGGATTCCTGATCATGATTCAGGTGCAGAGCGATCCGGCGCCCGACCATGCCCGGGCGGTGGTCGAGCGGACCGCCGCGGGATTGGCCGTCCGCGCCGATCGGGCGCGCGCCTGGGCGTTCATGCGGTCGATGGAGGAGATCGTGGGGGCCGTCGGGGACGAGCAGCCCGCGGACCTGCGGTTGCATCTCGCGGTCGCGACGGCGTTGGCCTGATCGGGGCGGCCGAAATCTACTGCGGCCGATACCGTTCGCGGGCCGCCCGCCGTCGCTGCGCGTCGCGCTGGACCACCATGCCGATGGAGGTGGGGATCGGTTCCACGGGTGTGTCGGCGGTATTCGGCCGCCGCGGCTTTCGCGCGGTGGTCAGGTGCCGGCGGGGAGTCCGGCGAGGCCGGCCACCAGTGCCCGGGCGTCGGCGCGGGCGGTCGCGGCCCACGGTGCGCTCGGTTTGTGGATGCGCAGGGAGGCCACCCCGTGCACGGCGCACCAGATGCGCAGAGCGGTGGCGTGGCGGGCCTGCGGGTCGGTGCCGGGCGCGTGCGGGCCGGTATCGGGCAGCAGCCGGGCGAGGCGGTCGAGCAGATCCAGGCCGGGGCCCTCGCCCTCGGCGTCGAGCGGATCGGGCCGCTCGAACAGCAATTGGTATGCGCCCGGGTGGTTTTCGGCCCAGGTCAGGTAGGCGCCGAGCAGGGCATCGAGCCGTTCGGCGGGGCTCGCGGCTTCCGGGTCGGCGGCGTCGAGGTCGGCGCGCAGCCGGCCGAACAGCTCGGCGATCACCGCGTAGTTCAGCGCGTCCTGGGAGGCGAAGTGCATGTAGACGGCGCTGGGTGCGACGCCGCAGGCGCGGGCGATGGCGCGCAGTGACGGCGCGGGCAGCGGCTGTGGTTCGAGCAGCAGGTCGATGGCTGCGGCGACGAGTTCGGCGCGCAGCCGCTCGCCTTCGCCGCGGGTTCGGCGCTGTCGGGTACCCGGCACGAAGTCCTCCTTGACAGAGATGACTGAACAGCTGTTAAGTATACATAGCTGAACATCTGTTCACCTAGGAGGAGAAATGACCGAGTGGTATCCGGCGACCGCGGTCGTCACCGGCGCGAGCAGCGGTATCGGCGCGGCCTTCGCCACCGCCCTGGCCGCCCGCGGCTGCGATCTGATCCTGGTGGCCCGGCGCGAGCCGCGGCTGCGGGACCTGGCGAAGGAATTGGAAGCCGCGCACGGGGTTTCGGTGCGCGTACTCGCCGCGGACCTCGCGGATCCGGCCGGTGTGGCCCGGGTCGCCGAGGTCTGCGCCGATCCGCTGCATCCCGTCGGCATCCTGATCAACAACGCGGGTTTCGCCACCCACGGCGCGCTGGCCGACCATGCGGCCGGGAAGGTTCGCGAGGAGATCGCGGTGAATGTGGCCGCGCTGGCCGAGCTGACCCACGCCGCACTGCCGGCCATGGTGACTCGCGATCGCGGGGTGATCGTCAATATCGCCTCGACGGCGGCCTTCCAGCCGATTCCGTTCATGGCCGTCTACGGCGCGACCAAGGCCTTCGTGCTCTCCTTCACCGAGGCGCTGTGGGGCGAACTGGAGGGGTCGGGCGTCACCGCGCTGGCGGTCTGCCCGGGCGCGACCGACACCGAATTCTTCGATGTGGCAGGCGAAGCGGCGAGTGTCGGCAGCCGGCAGACGACACAGCAGGTGGTGGCCACCGCCCTGCGGGCCCTGGATCGCCGCAACCCGCCGCCGAGCACCGTGTCCGGCACCGCCAACGCGGTCTCGTCGGGTCTGCCGCGAATCCTGCCCCGCCGCACCACCATCCGCGTGACCAGGCGTCTGGTGGGGTCGAAATGATGTTCGCACTGCGCCCGAGTGAACTCGGCGATATCGATGCCATGCGCCTGCACCTGCACAGCGAGCGCACGGTGGCGGCCTCGGCGGCGCGCACCTTCGAGATCCTCGCCGCGGGGGAGGGGCAGACCGAGTGGGCGGACGGCTATCGCGCCACCACCTGGTACTCGAATGCCCGTGCCGCGGGGGCGATCCGCGACATCCACCTGCGCTGGATCACCGTGCGGGAACGCTTCCTGGCCTGGGAACCGGCCGCGCGCTTCACCTTCGGCGCGGACGCCATGTCGATTCCCCTGGCCCGCCGCATGATCGAGGACATCTCGTTCACGCCGATCGACGCCGGGCACTGCACCCTGACCTGGCAGGTCCATCTGGATCCGGCACCGGCGCTCGCTCCGGTCGAGGCGCGGTTCGTGCGGTCCATGCTGACTCCGATGTTCGAGTCCTTCGCGGCCGGTCTCGCCGAGTTCGCCGCCGCGCATCCCGGTTAGAGGCGGTGCGTCACGCGCAGTGCAGCGCCGCCAGCAGGGTGGTCACGATGGGGGAGGTGCGGCCCTCGCTGCGGGTGACGGCCGAGACCGGGATGCGCAGCGGGTGCCCCGTGAGCCGCAGGGTAGCGATGCCCTCGGTCTGGCTGTCGGCGTAGAGGATGGTCCAGGCGTCGGGCCGGTTGATGAGTTCCATGGTGGCGGTGTGGTCCGGCGGGATGGGCGGGCCGAAGACCGGCCCGGTGGGGAGGTCGGCGAAGGCGGCCCGCACCACATTGTGGAGCAGCACCTGCTCCGACTCGGGCGGGAGCAGCAGGGGATAGGCACCCAATTCCGCGAGGGTGACATCGCCGCCGCGCATGACGAGCGGGTGCGCGGTGGAGGTGGCGATGACCGGATCCTCGTCCCAGAGCTTCTCGACGGTCAGCCCCGGCTGGTCCACGCTGCCCCGGATGAGGGCAAGGTCACAGTCGCCGTCGGCCACCGCCTGGATGCGCTGCCGGAAGGGCTTGATGACGAATTCGATCTCCGCGCCCGGGTGCGCCTCGCGCGCGCCCGCGATGGCGGACAGCGATCTAGTTGCAAAGCTCATATTGGCCGCCAAGCGAATGCGCGGCCCGGAGGCCCGCACAGCTGCGCGAATGGCCGATTCCAGGCTCAGCATTTGCTTCGCAAGGGGAAGTAGCCGAGTGGTCGCGTCGGTCGGGACGACCGAGCGTGTGGACCGTTCGAAGAGGTTCACGCCGAGGTCGCGTTCCAGCCGGGCGATCTGATGACTGATAGCCGACTGCGAGATGAAGCATCGGCTCGCGGCCCGGCTGAAGCTCAGCTCCTCACAGACCGCCACGAAGTAGGCCAGTTGGCGCAGCTCCACGGCATTCTCCAATTCATGATCAACGTAGATAAGAGTCATCTTGATTATGCGCCCTGACGGCTGGAACAACCGCGTTCCGAATCACGGTTAGTCATGACGGAAGGGAGCAGTCATGCAACACGTGGAGGCGGGTATCGAAACCGCCGATGTCGTCATCGTCGGATCGGGCTTCGGTGGTCTCGCCGCTGCGAAGCAGTTGAACAAGTCGGGTGTCCGTTACGTCCTGATCTCGGGTACGCCCGAGCACCTCTTCCAGCCACTCCTCTATCAGGTCGCGACGGGTGTGCTGGCTTCGGACGAGATCGCGCCTCCCATGGCGAATATCCTGCGCAACCACAAGAACGGCGAGGTTCGGCTGGGCAAGGTCACCGCCATCGACGCCGCCGATGCGGTACTCACCTATGAGACAGCCGAGGGTCCGCGCCGGATCCGGTACGGCAAGCTCATCGCCGCCACCGGCGCCAGCCAGTCGTACTTCGGCCGTGACGACTTCGCGGACAAGACGTTCTCGCTCAAGACCATCGACGACGCCCGCAACCTGCGCGCGCAGATCCAGCGCGTCTTCGAGCAGGCCAAGGATGCCGACCCCGAGACCCGCCGCCGGTTGCTGAGCTTCGTGGTGGTCGGTGCGGGCGCGACCGGCGTCGAGGTCGCCGGTCAGTTGAAGGAGCTCGCGAAGAGGTATTACCACCAGGAGGACACCGTCACCCTGGTGGAGGGCGCGGGCGTGGTGCTGCCGCCCTTCGGCGGCGGGCTGTCGGAATACGCCAAGGAGTCGCTGGAGCGCAGCGGCGTCGAGGTGCTGGTCGACACCTTCGTGACCGACATCGAGGACGGCAAGGTCACCGTCAAGAGCAAGGACGGTGTGGAACGCCGCATCGCCGCCGAGACCGTGGTGTGGTCGGCGGGCGTGCAGGCCGGCGGCTTCGCCCAGGTGCTGGCCGAGGCCACCGGCTGCGAGACCGACCGCGCCGGCCGCCTGCTCATCAACCCCGACTGCACCGTGGGCGGCCACGCCGACATCTTCGCCATCGGTGACATGACCTACCTCAACGGCTACCCCGGCCAGTCCCCGGTGGCCATGCAGGAGGGCCGCCACGTCGCCGACATCATCCGCGGCAAGAAGCCCGCGGCCACCGCGTTCAAGTACTGGGACAAGGGCTCGATGGCGGTGATCAGCCGCTTCAGCGCGGTCACCAAGCTGAACGACAAGATCAAGTTCACCGGCCTCATCGCCTGGGTGACCTGGCTCGCGGTGCACATCTACTACCTGGTCGGCTTCCGCAACCGCTTCGCCGCGGTGGCGTCGTGGCTGGTCGCCTTCATCGGCAGCGGCCGGCCCGGCTTCAACGAGGTCGAAAAGGCCTCGGCCGCAAAGACTCCGGAGAAGTCGCCGGTAGCGGCCTGACCGCACGAACGAAACGAGCCGCCCGGCGCTAGCGCCGGGCGGCTCGTTCCCGTTGTGGGGCAAGGTTAACCTGCGACTATGGCTGTTCCTACAACTCGATTGCTGGTGCTGGCGGTGGTGCGCCTGCTCCAGCCCGTGCACGGCTACGACGTGCGCCGCGAATTGCTGTCCTGGCATGCCGACGACTGGGCCAATGTGAAGCCCGGCTCGGTGTACGGGGCGCTGAACACGCTGGAGCGGGACGGCCTCATCTCGGTGGAGGGTGTCGGGCAGGAGGGGGCGCGGCCGGAGCGGCGCACGTATCGGCTGACCTCGGAGGGGGAGAAGGAATTCGGCGAGATGCTGCGCGAGTCGCTGTTCGCGGCCGACCAGCTCAAGCATCCGTACTTCGCGACGGTGTCGCTGTTTCCGCACGCGCCGAAGGTGGATGTGATTGCGGCGCTGCGCAGCCGGATCCTGCAGTTCGAGTCGAATCTGGTCTATCTCGAGCGCGAGGAGGAGCGGATTCTGGCCGGGAGCGGGGATCCGCGGGAGGCGGAGCCGCATCATGTCGCCGATGCGATCAATCTTGCTGCGGCACATGTGCGTGCGGATCTGGAGTGGTCGCGCCGGACCCTGCGGCGGATCGAGAGCGGGGAGCTGGATGCCTGGTCGGGGACCATGGGCGGGGCCCCGGTCCCGCCTCCGGTGAAGTAGTGTCGCCGTTTCCGCCAAAGTACTCAAGTTTTAATAGTCAAGCTTGACTATATGGGTGAGTCGTTTCTACCGTTGAGGCGTGGAAACGACATCACCCGTCCGCGGCGCACCCACCGACCCGGTCATCCGGGTCCGTGGGCTGGCCCGGACCTTCAAGACCAAAACCGGTGACGTGCAAGCGGTCACGGGTATCGACTTCGACGTGCGCTACGGCGAGATCATCGGACTGCTCGGCCCCAACGGGGCGGGCAAGACCACCACCCTGCGGATGATCTCGACGCTGCTGGCGCCGACCGCGGGCGAGGCCACCGTGGTCGGCGCCGACCTGCGCGCCGAGCCGCGGACGGTGCGCGCCCGCATCGGCTATGTGCCGCAGGGCGGATCGACCAACGAGACCGAACTGGTCGAGGACGAATTGATCCTGCAGGCAAGGCTTTTCGGGCTGTCCAAGACCGAGGCCAGGCGCAATGCCGCCGACCTGGCCAAGGCGCTCGAATTCGACGGGCTGGAACGCCGCCGGTGCGGGCAGCTCTCCGGCGGGCAGCGCCGGCGGGTGGACATCGCGCTCGGCCTCGTGCACCGGCCCACGCTCATCTACCTCGACGAACCCACCACCGGGCTGGATCCGCAGAGCCGGGCCAACCTGTGGGACCACATCCGGCGGCTGCGCGACGAAGGCACCACCGTCGTGCTCACCACCCACTATCTGGAGGAGGCGGACGCGCTCTGCGATCGCATCCTGGTGATGGACCACGGCACCATCGTCGCCGAAGGCACCCCCGACGAGCTGAAGCGGCGCATCTCCGGCGACGTGATCAGCCTCGAAATCGCCTCCGGCAGCGCCGATCTGGCCTTGGAGGTCGCCGCCGAGGCGCTCGAACTGCGCTCCCGGCTGCGCACCGAGGGCCACGAGAACGGCCATGCCGGAAAGAGTCTCGTGCATCTCACCGTCGAACACGGTGACGCCGCGGTGGTTCCGCTGCTGCAGGCGCTCGGCGACAAGGGCATCACGCCCGGCTCGCTCACGGTCAAGCGTCCCAGCCTCGACGATGTGTTCCTCACGCTCACCGGGCGTTCGCTCCGGGAAGGAGACCGGTCATGACATTCCTGCGCGACACCGGACTGATCTACTGGTCCCAGGTCCGGGCCAACCTGCGCAATCCGGTCTGGGTGATCATCGGCCTGATGCAGCCGATCATCTACCTGGTCCTGTTCGGTCCCCTGGTGAAGGGCATCGCCCCGTCACTGGGCCCGGGCGCGGATCCGTGGAAGATCCTCACCCCGGCGCTGGTCATCCAGATCGGTTTGTTCGGAGCATTGTTCGTCGGCTTCGGCATCGTGGCCGAATGGCGCGCGGGCGTGATCGAACGGCAGCGGGTGACTCCCGCCTCGCGCGGCGCGCTGCTGCTGGGCCGGGTGCTCAAGGACATGACGGTGCTGCTGGTGCAGGCCCTCGTGCTGGTCGGCGTCGCCACGGCGGTCTTCGGGCTGCGGCCGAATCCGGTCGGCCTGGTGCTGTCGCTGCTGCTGATCGCGGTCATGGGTGCGGGCTTGGCGTCCGCGTCCTACGCGCTGGGCCTGTGGGCGCGCTCCGAGGACACCCTGGCCTCGCTGCTGAACTCTGTCTCGGTACCGATCATGCTGCTGTCGGGCATCCTGCTGCCGATGACGGTGGGACCGAAGTGGCTGCAGGACCTCGCGAAGGTGAATCCGTTCTCGCACACCGTGGACGCGGCGCGGGCGCTGTTCCGCGGTGACTTCGGGGCGCACGAGGTCTATGTCGGCACCGCCGTCACCATCGTGGTCTCGCTGCTGCTGATCCTGGTCGCCTCCCGCAGCTTCGCCCGGGAGAACGCCTGACCCGGGCGGTTCTTCGCCGCCGGCGAAAAGCTGTTGACCTGAACAGAGGTTCAGGTTTCACGATGGCTGTATGCCTGAAAACACGAAAAGGGCCCTGATCACCGGGGCGTCGGCGGGCTTCGGCCGGGCGGTCGCGCTCGCGCTCGCCGAACGGAATTGGGAGCTGATCCTCGTCGCTCGCGGCGCGGATCGGCTCGACCGGGTGCGGGCCGCGACCGGCGCGCACGCCATCGCGGGGGATGTCGCCGACCCGGCGGTGCGCGAGCGCATCGCCGATGCCGTCGGCCCCGGCCGGCTGGACCTGGTGCTCAACAACGCCAGCGCACTGGGCCCGAGCCCGCTCCCGGCCCTGGACCGCTACCCGCTGGACGAACTCGCCACCGTCCTTGACACCAATGTGATTGCACCCCTGGCGATTCTGCAGCTCACCCTGACCGCACTCCGGGCCTCCGACGGCGTGGTGGTGGACATCAGCTCCGACGCCGCCGTCGGCGGTTACCAGGGCTGGGGCGGCTACGGCGCCTCCAAGGCCGCACTGGACCAGCTCACCAACGTGCTCGCCGCCGAGAATCCCCAGCTGCGCATCTACAGCTTCGATCCCGGCGACATGCGCACCGAGATGCACCAGGCCGCCTTCCCCGGCGAGGACATCTCCGATCGCCCCGAGCCGGAAACCGTTGTGCCCGCACTGCTGCACCTGCTCGAGTCGCGCCCGCCGAGCGGCCGCTACCTCGCGTCCGAACTGTCGGTGGCGTCATGACCCTCGGTATGGAGGAGCTCGCGTTCACGCTGCCCGACGAGCTGTCGGCGACCAGCCCGCCCGAGGCGCGCGGCCTGGCGCGTGACGAGGTCCGGATGCTCGTCTGCGACGCCGGGACGGTCACCCACGCGCGGTTCCGGGAGCTGCCGAGATTCCTGCGCGCCGGAGACCTTGTGGTGGTGAACAATTCGGCCATGCTCAGCGCCGCGGTCGACGCACGGTACGGCGATGCGGCCGCGGTGCTGCACTTCTCGACCTGGCTCGGCGACGGGGGCTGGGTGGTCGAGCTGCGCGACCCCGCGGGCGTGCCGTGGCACGGCCGGGCGCTGAAACCCGGTGCGCGCATTACCCTTCCGGCCGGTCACATCGCCACCGTGCGCACCCGTTGGCTGCGCGGCAGCGACCGCCTGTGGGTCGCGGACGTCGAAGCCGCGTCCGATGATGATGCCGTCGGGAATCCAGCTGCCGTTGGGGTCCGGGGCGCTGCCGCCGTGGGCCACGGCGACGGGGTCGAGAGAGCGGGGGCGGATGTGCGGGCGCTGCTCGCACGGTATGGCCGCCCGATCTCCTACTCCTACCTCACGGGGCGGTGGTCGGCCGCCTACTATCGGACGGTCTTCGGGCTCGAGCCGGGCAGTGCCGAAATGCCCAGTGCAGGGCGGCCTTTCACCGAGGCGCTGGTGACCGAGCTGGTGGCGGGCGGGATGGGGTTCGCGCCGATCACGCTGCACACCGGGGTTTCGTCGCCGGAGTCCGGGGAGCCGCCGAGTCCGGAGCGGTTCGCGGTGCCGGAGATGACGGCGCGGCTGGTCAATGCCACGCATGCGGCGGGCGGGCGGGTGGTGGCGGTGGGCACCACGGTCACCCGGGCGCTCGAAACCGCCACCGCCGCAGACGGTCTGGTGCATCCGATGGCCGGTTGGACCGAGTTGGTGCTCGACGGGGATCGTCCCGCGCGGGCGGTGGACGGGCTGATCACCGGCTGGCACGCGCCGGGCGCCTCGCATCTGCATCTGCTCGAATCCGTGGCGGGCGGAGCGGTGGTGCGGGAGGCGTACCGGGTGGCGCTCGACTCCGGGTATCTCTGGCACGAATTCGGCGATTCAGCCCTGCTCTTCCGGAACTGACCCTCCCTCGTTCCGGACCCGGACCCCCGCGATGCGAGGCTCACCCGGGGAGCGTAGGCTGATTTCTTCCGCGTTGCCGACCGCTCGCGGACGCGGGTCCGGGCTCGCCGCAACGTCTTCCGGGCTCGCCGCGCGGCCTTCCAGAGCCGCCGGTACCCCGCCGGGATACGAGCATTTGTCCTGGTAGAGAACGTTGCGAGGCGGTCGGATGAACTCCCGGTGCGGTCTGCGTCGCGTTCACCGGACTGGCATCGGCAGGTAATCCGGCGGTCGCTCCAAGGCAGTCTGGGACTGGCTTGATCAAGCCTATGACCACCATGGCAGCGTCGAATTCCAGCCTGCTGGCAGCCGCGTCGAAGCCCGCCCCGGAAGCGCCCCGCACCACCGGACGGTCCCAGTACTCCCTGGTCGTCTCCTCCGATGCCGAGCACCGCGAGGCCGCACAGCGGCTGCGCTACCAGGTGTTCGCCAATGAGCCGGGCTTCACCATTCCCGACAACGGAACCGGCCTGGACGCCGACCGTTTCGACGACCACTGCGATCACCTGCTGGTGCGCGACGAGCTCACCGAGCAGTTCGTCGGCTGCTACCGCATGCTGCCCCCGGACAAGGTGACAGCCGCCGGCGGATACTACACCGCCACCGAATTCGACTTGGCCGCACTGGATCCCGTCGGTCACCGGATCGTGGAGATGGGCCGCGCCTGCGTGGTGCCCGATCACCGCAACGGTTCGGTGCTGACGCTGATGTGGGCGGGCATCCTGCACTACATCCAGCTCACCGGATACGACTGGGTGATGGGCTGCGTGTCGGTGCCGATGCGGATGACGCCCGAGGACGAGCCCGGCGTGAACGTGCGCGGCGTGCGCGACATGCTGCTGCGCAAGCACGCGCTGAAAACGGAACGCCATGTGCGCCCCTACAACCCGGTGGTGGTGGACGGCCGCACCCTCGACGAGCTGGCGGCTCCCGCCCGCCCCAAGCTACCCCCGCTGCTGAGCGGCTACCTACGCCTGGGCGCGCAGATCTGCGGCGAGCCCGCCCACGACCCGGACTTCGCGGTCGCCGACTTCGTCGCCCTGCTGGGCCTCGAGACCATCAACACCCGCTACCTGGAGCGCCTGCAGGGCGCGGCCAACAGCCTGGATGCCCGGTGATGCCCCATGATGCCCGCACTGCTCTCCCCGGAGACCGGATCGCTCTCGTGCCCGCCGGCCGAGGCCTCCGCCCACGCCTGGATGCCCCACAGTCCCTGCGGCCTTTCGTGTGTCGACGCTCCCGCTGAGGCGGGCACGCTGCGGGTGGCCGCCCGGATCGCCGGAATCGCCGGGGTCCTGCTGAGCTTCCCGATCGCGCACTACGCCACCCCGCGCCGCCGTCGCGCCGGGCTGCAGCGCCGCTATGCGCGAGCCCTGCTGGCCTGCTGCGGAATTCGCGTCCGCATCGTCGACAACCGCGCCCCCGAGGACCGTCGCGAGGGCGGTGTGCTGATCGCGGCCCGCCACACCGGCTGGACCGACATCGTGGCCCTCACCGCCGTCGAGCCCATGTCCTTCGTGGCCCGCGCCGACCTGGTCGAGTGGCCGATGCTCGGCGATATCGCCAAGCGGGTCCGTGTCATCCCGATCGAGCGCGAACGCCTGCGGCAGCTGCCGTCGGTCATCACGACCATGGCCGACCGCCTGCGCGCCGGCGAGCGCGTCACCTTCTTCCCCGAGGGCACCACCTGGTGCGGCCGCGCCCACGGCAGCCTGCGTCCCGCCCTGTTCCAGGCCGCCATCGACTCCGAGACCCCGGTGCAGCCCATCCGCCTGCGCTACCTCGACCGCGCCGGCGACCTGTCCACGATCCCCGGCTTCGTCGGGATCGACTCGCTGGCCGACTCGTTCCGCCGCGTCCTGCGCTCCAAGGGCGTCGTCGCCGAGATCGCTCTGCAGCCGCAGCTGCTCCCCGGCACCGACCGCCACGAGCTGGCCCGCCGCTGCGAACAGACCCTGGAGGGCGATACCGTCGCCCGCGCCTTCACCGACGTCATCCACGGCTCCCAGCACCTCGAGGCCGTCGGCACGGGTGCGGTCCGACGTGCGGAGGCACCGCGGGCGACCGCCGGGAAGTGACTCGCCCGCGAGTGGCCCGGGACTGATCAGGAATCGAGAAGCGCTGGTCAGTGGCGCGACCGTAGCGTTGCCGGCATGACTTCCCTCGAGCACATCACCCTCGACGTCGCGGACATCGACGCCGCGGCCGCCTTCTACTCCACCGCGTTCGGGCTGGACTCGCAGCTGCTGGGCTTCCGGGCCACCCAGGAGCCCAGCACCGGATTCCGCGGGTACACGCTCTCGCTGACGGTGGCACAGCCGGCCGACGCCGACGCCTATCTCGATGCCGCGCTGGCGGCGGGCGCGACCGCGCTCAAGCCCGCGGCCAAGTCGATGTGGGGTTACGGCGGCGTGGTCCAGGCCCCGGACGGCGCGATCTGGAAGGTCGCGACCTCCTCGAAGAAGAACAGCGGTCCGGCGGCCAAGCGTTCCGACTCCATGGTGCTGCTGCTGGGTGTGGAGAACATCGGCGCGAGCAAGCGCTTCTATGTCGATCACGGGCTGCCGGTGGCTAAGAGCTTCGGGCCGATGTACGTGGAGTTCGACACCGGCTCGAGCCCGGTGAAGCTGGCCCTGTACAAGCGTCGCGCCCTGGCCAAGGACGCCGGGGTCTCCTCCGACGGCAGCGGGTCTCACCGCCTTGTGGTCGGCGGCGCTGCGACCTTCACCGATCCGGACGGATTCGCCTGGGAGACCACGTCCCAGCATGCCGCCCGCTGACCCGCCACCGTTCCACGGGCGGTTGTCCGCCGTACCGGAATACCATCGGCACGGTCGGTGGAGTGGAGCAAATTAGGGGCTTCGGGTGGGGGCTCGATGCATTAGGGGCTTGAGCAGGCGTCCAGTTTCAAATGCGCCTGAAACGGCATAGTTCTCGCGGTCAGGGGCGACTTGTCGGTAACACACCAACCCGTCTGTTCGACGGGAAGGCAACCGAACAACAACGTCTGGAAGCGAATTCGAAAATGTCGGCTAGGACATTCCCGGTCATGGTGATCGCCGCGGCCGCAGTCGCACTGTGGGCGCCGCTGGCCGGCGCGGACCCGACCGCGACGACACAGCCCGCCCCGGGCGCCGGTCTCGGTGTGGACGTCGGCATCGGACCCGGCGGGGTGAACGTGGGCGTCGGCGTCCAAGGCGGAGGCGGCGGCAATGCCGGTGCGTCCGTCCAGCCGAGCGCCGGCGCGAATGCCGGTGGTGGCGTGCAGGTCGGTGGCGGTGCGCAGACCGGTGGCAATGCCGGTGGTGGCGTGCAGGTCGGTGGCGGTACGCAGGTCGGCGGGGATGCCAATGGTGGTGTGCAGGTCGGTGGCGGCGCGCAGACCGGTGGCAATGCCGGTGGTGGCGTGCAGGTCGGTGGCGGTACGCAGGTCGGCGGGGATGCCAATGGCGGTGTGCAGGTCGGTGGCGGTACGCAGACCGGTGGCAATGCCGGTGGTGGCGTGCAGGTCGGTGGCGGTACGCAGACCGGCGGAGATGCCAACGGTGGCGTGCAGATCGGTGGCGGTACGCAGGTTGGCGGTGACGCGAACGGTGGCGTGCAGATCGGCGGCGGCACCCAGGTTGGCGGTGACGCGAATGGCGGTGTGCAGGTCGGCGGCGGCGTCCAGACCGGTGGCAATGCCAACGGTGGTGTGCAGGTCGGCGGCGGTACGCAGATCGGCGGGGATGCCAACGGTGGTGTGCAGGTTGGCGGCGGTACGCAGATCGGTGGCAATGCCAACGGTGGTGTGCAGGTCGGTGGCGGTACGCAGATCGGTGGCAATGCCGGTGGCGGAGTACAGGCCGGCGGGAACACCGACATCGGCGGTAGCGCACTGGGCGGCATCGATCTGGTGACGGCCGGAGCCGCGGCGGCCGGTGCGGACACGGTGTACGGCATGGCGATTCCGGTCGGTGCGACCACCGGCATCCCGGGCGGCACGGCGGTCACCGATCAGGTTCCGCCGGGCGGCTACGTGATTCCCAAGGGCGCGCCCGAAACCGGCGCGGGCGGCATGGCTGCCCAGGTGAGTGCGCAGTGAGCACCGCGAAGGGAAACGCCTTGGGCGCGTTGAGAATCCGTAGACCACTGCGTGGTGCGCTCGTCGCCGTGGTGGCGATCATCCTGGCCCTGGTGACTGGTTGTTCGTCCTCCGGCGCGACCCATTCGGCCGCGAGCACGACTACCGCGGCCGCGGCCGCCTCCGGGGTGAAGACGGCGGCCGCGATCAGCCGGTCCACTCCGGTGTCGTTCGACATCGCCTCGATCAAGGCCTCGGGGTCGCTGATCGCGGTGGGGCTCAATGCCGATGGCTCGGTCCAGGTGCCTACCGACTACCTGCAGGCCGGCTGGTATCAGCAGGGTCCCGCGCCGGGCGAGCAGGGCTCGGCGGTCATCCTCGGCCACGTCGACTCCTACAAGGGCACCGGCGTCTTCTTCTATCTGAAGAAGATGAAGCCGGGCGACATGATCGATGTGAAGCGCGCGGACGGCAAGACCGCGCACTTCAAGGTCACCGATGTCCGCATGTACCTGAAATCCCAGTTTCCCGACCAGCTCGTCTTCGGTCCCCGCGGCGGCGCGACGCTGCAGGTGGTCACCTGTGGCGGCCAGTTCGACCAGGCTGCCAAGAGTTACGAGTCCAACGTGGTGGTCTTCTCGTCCCTCGATTCGGTGACCTAGCCGCGTTCGGCGCGCGCGGTCCTGTGAGTCTGCTGTGGCCCTGATTGTCCGAATGTCGGCGTGTCGCGCTGTCGCGTCCGCTGAGACTGGCCAATATTGTTGGCAGAGAACAGATTTCGGAGCATCCGGGTGCGGCAGATCGCGCCACACCGGACTTGCCGGTGGTGACCCGGATTGGCTACGTTCCCGTGCGCACCATTCGGATCGACCGACAGCGGAGGTGGACATGCAGACGTTTGCGCAGAACCTCGGAACGATCGGCAACGACGCGTTGTCGATCGGGCAGGGAATGCTCGTGCTGCTCACCGACATCATCGGTATGGGTGGCACCGGCTACGCCGGCGCCGGTCAGTACCCGTTCGGCTGATCGGGCAGTGGCCGAACCGTCCCGCAGGTCTTCGTCGGCTGCGGGGCGGTAAGGCCCACCGGGGTCAGTATTCGCCCTTGATGACGAAGTACGAGCCGCGAATGGTGCCGGCCAGCTTCGACTTCTGCCGTGCGAACTTGAATTGCGAGGCGAGCTCCGCGGGGACTTCCATCCCGTCGGAGAGCTTGAACCCGACCGCTCGTTTCTTGGCGTCGTCGACGGTGTACATCACATTGATCGACAGGCCGTTCTGATAGAACACGTAGGCGATTCGAATGTCCTCGACCTGGAAGGCCGTCGCCTCGAGGGGCTTCGAGGAGATGACGAGGGACCGCTCCTCCGCGAGGATCCGGTTCACCCACTCGATGGTCTGCTGGGCGTCCTGCGCGGGCTCCACCGTGAAGACATGGTCGTACTTGTTCTTGAAGTACCGGGCCTCGTTCGCCCGCAATCCGGCGAGCGCGGGTGCGACCGGCGACGACTCCAGTCCCTCGGTCGAGACGTTCACGAAGTCAACAACATACGGCATGGCGAATTCCTTCACACGAGTGTCCGATCGGGTCGGACGGTGCTCTCGGACAGGCCGCGGTAATCCTAGTCGCGACCGCCCGGCCGATTGCTAACCCGAAGGCGTCACGGGCGATTCGCTGCTGCTTCCCATTCGAAGCCGTCCGGGTCGACGAACGAGGCGGTGGCGCCGCCGACCACGATTCCGTGCGGGCCCGAGCCGGTCGGCGGCACGCCGGCGTCCTTGGCGGCGGCCGCGAGGGGGTACATGGCGAGCTTGACGGGGGAGTCGGGGAGCGCGAACTCGACGTACTTGCTGCCGAAGCTCTTCGAGACGGTGAGGCCGCGGTCGAGGTAGAACTGCTTGCTGGCCTTCACGTTCTCGACCCCGAGCAGCAGGACGACGCTGTCGACCTCGCGGGTCGCGGGGCCGGTGTTCTTCTTCTGGGAGGTGGTGACCTTCCAGACGGTGCCGTCCGGGCCCTGGATGACGGCGCCGTAGCCCCAGAGGCTCTTCTTGGCCGGCTTCAGGATGGTGAATCCGTTCTGCAGCGCGCTGGCGATGAGGTTGTCGGCGGTGCCGGGCTGGGTGACGACCAGGGATAGCATGAATCCGCGGAAGCCTTCCGCCGCGGCGGTGGCGGGACGGAAGGCCAGCCGGGCGCCGAGGCCGAAGGCGGCTTCATAGGCGGCCGCGGTGGCGGCGGGGTCGGCAGCCTCGAGGCTGACGTTGATCTCGGTGGTGGTGGCGGTGTTCGTCATGCCGATAACGCTAAGTTTCCGCCGGTCCGGCGACATCCGTGCCGACCACGGATCCCGCCACGGATTCAGGGTCGGTGGATTCCGAGGTTGGTGAAACGCTCCAGCAGCACCGTCAGGTGGACACCGATGGACGCGGTGCGCAGGCGGTGACTGCGCGCCAGCGTCACCAGGCCGTGCAGGGCGGCCCAGAACACCTCGGTGTCGGTGTCGGCGTCCGGATCGATGTCGCCGGGGGATGCCCTGATCGCCGAGCGCATTTCGTCGAAGGCGCGGCGCAACTGCTCGGGCGCCTCGGCGCTGCCGAAGGCGAGATCGGTGGCCTGGACGAACATGGCGTCGTAGAGCGCCGGCTGGGACAACCCGAATTCGACATAGGCGGTGGCGAGGGCGCCCAGGCGCTGCCCGGGGGTCTCGCGGCCCGCACCCGCAGCGTGCAGATCGTCGGCCAGCTCGGCGAAGCCCTGCACGGCCACCGCCGCCACGATGGCTTCCATGCTCGTGAAATGGCTGTAGAGCACGGGCTGGCTGTACTCGATGCAATCGGCCAGCCGGCGCGTGGTCACCGCGGCCCAGCCATCGTCCTCGGCGAGTCTGCGTGCGGTGTCGATGATCAGCTGACGCCTGGCCGCCCGTTCCCGCTCCCGCCGTTGCTGGATCGTCATGGCGTCTTCTGAATCGTCATCGACTTATCGTATCGGCCGTAAAGTTATCTAGCTACAGACTCCAAGCATGTCAGCGACACGAGTTCTACCATTGCTAGCATCGCCGCGACCGAGCGGAGCGAGCCGTTGTGGCTCATCAGGTGCTGCCGGATTCGCGTGCCCCGCAACGGACTTCGCATGGGGACAAGCGAACTCGGCGCCCAGGGCCCGGCGCTCTCCGCGCAGAGGCTCGGCTGTATGGGCGTGAGCGTCGCCTCCGGCGCGGCCGGCAACCGGTCGAGGTCACCGCCCGGCCATCACCGGGCCTTGGTCGTGGACGGGGTGGTGGTCGGCACATCGATCACATCCGGTATCTGGCCGCCGCCGAAAACCGGTACCGAGGTCGTCGAAGTCGGCGGGGTGAGCGGACTGCTGTGGTGGCTGCCGCAGCCCGCGAGGGCCACCGCCGCCAGCGCAATCGACGCCACTGTGATCAGGTGCTTGGGCACGTATCGACCTTTCGTGTGGATCGGTCGCGGCCGCGCCGCACACCACCCCATTGCCCATGTACCGGTGCGTGTGCGGTCGACCGCGTTGAAAACCAGGGCCGGTCCGCGAGTCGGTGTCGGCCGCACCGAATTCTGGTGCACCGGGCCCGGCGCTGCAGCACCGGTGTCCGAGATCGGCACGTGTGGTCCGCAGTCTGGCACGATCGGAACCCCCGGGATGGGGGCGGCGGGAACGTGTTCGGTGTGGTCGATCCGGTGCGGCCTACGCGCCCGCATCGCGCGATGCGGTGCTCCGGATCAGGTGGACGACGTCGTACGAGCGCATCGGCTGGGTCGGGCGCAAGGATCGGTAGGTATACCGATCGACCGTGCCCTGCTCCAGGTTTCGCACCAATAGTGCGTCGCCGCCCTGTTCGTCCTCGACCGGGTCGGTGGCGAAGAATCGTTTGAAGTCCTTCGGCGATCGCGAATGGCAGGCGTTGAAGATCTCGTCGAGGCGCTGCTGCGGAACGGTGCCGGGACCCATGACCCGCAGGGCATGGATCACGCGAACGGCGACGTAGCGCCAGTTGACCAGCAGTTCTCGTGCGGCGTCGGTCATGATCCATTCGACCAGGTTGACCGGCCGGGCCGGACCGAGGTCGGCCGGCGTCAAGCTCGGAATCAGTTGGCGCGCGGGTCCGTTGGCGGCGACGACATCCAAATGCGGGAATCTGATGAAAAAGGCGGGCCCGGAGAACGATTCGAGATGAGCGAGATCCTCGCGGCCGATGGTCCGGGGCCAGGGTTCCGTGCGCAGCGTATCCATGTCACCGAGCGCGAGCGACACGATCTTGCGCAGCATCCAGTCGGGTGGATTCAGCGCGCGGCACCAGGCCGCCAGACCTTCGGTGCTCGGGTTGCGCAGGCCCGCCTCCCACTTCCGCAGGGACGACAGCGTGGTCGACGCGGCCAGGGCCACCTCCTCCTGGGTCAGTCCCAGCGCCTCACGTTGCCGGCGGAGATATCCGCCGATCTCGGGTCGCTCGCAGACCCACGAGAGCCGGCCGGCGCCGCGGCGGACCTGGGTGGGTGGGATCGGGGGAAACACCGACTGGCCGGGGTGGGGGAGCGGTGCGGCGATCTGCACGGCCAGCCTCTCTATCGAACGTCCTACGAAGCCTTGCGCGGCCGAGCGGTGTGAATCGGATTCGCTGAAGAACTTTTACCCGACGGGCCGAAACGGCGCACTGTCGGAAAGATCACAGCGTTCACAACATGAATATTCGCTGATGCCAACGGTTTTCCGACACCTTTCATGCACCGTTTGTTCATTGAAATTTGGGTAATGGGGCAAAAACGTGAACAGAGCTCCGAAGCTCATATCTCGCGTTGCCTGGTTGTGCGGGCGATGGGTGTGGGCGTTCGGACGGAAGGTGTGACAATTTGTGTCGCTCGGTCAATCGATCAGCTCGCGTTCTGGTGTCGAGTTCTGTGTGAAACATGTTTTGGCACAACGAATTTGGTGATCTCCAGCGGAACCGCCGGGGGGCGACTCGGCGCGCCTGATCGGTGGTAGCTGTCTTTTTCCCAGCCGACGGGTGCTGCTGCGTCCTTCGACGTACCGATTGGTTGATCCATCCCGCCGGTAGTGCTCGATTCCCCTGTCGCGCAAAGATTTCTGCCTGATCTCGGCCACGTTGTCGCTGCTGTGTTGCGGGGCACCGGTGGTTTGTGGTGCGCAGTGCGGGGCTGAGTTGCGTGCTGTCCGAGTGCATTGCACAGTCTTGGTCGCCAGAAAGCCGTTTCATAACGAGTTTTGAATTTCGGCCCCGGTGGCCATCCAGTTCATCCTCCGCACGGGCGCTGGTGCGGCGACTTATCGCGGAGAAAGAATCCACAGTGGGGACAACCTTGGACAGCAACGAACCCGATCGGGACGAATCGGACACGCCCGAACCGGCCATCGAGCCGAACGCCGATGCCGTCGATGCGGTGCCGACCGAATTCATCGAGGCCCCGGGAGAGCTCGCCGAGGCCCCGGGAGAACTCGCCGAGGCCCCGGGAGAGCTCGCCGAGGCCCCGGGGAAATGGCAGCTGATGGCTCGGCTGATCGCGTCGCGTCCTGTCCGCCGCCATCTGCCGAAGGTGGCGGCCGGCGCCGCGCTGGCGAGCCTCGTCGTCGGCGTGGTCGCCGCGGCCGAAACGCACGGGACCGATCCGGCGGCGACCAGTGCCGCGTCGACCGAAGCGGCGAAGGCGCCGGATTCGCAGAGCTACGCCGATCTGACGGCCGCGCAGTCCGGGTCGACCACGCCGGAGATCGGTCTCGCCGACAGCTCACTGACCCCGAGCGACGTTCCGGTCCCCACCGACGGCTCCACACCCGACGCCACGGGCGACCCGATCGCCGCGACCGATCCGGGCACCGAACCCGCGTCCGCGACAACGGATCCCGCCCAGGACACCACCACCCCGGATACCACCACCAGCGCCCCCGTCACGACCACGGATACGCCGGTCACGACCACGGACACGCCGACCGCGACCGCCGCGCCCAGCCTCTCCATCGACGCGAGCGCGACCCTCTCGTTCCAGGCGGATCAGTCTTCCGATCCGGGGCAAACCGTTTCGCAGTCGGTGACTCCCACATCGGACCCTGCCACCACCACAACGACGGTCACGGTGACCGCCGACCCCTCGACGACGACCACTACCGTCCCGTCCACCACCACGATTCCGGTCACCACCACAACTCCGGCCACCACCACAACTCCGGTCACCACGCCCCCGTCGACAACGACGACGGTTCCGGTGGCCGCCACGACCACGGCACCCACGACGACATCGCCGGTGACGACCACGGTTCCCGTGACGACCACACCCGCGGTGACGCCCGCCCCGGTGACGACGACCGCCCCGCCGCCGACCTCGCCCCATTGCATCGCAACGCCGCCGCGGAATCCGATGCAGCCGCTGGCATCCGCGACCCTCGCGCATCCGCCGACCGCGAAGCCGCAGCCCGTGCCACCGGCCGCCCCGGCGCCGAAGCCGCCCGTGCCCGCGACCTCGAAGCCCCCGGTGCCGGCGACCTCGAAGCCGGCCACGCCCCCGGCATCCAAAACGCCGGTACCCCCGCCCGCCCCTCACCCGTGCGGCTAGGCGTACGGAACGAAACCTTGTTCGCACCAGTGAATTTCGCGGAACCATGACGAATTCGTACGTGCCCGGCACGGGTGGCCGGGGCCTGGGCGGGGCTCGGTTGCCCCTGTTCATCGCCGCGGTCGCGCTCACCGTGGCCGGGTGTGCCGCGGGGCCGGGCCGGGCGCCGGAACCCGCTCCTCCGGGCTCCGGCGGCCCGATCCCGAAAATCCGGCTCGACGCGATGGACAACAAGCTCGACCAGCTCCGCGAGTGGGCTCGCCCACGGGCCGACAAGGACGGCATCCCGCTTCGCGCGCTGGAGGCGTACGGATACGCCACGGTCGTGCTGGCGAAGGCGCAGCCCGGCTGCCACCTCGGCTGGACCACGCTGGCGGGGATCGCCCGCGTGGAAAGCGATCACGCCCGTTTCGGCGGCGCCACCATCGCGGCCGACGGCCTGGTGCAGCCGCCGATCCGCGGTGTGGCTCTCAACGGCACGGGCGGCAATGCCGTCATCCTCGATCCCGCCTCGACCGCCCGGGCCGGACGCACCGTCTACGCCCGCGCCATGGGCCCGTTCCAATTCATCCCGGACACCTGGAAGCACTGGGGCGTTCGCGCCGGTGCCGACTATCGCGCCCTCGCCGATGCGCTCGAGGCCGCCAAACCCGTTGCCACCGGCGACCTGTCGGGCAACCCGGACAATATCGACGACGCCGCGCTGGCCGCGGGCCGCTACCTGTGTGCCGCCGGCGGCGATCTGGCCACCGCCGCGGGCTGGCGGCAGGCCATCCTCGCCTACAACCACTCCTCGGTCTATGTCGGCCAAGTACGCACTGCCGCAACCGGTTACGACGCCTGACCGCTGTCTTTCGATCACTTCATCCGCAATAACGCCGTGACACCAGAGTTCGGTGTCGCGTGATCAGGAGGAATTCATGTCCCGCAAGAGCATTCGGGTCGCCGCTGCCGCCGGTGCGGTGGCGCTGGTCTGTACCGGCGCCGGTATCGCCCATGCCGCCCCCGGCGGCAAGACCGGTCAGGGCAAGGACGCCGACCACGTGCTGCTGATCTCGATCGACGGAATGCACCAGGCGGACCTGGCGTGGTACGTCAAGCAGCACCCGAACTCCGCGCTGGCCTCGCTGGCGAACAACGGCGCCGAGTACACCAACGCGCAGACCACCAACCCGTCGGACTCCTTCCCGGGCATGGTCGCGCAGTTCACCGGCGCCACCGCGGGACAGTCGGGCGTCTACTACGACGACACCTTCAATCACGACCTGCTGCCCGCCGGCACCACCGACTGCGCCCACACCCCGAAGGGCGCCGAGGTCGCGATGACCGAGGCGATGGACAAGAACCAGAACTCGATCGATGCCGGCCAGGGCCTGGCGGGCCTGCCGGGCAGCATCCTGGGCATGACTGGCAACCCGGCTTCCCTGCTGAACCCGGCGGCCATGCCGGTCGACCCGGCCACCTGCAAGCCGGTCTACCCGAGCCAGTACCTCCAGGTGAACTCGGTCTTCGACGTCCTGCACGCCGCGGGCAAGCTGACCGCCTGGTCGGACAAGCACCCCGCCTACTCGATCCTCGAGGGCAAGGCCGGCAACGCCATCGACGACCTCTTCACCCCCGAGATCAACTCCAACTCCCCGATCGCGGGCCAGGACTGGACCAAGGACGACAAGTCCACCCAGCAGTACGACGGCTACAAGGTGCAGGCCGTCCTCAACGAGATCGACGGCTACGACCACGGCCACACCAAGCAGGTCGGTGAGCCGGCCGTCTTCGGCATGAACTTCCAGACCGTCTCCGTCGCGCAGAAGCTGCCGACCTCCGACGGCATGACCGGTGGCTACCAGGCCGACGGCGTGACCCCCGGCGCGCTGCTGTCCGGTGCGCTCGACTACGTCGACGGCCAGCTGGGCAAGCTGCTCGGCGAGCTGAAGACCAAGGGCGAGGACAAGAACACCACAGTCATCGTCTCCGCCAAGCACGGCCAGTCGCCCACCAAGCCGAGCGACCTGACCCGCATCGACGACGGCCCGATCATGACCGCCCTCAACGCCGCCTGGAAGGCCAAGCACCCCGAGGCCACCAAGGACCTGGTCGCCTTCAGCGTGAACGACGACGCCATGCTGCTGTGGCTGAACGACCGTTCGCAGGCGGCCGCCGATTTCGCGAAGCAGTGGCTGCTGGCCAACAACGGCACCGGCAACGACATCAGCGGAAACCCGAAGGCGTACACCAAGTCCGGCCTGACCGAGGTGCACGCCGGCGCCGACGCCGCCTCGTACCTGGGTGCCCCGGAGAACGACCCCCGCCACCCCGACCTGGTCGGCGTCGCACAGGTCGGCACCGTCTACACCGGTGGCAAGGGCAAGATCGCCGAACACGGCGGCGCGAACCCGGCCGACCGCAATGTCCCGCTGATCGTCTCCGGCCCGGGCGCCAAGAAGACGGTCGTGACCGACGCCGTGCAGACCACCCAGATCGCCCCGACCATCCTGAAGCTGCTGGACGAGAACCCGCAGAAGCTGGACGCCGCCAAGGCCCACGGCGTGCGCGAACTGCCGAACCTGGGCTGATCCGATTCGGATCACACGACCACAACGGCCCGCCGGTCCGATCCGGCGGGCCGTTCCGCACCCGGCCGCACGGGTGAATCAACGGACCGGGCGGGACGCGGGCGAACCCGGCCCGTCGCCGATTCGTGGCCTTGATGGAGGACTCGAGCAGGGTGGTCGGCGGCGGGAGGCCGGCGTCGGGAGCGGAGGCGGAGCGTGCGGGCGCGGTGGTCGCGACGATGGGGGCGGGAGCTGCTGCGGGCATGGCGGGAATATCGTCTCGACGGTGGCGGCTATCCTTGGACGGTCATGAAGTCGGCTTTCCCGGGTCCGGTCGGTGCCCAGACGGTCTACCTCGATCACGCGGCCACGACACCCATGTTCCCGGTCGCTGTCGAGGCGATGTGCGCTGCGCTGGGGATGACGGGGAACGCGTCGTCCTTGCACGGGTCCGGGCGGGCCGCCCGGCGGGTGCTGGAGGAGGCGCGGGAGTCGATCGCGGCGGGGCTGGGGGCGCGGCCGTCGGAGGTGATCTTCACCTCGGGCGGGACCGAGAGCGACAATCTCGCCGTCAAGGGCATCTACTGGGCGCGGCGTGACGCCGATCCGCGGCGGAACCGGATCCTGGTGAGCGCGGTGGAGCATCACGCGGTGCTGGACACCGTGGAGTGGCTCGAGCAGCACGAGGGCGCGCGCATCACGTGGCTGGAGTGCGATGCCCAGGGCATCGTCTCGCCGCGCACGCTGCGCGACGCGCTGGCCGAGTACGCCGCCGAGACGGCACTGGTGAGCGTCATGTGGGCCAACAACGAGGTCGGCACCATCCAGCCGATCCAGGAATTGGCCGCGGTGGCACAGGAATTCGACGTGCCCATGCACAGCGACGCGGTGCAGGCCGCGGCGCAGCTGCCCATCGACTTCGCCGCCAGCGGGCTGGCCGCGGCCAGCTTCGCCGGGCACAAGGTCGGCGGGCCGCACGGCGCGGGCGTGCTGCTGCTGGGGCGGCAGGTGCCCGCGGTGCCGCTGCTGCACGGCGGCGGGCACGAGCGGGATCTGCGCTCGGGCACCTCGGACGTACCCGCGGCGGCCGGCCTGGCCGCCGCGATTCGCGAGACCGTGGCCGGCCTGGCCGTGCGCGCGATGGACCTGGAGCGGCTGCGGGACCGGCTCATCGAGGGCGTGCGCGCCGTCGTGCCGAACGCGGTGCTCAACGGGGCGACCGGCGCGCAGCGCATGCCGGGCAACGCCCACTTCACGTTCCCCGGCTGCGAGGGCGACTCGCTGCTCATGCTGCTGGACGCCGCCGGGATCGAATGCTCGACCGGATCCGCGTGCAATGCCGGTGTGGCCGGACCCTCCCATGTGCTGCTGGCCATGGGCGTGGAACCGGCGCTGGCGCGCGGATCCCTGCGATTCTCATTGGGACACAATTCGACCGACGCCGATATCGATGCCCTGCTGGCAGTGCTGCCGCAGGTGGTGGAACGGGCGAAGGCGGCCGGACTGGCCGGAGCGAAGGGAGGCTTCTAGATGCGAGTACTTGCCGCGATGAGTGGTGGCGTGGATTCCGCCGTGGCGGCCGCCCGCGCGGTGGACGCCGGACACGAGGTGGTCGGCGTGCACCTGGCGCTGTCGGCGAACCCGGGCACGCTGCGCACCGGATCGCGCGGCTGCTGCTCCAAGGAGGACGCCGGTGACGCCCGGCGGGCGGCCGACGTGCTCGGAATCCCGTTCTACGTCTGGGATTTCGCCGACCGGTTCAAGGAGGACGTGATCGACGACTTCGTCGCCGCGTACGCCGCCGGTGAGACCCCCAACCCGTGCCTGCGCTGCAACGAGAAGATCAAGTTCTCGGCGCTGGCCGACCGCGCGGTGGCCCTGGGCTTCGACGCCGTCGTCACCGGGCACTACGCGCGGCTCGCGGACGGCGTGCTGCGCCGGGCCGTGGACGAGGACAAGGACCAGTCCTACGTGCTGGCCGTCCTTACCGCCGAACAGCTTTCGCGCGCCATGTTCCCGGTCGGCGACACCCCGAAGCCGCAGATCCGCGCCGAGGCCGCCGAGCGCGGGCTGGCGGTGGCCGGCAAGCCCGACAGCCACGACATCTGCTTCATCCCCTCCGGCGATACCCAGGCCTTCCTGGGCGCCAAGATCGGCATCCGCCCCGGCGCGGTGCTCGACGCCGACGGCACCAAGCTCGCCGACCATGAGGGCGTGCACGGCTTCACCATCGGCCAGCGCAAGGGCCTGGGCCTGCCCGGCCCGGCCGCCGACGGCAAGCCGCGCTATGTGACCGGCATCGACCCGGACACCGGCACCGTGCACGTGGGCTCGGCCAAGGACCTCGAGGTATGGACGGTGCGCGCCGACCGCGCCATCTGGACCTCGGGTGAAAGTCCTTCCGGCCCCGTGGAATGCGTGGCCCAGGTGCGTGCCCACGGCGGCATCGCCCCGGCCGTCGCCGAGGCCGTTGACGGCGGTCTGGTGGTGCGGCTGCGCGCACCGCTCACCGGTGTGGCCCGCGGCCAGGCCGTGGTCCTCTACCGCCCCGACCCGGCGGGGGACGAGGTGCTGGGCAGCGGCACCATCTCCGGCACCGAACGCGAACCTCATTCGTACGCAAGCGAACTGGTCTCGGATAGCGCCCGGTGAGCGACCGCCACACGCGCGGACGCGCGAAATCATATGTAGCGGCGCAGATTCGATCGACCTCCCGGGTCGTCTGGCGCACCGGAATGCCGCAGCCACTGCGCCTGCGCCCGCGCCGCGCGCCGGGGCGGGCCAGGCTCGGCCGGAACGCCGCGGGCAGCGCCGCGCCGGAGCAGATCGCCCGCACCGACACCGGCGAATTCCGGCCCGGCGAGCCGCAACCCGACCCGGACGGGAAAACGGACGCGGCGCACGGCGCCGGCCGCGGTCGGGCACGGGCCGGCGTGGTCGTCAAGGTCACACCGTATGCCGAGCGCGGCCGCCCCGCGACCGGGCCCGGCGACGTGGCCGAGCGGGCGGGCAAAACCTGGGACTGGTTCGTCAACGTGACCTGCTGGGATTGGTACACGAATTCGAGCAGCCGCACCGAACGCGGCGATGCCGACGAGTGACCTCGCGCGGCTCGGCAGCCCGCTTCGCCGCGCAGTGCGCGACGGCTCGCACGCGATCCGGTTCGGTCCGGGCGGGAGTTCGTCGACGCCTCTGAAACGGGGCGAGCGGACGCCGGGTGGCCGGGTCGACGTCGAGGTCACGAGTTCGGTTGGTACGAGGGGTTTTCGGAACGGACGGCCGGGTGATACGGGATGGCTGGGATGACTGACGACACGAACACGGCGGTACTGCGCGGCGGCATCGCGACCGGCGTGGGCTCCTGGCCCGGGACCGATCCGCGGGAGGCGGCGGCGACCGTGGTGGGGGAGCTGGGACAGCTGCCGCATCTCGTCGAACTGCCCGGCCGCGGCGTGGGCGCGGACATGGTCGGACGGGTATCGGGTCTGCTGGTGGACATGCAGTTCGACAGCACCACGCGCGGATATCGGCTGGCGGCGCGGCCGGGCGCGGTCGCGCGGCGGGCCCACGATCTGCTGCGCACCGATCTGGACGCGCTCGAAGAGGCCTGGGAGACCGGCGGTTTCGCGGGCTCCGGCCATCCGGTGAAGGTGCAGGTGGCCGGGCCGCTGTCGGTGGCCGCGGAGGTGGAGCTGCCGGGTGGGCATCGTGTGCTGACCGATTCCGGTGCGCTGCGCGATCTTTCGGAGTCGCTGGCCGAGGGCATCGCGAATCATGTGGCGGAGGTGGGCAAGCGGCTGGGCGCGCAGGTCGTGCTCCAGATCGACGAGCCGGACCTGACGGCCGTGCTGAACGGCACACTGAAGGGCGTGAGCGTCCTGAACACGGTGCGCGCCATGCCCGAACCCGAGGCGCTGCACATCCTGGACATCGTCGCCGGCAGCCAGTCCGTGCCGGTGCTGGTGCACACCTGCGCCGACCGGCCCGCCCTGGGGTTCCTGCGCAAGAGCGGGGCCGCCGCGGTCGGCTTCGACATGGCCGCCATCGGCACCCCCGACCTCGACCGGATCGGCGAATTGCTGGACAGCGGAAAGCATCTGGTACTCGGGCTGGTGCCCACCACCGCCCCGGCCGCACCTGTCACCTGGCGCGATATCGCGGAACCCGGTGTGCGCCTGATGGATCGGCTCGGTTTCCCGCGGCGCCTGCTGGCCGAGCAGATTCTGGTCGCCCCGGCCTGCGGCCTGGCCGGTGCCCCGCTGTCCTGGGCGCGCCGCGCGCTGAGCCTGGCCGCCGAGACCGCGCGCGCCTACGCCGAGGAGCCGGAGTCGCTCACCTTCGAGTGAAGGCCGGGTGACAGCGTGACGCTGTGCCGCAGGGTGTTCCGGCGGGCGCGGCTCACATCCGGGTCAGGATGTCCAGCGCGATCGCCACCGCCGCCTGGTTGCTCTCCTCGTCGGAGAGCTCCAGATCGCCCATCATGGACAGGCTCCAGCTGATGGCCAGCAGTGCCTGCCGGGCGTGAAAGGTGGCCAGCGGCTGCGTGCTCGGCGCGGTCATGAGGTCGGCCAGCACCCGGAACTGGTAGCGCAGGCTGGTGCCGAAGCCGAGGTCCCGGAAGGCGGGCTGGTTCTCGTGCCAGAACCGGATCATGTCCTTGCCGAGGCTGTGCAGCAGCGCGCCGTAGCGAATCACGATCTCGCGGGCCCGATCCGGCCCCGGCGGCGTGGCCTCGGCCCACTGCACGATCTCGTCGACGCCGCCGCGCAGATCCTCCGACAGGCTGGCGACAATGTCTTCCTTGGTCCGGAAGTGGTAGTAGAGAGCGGCTTTCGTGACGCCCAGGCGCTCGGCGATCTCGCGCAGCGAGGTCTTCTCATAGCCGCGCTCGGAGAACAGCTCCATGGCGACGGACCGAATCCGCTCCCGCGTATCACTGCGACGCCCGTCCATCGAGTCCTTCCCTCGGTACCCCCCACGCTTGTTCTCTTGACGACCGGCCCCTTTTGCTTGACGACCGGCAAGGGAAAGCCTAGCGTCTCCGTCACCGGCAGATACCTAGCCGGTCGGCAAGTTACTTTGCGCAGTGGGGAGCAGGACATGACCGAGACAGCAGCGACAGTGCCGGTTGACGGCGTAGCCGTGACCGCCATCGGGGTCGCCATCATCCGGGCGCGGGAATCCGAACGCGACGATCGTCTCTACGACGACCCGCAGGCGAAGGACTTCGTCGCCGCGGCCCGCAAAGGCTTCGACCCCGAACGCTGGGCGCGGATGGAAGCCCTGGCCGACCAGTTCTACGACGGCCGCACCATCGGCGTGCGCCTCGTCGACGAACGATTCCACGAGGCGATCGAGGCCGGCTGCGGCCAGATCGTCCTCCTGGGTGCGGGTCTGGACACCCGCGCCTACCGCCTCGACCTCCCACCCGCCCTGCACATCTACGAGATCGACCTACCCGAACTCTTCGCCTTCAAGGAACCGGTCCTGGCGGCCACCGCCGCCACCCCCACCTGCCACCGCCACGTAGTCATCGCCGACCTCCGCGAGAACTGGCGAAAAAGCCTGCTCGACACCGACTTCGACCCAACCGTCCCGACCTGCTGGGTCGACGAGGGCTCCCTCGGCTACCTCGACCGGGACTGGAACCGCCAGGTAGTCCTGACCCTCACCGAACTGTCCGCCCCCGGAAGCCGTTTCGGCGCAGGCCGCATGCTCATCGACCGCGAAGCCCCTCGGTACCGCGACCTACGCCGCCTCGTCTCCGGCGACGACGCCCCACCACCGCCCCGACCCACCCCCACCCAGGACCCCGACATCGAACACTGGCTCAACACCATCGGCTGGACCACCGAACTCCGCACCTGGAACGACATGACCGCCCACCTACCCCGCCCCACCACCCCCCTCGACCCCCGCATCGGCACCATCGCCGCCATCCGCCGTTGAGCCCTGCCGGCCAAATCGAACTTGGTTGCGAGGCCGGATTTCATTCGAGATACGAGGTAGTCCGGCCTATCCCCGGCGTGCGGCGTGGAACGGGAACCGAGGTGCGTTCAGCCCTGGTTCTTCGGGCGTTTGGAGCCGAAGTAGGGGCGGGCGCCGGGGTGGTCGAGTTGCCATTTGTCGGGCTTGCCGGAGGGGTAGGTGACGGGGATCTGGTCGCCGATGGAGGGCCAGTTGCCGACGTCCCAGGCGAAGCGGCCGTAGACCTCGTGGGCGAACACGGTGGGGCCGGAGATGCTGCCGGAGATGGTGGCGTACTGCTCGCCGAGGTCGTCGGGGCGGGGGCTGACGCCGGTGACGTGGAGGGTGCCGGATTCGAGGCCGGCGGGGGAGGCGTTCCAGGAGGCGGCGAGCGGGTCGCCGGGGAAGGCTCGTGAGCCGCCGCCGTTGCCGCGGCGGTAGTACACCAGGGCCGCGGCCAGTGCGCCGCCGATCAGCAGGACGAACATGAGCTGCAGGAGCATGAACTCCATGCTAGGCGGCGTGGAGTTCATGCCCGGCCGGGGCCGGGTGACGACCGGTGCGGCTAGTGGGCGGTGAGTTCGGAGATGCCGTTGTGGCGGCGCAGCTGCCAGACCGTGGTGCGCTTGGACTGGGAGCGGCCGTTGCCGCGGTCGATCAGGGTGCGGTTGGCGGTGGTGAAGACCAATTGCGCGCCCTGGGTATTGGTTTCGGGATTCTGGAACAGCTGGATGAGGCTGTCGGCCGTCTCGGGGGTGAGGGCGGCGTCGATATCGTCCACCGCCAGCACGCCGCCGGTGTCGAGAGCGTCGAGCATGGGCGGCAGCAGGCGCAGCATGGCCAGGGTGGCGCTGGACTCGTCGGTGATGTCGAAAGCGGTTTCGATGCCCTCGTGGGTGAGGCCCAGGCCGACGCCGCGGCGGGCCACCATGCGGGAGTACAGCGCGTCCCGGGCGGCATAGAGGTTGGCCAGTTCGCGCTGCAACAGGGTGACGGTGATGCCGTGCTCGAGGAACATCTCCTCGGCGTAGTTCGCCGAGACCGTGCAGGACTCGATTTCCTTTGTGGTGGAGGCGATATCGGTGTCCAGGTCACGCAGGTAGTCGGCGTACATGGGGTCGTCGGACGGCAGCAGTAGATCGGTGATGCCGAGGTCGGCGGAGCGCAGCAGGGTCAGCAGCCGCACCGCATGGTCGGTCGAGCGCGAGATGTGCGAGCCCACCCGGTGCGCGACCTCCTGCGGATCCGGCTGCCCGCACTGTACTTCCAGCAGCGACTGGAACCAGCGGTAGGCCGGGACCAGCGGCTCGGCGTACAGCTGCCCGGACAGGCTGAGCAGCAAGGCATTCGGGCGCACCAGCGGCACCACGGCACCCAGCCCGTAGCGCGCGGCCTCGAACATGGGCCCGATGCGGATGTCGTCGCCGGCGCGCTCGAACACCACGCGTTTGCGATTGTGCGGATGCGAGTGCAGCCATTCCGCGGCCACGTCGGCATTGTCGAGCCGGAACCCGTAGGTGTACGGGCACCCCTCGGCGACGAAGTTCGCCACGAATTCCGAAGGGCGATCGGAGAATCCGAGGTGCGGCGTCCGAACCGGACCGGAGTAGGGATCCCACCCGGTGACCGAATTCAGTACGGCGTCGCGCATGCGATCGAGCGCGTCGATGAGGCCCGTCTTGCCGGTAGCGGCCGTCCCGTAGACGGCGGTGACCGGTGTGGCGACCGGCCCGCTACCCCGGGTCAGCCGCAGTTCCTGCGGTTCGGCGAGGGACCGATGATTCGACACCTGAAAACTACGCAACACCCTGGACATCCTGCCGGTCGCGGGTCGGAAATGCGACTCACCTTATTCGGGCATTCCGCGAGGGCGGCACCCGGAGGGCAACTTTCGCGATATCCGGGTTCGAAACCGGGGCGACCGGCACGGACCGCGCCGCGGCCGAATGCCGGTGTGCACGAACCGCAGCGGAGCAGGGCGCGAACCTCAGCGGAGCAGACCGTAGGCGCGGGCGGGAGCGAGACGGACGACGGCGCGGCGGTCGGCGACCATGGCGCGGCGGTAGTCGTCCCAGTCGGGGTGCTCGCCGCTGAGGGCGCGATAGTAGGCGACCAATTCGTCGACCGTGGCGTCGCCGGGATCGGCGGCGACGGGGGAGACCTCGGCCTCGCCTTCGATGACCGCGTACGACCAGAAGTCGTCGCTGCTCATGTGCAGCGCGGCCCACGGGTCCCGGACCAGATTGTGGTACTTGGCACGGTCGGCGGTGATGGAGATCCGGATGATGCCGTCCTCGCCGGCCCAGTGCAGCACATTGGAGAGCTGCGGACGGGTGTCGCGGCGAATCGTGGTGAGCACCGACTTGCGGTGGGAGCGCGCGAAATCGACTGCCTTGGCGAGGTCCATACCGAGTGGAACCCGGCCGGTTGCGGGCGTGTTCCCGAGTCCGGAAAAACCTCGCATCAGGCGTGCGACGTGCGGGAATGGTGATCGAACCTGTCGGCGGGGCGGGATAGAGTGCCTGGTGTGAGCGAATCGGGCATGGAGATCACCGCGGCGAGCGGGGACGAGCGCGTCGAGTGGCAGCGGCTGGCGGAGGAGGTTCGCGGCCACCAGTTCCGCTACTACGTGCGGGACGCGCCGATCATTTCCGACGGCGAGTTCGACGAGCTGTTCAACCGCCTGGTGGCGCTCGAGGAGGCGCATCCGGATCTGCGCACCCCGGATTCGCCCACCCAGCTGGTCGGCGGCGGCTTCACCACCGAATTCCAGCCCGTGGATCACCTGGAGCGGATGTACTCGCTGGACAACGTCTTCAACGAGGACGAGATGCGGCAGTGGATCGCCAAGGTGGAGGCCGATGCCGGCACCGATCTGCACTACGTGTGCGAGGTGAAGATCGACGGCGTCGCCCTCAACCTCGTCTACGAGGACGGCAAGCTGGTGCGCGGCGCCACCCGCGGCGACGGCCGCACCGGTGAGGACGTCACCCTCAATGCCCGCACCATCGAGGACATTCCGCACGAGCTCATCCACAGCGACGAGTTCCCGGTGCCGAAGCTCCTGGAGGTGCGAGGCGAGGCGTTCATGACGCTGGCCGACTTCGAGTCGCTCAACGCCGCCATCGTCGCGGAAGGCAAAGCGCCGTACGCGAATCCGCGCAATACCGCCGCCGGGTCGCTGCGGCAGAAGGATCCAGCGGTGACGGCGCGGCGGCGGCTGCGCATGATCTGCCACGGCTTCGGCCGGCTGGCGGGCTTCGCGCCGGAATCACAGTTCGAGGCCTACCGCGCGCTGGCCTCCTGGGGTCTGCCGGTGTCGGCGCACACGATCCGGGTGCAGGGCGCGGACGCGGTGGTCGACCGCATCAACTACTGGGGCGAGCACCGCCACGATATCGAGCACGAGATCGACGGCCAGGTCATCAAGGTCGACGAGTTCAGCCTGCAGCGCCGCCTGGGCTCCACCTCGCGCGCGCCGCGCTGGGCCATCGCCTACAAGTACCCGCCGGAGGAGGCCACCACCAAGCTGCTCGACATTCAGGTGAATGTCGGTCGCACCGGCCGGGTTACGCCGTTCGCGGTCATGCAGCCGGTCACCGTGGCGGGCTCCACCGTCGCCATGGCCACCCTGCACAATGCCTCCGAGGTGCAGCGCAAGGGCGTGCTCATCGGCGACACCGTCACCATCCGCAAGGCCGGGGACGTGATTCCCGAGGTGCTGGGCCCGGTGGTGGATGCCCGCGACGGCAGCGAGCGGGAATTCGTGATGCCGACGCACTGCCCCGAGTGTGGCACCGAGCTGGCCCCGGCCAAGGAGGGCGACGCCGATATCCGGTGCCCCAACCAGCAGTACTGTCCGGCGCAGCTGCGGGAGCGGGTATTCCACGTGGCCGGGCGCGGCGCGTTCGATATCGAGGCGCTGGGCTACGAGGCCGCCATCGACCTGCTGAAGTCGGGCGCAATCGCCGACGAGGGCGACCTGTTCTCCCTCGACGAGGACAGGCTGCTCACCACCACGCTGTTCACCAATAAGAGCGGCACCCTGTCGGCCAATGGCAAACGCCTGCTGGAGAACCTGGAGTCCGCCAAGGACCGCCCGCTGTGGCGCGTGCTGGTCGCGCTCTCCATCCGCCATGCCGGTCCCACCGCGGCCCGGGCCCTGGCCACCGCATTCGGCAGCATGGACCGCATCCGGGAGGCCTCGGCCGAGGAACTGGCCGCCACCGACGGCGTCGGCCCCACCATTGCCGCCGCGGTCACCGAATGGTTCACGGTGCCCTGGCATCTCGAGATCGTCGACAAGTGGACCGCCGCCGGCGTCCGGATGGAGGACGAGCGCGACGAGTCCATCGAGCGCAACCTGGAGGGCCTGTCCATCGTGGTGACCGGCTCGCTGGAGAGCTTCACCCGCGACGGCGCGAAGGAGGCCATCCTCGTCCGCGGCGGCAAGGCGGCCGGATCCGTCTCCAAGAAGACCGCTTTCGTGGTGATCGGCGACGCACCCGGCTCGAAGGCCGCCAAGGCCGAGGAACTGGGTGTCCCCATCCTCGACGAGGCAGGTTTCGTGAAACTGCTCGAGGGCGGCCCGGAGGCGGTGTCGGAAGTCCCGGAACCGGAGTCCGAGAGCCCGGAGGCGGTGTCCTAGAGATCGATTCGCACCGGCGCGGCGCCTCGTGCAACCGCGTACGCGCCCGGTGCGGGGGCGATCGGCAATGCGCTCGGGGTCGTAGAGATTTCGGGCGGACTACCCGGCCATCGGCGACTTGATCGTCGTGGTGTATGCCGGTGAGGGGTGCGCGAATCCGCCGGGCCTCTATGCCGGGGAGCTCGCCGACACGATCGCCCGGGCGGGGCGATCGGTAAAGGCAATCGCGTGCGGCGGGGCGGTATTGAGGATGGAGTTGTGGTGATGAATGTGCGCAGTGAGCGGTCACGGGACGGCCGCGTGGAGATTCGGGTGGCCGAGCCCGGGGATTACCCGGCCATCGGTGAGCTGACCGTCGAGGTGTATGTCGGTGAGGGGCACGTGAATCCGCGCAGCCCCTATGTCGAGGAGCTGGCGGATACGGCCACCCGGGCGGCGGCGGCCGAGATTGTGGTGGCGGTCCGCGACGGCGAGCTCCTGGGCTCGCTGACCATGGCCCGGCCCGGCACGCCGTTCGCGGATATCGCGCGGCCGGGGGAGTTGGAGTTCCGGATGCTCGCGGTGTCCAAGGGGGCCCGCGGGCTGGGAATCGGGACCGCCCTCATGGGGCGGGTGATCGATACCGCCCGCACCGAAGGTTTCGACGCGGTGGTGCTCACCACCATGCCGACCATGCAGGACGCCAGGCGCATGTACGACCGGCTCGGCTTCGCCCATGCCCCGGAACGAGATTGGCGCACCGACTCGGGCCTGCAGCTCACGGTGATGCGCCTGGAGATCGCTGCGGCACGCTGACCTGGCCGGGCCGGACGCCCGGCATCGTCGATTGGGCAAAGGGCGGCGGCGGACTCACCGACCGGCCGCGGCGGACCGGCTCGACCGTCACGCGGTCGAACCGGCCAACCTCGCGGGCCCGCGACGGGTGCGCGGGCGATGCCCCGGGGAAGCGGCGACGGAAGTGTCTGTCATCCCGGCATGTTCGGGCCGCGATCTCGGGCGGTGGATTTCGTCCGCGAACGCGCCGGGATTGCGGGCTGCACCCGCTCAGGTCAGGACGCCGTCGATGCAGAGCGACGCGGTGCGCCAGGTCGGGGCGGGGCGGGCGCTGTCGAAGTCCCACTGCGAGATCGGGTGTGCGGCCTTCCAGAGCATGACGTCGCCGGGGAGGCGGACCACCTGGTACACATCGTCGGTGCCCGGGATGAGCTGGTTGCCGACGCAGTAGTCGGTGTAGCTGGTGCCGGGTTGTCTTGCGCCGGCGCTGAATTGGCCGACCGGGCTGGCGGTCGCGCCCGGGGCCGGAACCGTGCTCGGCCGATCGGTGGCGGCCCCGGCGAACCAGTACGGCGCGCCCGACTGGGTTCCGCAGCGGAAGGTGGTGCCGCCCGCGACCACGGTGCTGTCCTGCGGGTGGGTCGTTCCCGCCCAGAGACATCCGGCGCCGGCGCGCGACTTGCGCTCGCTCGGTTCGGCCTCGGCGGCCGCGGCTAGCGGAAGACCGGCGACCGCCAGCGCCGCCGCTGCCAGGGGCGCGGCGGCCACGCGCCCGAGGCGACGGGTGCTGGTGGTTGTCGGCGGGGGTGTCGCGGGTTTCGGCATGGGGGCTCCCGTGGCTCGGTGCGGGGTCAGCAGTAGTTGGCTAGCGGGGGGCAGACGGTGTAGCCGGAGCCGTCGGCGTTCCACGACGGCGTCCAGACGGACGAGTTGCCCGCCCCGGTGTCGAACGGCTGCGGCGAAGGGGCGGGGACTTTGCCCGGGGAGCGCGGATGCTGGTTCTGCAGAACGGGATTCATGTCCGAGTGGCGGTGGCCGAAGGGGTCGCTCGCGTGGATGCCGGTTGGGTCGTCGCCGTGGGTGATGGTGCCCCGGCCGCCGCCGGATCGGGGTCCGGCCGAATCGGAGGCGCCGGGCGAAATGGTTCCGCGGGACTGGGATTCGGCGGTGGCGGGCCCGGCTGCGAGCAGGGCTGCGGCCAGTCCGGCCACGGGGGTCAGGACGAGGGTTGCGCGTCGGAGGGTCGGGCGTGATCGATGGGCTTGCGGCATGGCGTCCTGCCTCTCTGCATGGCGTCATTGCTGATCTGCTTGCCGGTTCTGGTCACGTCGGTGACTTATCTACTAAGTAAGACCGTAGATCATCTACGTAGATGAATAGTAGGTAAATCCTGTGAATCTACTAAGTTCGTACGTAGATACGGCACGGTGAACAGCGGCCGGGCAGACGAGAACGCCCCCACCGGATCTCCGGAGGGGGCGTGAAACGCGGTGCGAGAAAGGTGGTGCGGCTCAGCCGAGCACGGTGGCGACGATGCCGGCCAGGTAGCCGAGCCGCGCGACCTCCGACGGCCGGAAATCCGGACCACCCGGACGTCCCAGCAGCAGCACCTTGCCGGTATTGCCGAGCGGCGCCGCGGCCAGCTTGGTGTCCATGTCCTTCCACAGCTGCGGCAGCCAGTCGGCCTCGCCGTCGAGGACCGTCGGCTTCTCCAGCGGCATCCACGGCGCCGACGCCGCCTGGGTCGACGGGGCGCTCTGCGAGCCAACCACGCGGTACGCGCCCTGCGGGCCCATGTCGATCACGGTCGACCAGCCCACCCGCAGCACCCGCGGCACGCCGTCGACCAGCACCTGCAAACGATCGTCGCGCGCATTGGCGACCTGATCGATGAGCTCGAGTTCGCGGTGGGTGTCCAACATCCCGGAGTACGGGCGCAGCGAATCGACCTGCACATCGTGCAGGGATTCGGCCGCGGTGATGAGGGTGTCGGGCAATGCGCCCGAGGGCACCTCCACCACGATGTCGTCGATCGCGAAGCCGTCGCCGCGTTCGACGACATCCAGCGAGAGGATGTCCGCGCCGACGGAACCCAGCGCCAATGCCAGCGACCCGAGACTCCCTGGGCGATCCGGAAGTTGCACGCGAAGCAGATAAGACACGTGCCTTCCTTTCTTTACTGTGCGACCGAAACTTTCGGACGGGTACCCGAGTCCCGCAATACTTACACCCTCGAGAGCTGGTTATCGAATCGAACCATTCCCTGTGACGCGGGCCACTTACCCATCGGTTACACATTGATGGTGCCAGGTCTGGCGCACACCTGCGACCGCTGGCTCGGGGCGACCTACTAGGCTGTCGAATGGCCAATCACCAAGCTCGAACCATGCCGAAAGGGGTCCCGCGGTGCCCGCCATCTCCAGGGACGAGGTCGCTCACCTCGCCCGGCTGTCCCGGCTCGCTTTGACGGACGACGAACTCGATCTGTACGCCGGTCAGCTGGATTCCATCCTGACCCACGTTGCACAGATCTCGCAGGTCGCCGCCGCGGACGTGCCCGCCACCGCATCCCCGAATCCGGAGACCAATGTGACGCGCCCGGACGCGGAGCAGCCCTGCCTGACTCCGGAACAGGCGCTCGCCATGGCGCCGGCCGTCGACGAGCAGCGGTTCATGGTTCCGCAGATTCTGGGAGAGGGCGAATGACAGACCTGACCAAGCTGTCCGCGGCCGAACTCGCGGACAAGATCCACACGCGCGAGGTCTCCTCGGTCGAGGTCACCGAGGCCCACATCCAGCGCATCGCCGAGGTCGACGGGGAGATCAACGCCTTCCTGCACGTGGCCGGCGAGCAGGCGCTGCTGACCGCCGCCGAGGTGGACCGTCAGGTCGCCGGCGGCAAGGTGGTCTCGGCGCTGGCCGGTGTTCCCTTGGCGCTCAAGGACGTTTTCACCACCACGGACATGCCGACCACCTGCGGGTCGAAGATCCTGGAGGGCTGGGTGTCGCCGTACGACGCGACGCTCACCACCAAGCTGCGCGAGGCGGGCATCCCGATCCTCGGCAAGACGAACATGGACGAGTTCGCCATGGGTTCGTCCACCGAGAACTCGGCGTACGGCCCGACCCGCAATCCCTGGGACACCGACCGGATTCCGGGCGGTTCGGGGGGCGGCTCCGCCGCGGCGCTCGCCTCGTATCAGGCGCCGCTGGCCATCGGCACCGACACCGGCGGTTCCATCCGCCAGCCGGCCGCGGTCACCGCGACCGTCGGCACCAAGCCGACCTATGGCACCGTGTCCCGTTTCGGCCTGGTCGCTTGCGCGTCCTCGCTGGACCAGGGTGGCCCGTGTGGCCGCACCGTGCTGGACACCGCGCTGCTGCACGAGGTGATCGCGGGCTACGACCCGAAGGACTCCACCTCCCGCAATGTGCCGGTGCCGCCGGTGGTCGCCGCTGCCCGCGCGGGCGCCAAGGGAGACCTGACGGGCCTGAAAGTCGGTGTGGTGAAGGAACTTCACTCCGACAGCTACCAGCCGGGCGTCATCGCCTCCTTCGACGCCGCGGTCGCGCAGCTGAAGGAACTGGGCGCCGAGGTGATCGAGGTGTCCTGCCCGCACTTCGAATTCGCGCTGCCCGCCTACTACCTGATCCTGCCGTCGGAGGTGTCGTCGAACCTGGCGCGCTTCGACGCCATGCGGTACGGCCTGCGCGTCGGCGACGACGGCTCGCGCTCGGCCGAGCAGGTCATGTCCATGACCCGTGAGGCCGGGCTGGGCCCGGAGGTCAAGCGCCGCATCATGATCGGCACCTACGCGCTGTCGGCCGGGTACTACGACGCCTACTACGGTCAGGCCAACAAGGTCCGCAACCTGATCGCGCAGGACTTCGACAAGGCCTACCGGACCGTCGACGTGCTGGTCTCGCCGACCAGCCCGTTCACCCCGTGGAAGCTGGGCGAGAAGGTCAACGACCCGCTGGCCATGTACCTCTCGGACCTGTGCACGCTGCCCACCAACCTGGCCGGGCACTGCGCCATGTCGGTGCCGTCCGGGCTGAGCGCGGACGACGGCATGCCGGTCGGTCTGCAGATCATGGCTCCGGCGCTGGCCGACGACCGGCTCTACCGGGTCGGCGCGGCCTACGAGGCGGCCCGCGGGCCCATCGCCTGAGCGCGAAGGTCATGAAGGCGGCCTGATCCAGGCTGTGTCGACGGCCTGATCCAGGCTGTGTCGACGGCCTGATCCAGGCTGTGTCGACAGCCTGATCGAGGCGGTCCCGCAAGCGAATTCGGCCCCCGCCGGTATCCACCGGCGGGGGCCGTCCCTGTCCACCGGCACGGACCCGGCGCTGTCCGTCCGGGTTGCCCGCTGCCCGACTTGTCGGGTTCTGCCCGATCGGCGTCCGGCCGATCGGGCAATGCCTGCGGCTTGTCGGCCCAGACCGGTAGGCTGGCAGCGGTTCGGCGTGTGTGAAGGGTTTTCTTGGGGATGTTGCGACGCGGCGAAGTCTTCGCGGGCTACGTGATCGAGCGCGAAGTGGGCCGTGGCGGAATGGGTTCGGTCTACGCTGCCCGCCACCCTCGGCTCCCGCGGCTCATCGCGCTCAAACTGCTGCACCGGGAGATGTTCGGCGAGAACGAGACTCGCCTCCGGTTCGAACGCGAGGCCGACGTCATCGCCCAGCTCGACCATCCCAACATCATCACCGTCTACGACCGCGGCGATGACGACGAGCAGCTGTGGATCGCCATGCAGTACGTGGACGGGGTCGACTGCGCCTCCATCGATCCCTACGACCTCAGCCCCGACCGGGCAGTCGAGATCGTCGTGCAGACCGCGGCCGCACTGGATTACGCGCACGGGCGCGGCGTGCTGCACCGGGATGTGAAGCCCGCCAATATCCTGCTGTCCCGCTCCGGCGGCATCGGCGCCGGATTCGCCGAGCGGGCGCTGCTCAGCGACTTCGGCATCGCCCGGGTCCTCGATGACACCGCGCACCTGACCCGCACCGGCATGCTCAATGCCACCCTGGCCTACGCCTCGCCGGAACAGCTCACCTCGGCGCCCATGGGGCCGCGCTCGGACCAGTATTCCCTGGCGTGCACGCTGTTTCGGCTGCTCACCGGGCGCGGGCCGTTCGACGCCCCGAATATCGCGACCGTCATGCTCGGGCATCTGCAGTCGCCGCCGCCCGATGTGAGCCTGCTGCGGCCCGAGCTGCCCGCCGAACTGGACGCGGTGCTGCGGAAGGCGCTGTCCAAGGATCCGCGCGACCGCTACGACAGTTGTTTCGAATTCGCGCAATCCGCCTGGGAGACGGTGGCCGAACCGGTGTCGCTGGTGCGGCGGCCGCGCGGGCTGGTCGCGGACCGGCTGCCGCGTCAGGACACCGTGCTCGGCTGTCTGTTCGGCGGCGCCGTCGGGGACGCGCTGGGCGCGCCGATCGAGACCATGCTGCTGCCGAACATCCAGCAGCGCTACGGGATCCAGGGCGTCACCGGGGCGGGCAGCGGCTACCGGGGCCGCATCTCCGACGAGACGCAGCTGGCGCTGTTCACCATGGAGGCGCTCATCCGCAGCGCCCGGGCGCGCGAGCGCGGCACCGCCGCCGCGGTCGGCATGATCCAGGAGAACCTGCTGGTGTGGCTGCGCGGGCAGGGGCAGGCGGCGGTGCCGGAACAGCCGGTGCCGTTGCAGAGCGGGCTGACCGGATATCCGGAGCTGATGACCTATCGGGGGCCGACGCAGACGACCATCTCGGCCATGCTGCGGGTGGCGGCGCGGCAGCAGCCCGGAATTCCGCTGGGCACCCGCGATCATCCGATCAACGACTCCAAGGGCTGTGCGGCCACCGTGCGATCCGCGTCGTGCGGGTTCATGCCCTCGCTGGAGTACGCGTTCGAATTGGCCTGTGACGCGGCGGCACTTACCCACGGCAATCCGAGCGGCTGGCTGCCGGCGGGCGCGTTCGCGGCCATCGTGTACGGGCTCTGCCGGGGACTGGACGTGCGGGCGGCGGTGGAACAGGCTCGGGCCCAGCTGGTTCGCAACCGCGATCACGAGGAGACCACCGAGGCACTCGACGCGGCCGTGCGGCTGGCCGACACCGTGGCCTTCCGGGGCCGGCCCATGCCGCCGCCCGGACTGCTGGAACCGCTGGGCACCGGCGTCATCGGGTCCGAGGCGCTGGCGCTGGGGGTGTGCGCGGCGGTATGTGCCGAAAACGTGGGCGGCACACCGGAACAGATCTTCCGCAACGGTGTGCTGCTGTCGGTGAATCATTCCGGGGACAGCGACTCCACCGGGGCCGTCTGCGGCGCGCTGCTCGGGGCCCGGCTCGGGGTGCATGCCATCCCCGCGCCCTGGCGCGCCGGCCTCGACGCGGCGGCCGCCATCGAACGGCTGGCCGCCGACTTCACCCGCGAATTCCGCGGCGCCGCTCAGCAGTCCGGCATGACCGTTCCCTGGTCGGCGCCGTAGCGGTGACCGTGACCGGGCGGGGCGTCGAGCGCGCCCAGCAGGTCGGCGGTGGTCTGCAGGAAGCTGATCACCGGAAGCCAGTGCGGGACCGGCGCGTCCGGGCGGGTGGCGGTGAGATCCGGTGCGCGCCACAGCAGCGCCGGCGACCAGTGCACCACCGGATCGGAGGCATTGGCCAGCACCGTCGCGCGGCCGTGCTGGACCTGCCCGGCGGGCGGGCCCGCCCAGAGCGCGCCGCAGACGCGGCGGTCCTGGTCAGCGGCATCGGTGAAGACGGCACTGCCGCCCAGTGCGCCCAGGCTCTGTCCGTAGATGTAGAGCTTCGGCGGATTCGGTAGCGCCGCGATCCGTTGCTCCACGGCCCGGAACACGGCGCGGGCGGATTGCTCGGCGGCGCTGCGGCCGAAGACGAAGGTGACCCAGCTCGGGGCATCGGAGTACTGCAGACCGACCAGGGCGACATCGCCGCCGAAGCGGGCGTCGAGACCCTTGGCCGCATCGCTGTCGATCCAGCCCGAACCGGTCGGCACCGTCACCACCAGATTCCGGCGCTGCAGTCCGCCGGTGCGCTCCAGCTCCCGGATCGCCAGCGCCACCCGGGAATCCAGATCGGGCGCGGAGTTCAACCCGACGTACACCCGCACGGTCCGCGCCGGAGCCCCCGCCACGAACCGGCGGCCCTGCGCCCCCAGCGACGGCCAGCTCGCCATCGACACCGGACTACCCGACCGCGTCGGCGAATCCGGTTGCACCAACTCCGGATCCACATACGAATTGGCCGCCGCATAGGCCGCCCGCCGCCACTCCACCACCGTCGGCACGACCACCAGCTGCCCCGCCACCAGCAGCGCCACTCCCGCCGCGATACTGCGCACCCGCCCCAATCTCCGCACCACCCAGCCCACTCCGCGTGCCAGGGCGACCACGGCGACGACGAGCGGTACGGTCCAGGCCAGCCACTGCACCCAGTACCCGGGTCCGATACCCGCGACTCCCATGGCGGCGCGCAAGGTGTTCTGCCAATGTTCGGCGTAGCCCATCGCGGCCCCGACCAGCACCATGCCCGCGATCAGTGCCGGAACTCGGCCGCGCGTCAGATGCTCGATCCCGAACCGCGTCCACCGCAGCGCCATTCGGATGATCGCCGCCAGCCCCAATCCGATCAGCACCACGAGTGCGGTCAGGATCGCCTGCGCCGACGGTGTCCGCGGTAGCAGCCCCGGCGCCAGCGAGATCATCGTCCCGCCCGCCACCGCGGCACTGGTCCCCACTCGTGGGGCATGGAATTTCGCCCGCCCGAGCCACCTTCGAGGCCCATCCCGGACCACGGCAGCGGCGCCTCCCGCCTGACGCCCGGTCCGCTCCCCGTCCGCTGTGGGGACCACTTCCGCCCGCCCGCCGCCACTCGGGCCTTGCCGACCGTGGGGTGGGAGGTCGGCAGCAGGAATTGCCGCATCTACCGCATGAGTCGGGATGAATCCGGGTTGATCTGCCGCGGTAGGTGGTTCGGCCCGATGTCCCGGTGGGAGGGAGAGCTCGGCCTCGCGCGCGCCGGTGGTCTCGGGTGGGCGGGTCACCGTGCCACCGCCATGCCATCGAGTGCGTCGGGACCGCGCAAATGCGCGAGGGTGGTCCGGCGGTTGCGCGTGCGACCCACGAGAATGGTTGTCGCCGTGGCCAGTCCGGCAGCGAGTCCGAGGCCCGCGAGGGTGAGGGTGGCCGGGGAGGGGGCGTCGCCGGAGTGCTCGAAGAAGGGCTCGTAGATGGGGTTGCCGTAGTCCTGCCGGATGGAGTTCAAGTCGACGGCCGTGGTGGCGACGCTGGCCATGACCTGGCATTGGGCGCGCGAGACCGGGTTCTCGCGGGCGTCGCAGGCCGCGTGCATGCGTCGTTCCAGGGCGGCGTCGACGGTTTGCCGGGCCCACGGGCCCAGCGTCTGGCCGTGCGCGGCCGCGTAGCGCAGCAGGTCGTAGCCGAGATCGTGGGATTTGCAGGCCAGATCGAATTCGGCGGGCAGCGGGACGGGGGAGGAGCAGTCACCGTTCGGGTTGATGAGCATGCCCGACTCGACCACCGGGCGATATCCGGCCGTGGTGACGAAGTCCTCGGGGATGAGCGCGGGATCCGGCTGCACGGCAACCGATTCCAGGATTCCGCTGCGGGCGGCGGCGTTCTCGGGCGTGCCCGGCCAGCTGATCACGGCCCCGGCGCCAGGGGCGAAAGCCACACCGGCCGAGCACATCACCGCCGCGGCCGCCGCGAGCGCACCATATCGGCGCTGCCGGGCCCGGCGGTCGTGGCCTGACACGCCAGGGCCGGGGGACATGGCACTCGTCGAGTCGTCAGCCGCCGGTACGTCAGCGGTCGTGGCGGGCGAGGTCTCTCGCGTGGTGTCCGCTGCGCGGCCGGCAGCCGCTACGGGTGCGGTGGAACGGGTCGAGATCCGGCGGGAAGTCGGGAACGCTCTCATGGGTCTCGACGCTAGGAATCGGGCTCCGACCGGGGCCTCAGCCTGCGGGGCGGTTCCGCGGTGGGCGAGGCGGGGCAGACCCGCGCGGGTGTCGTACCCGGGTAGGGGGTGGGAGATCACTCAGGGGTATGAGGTGGGGGCGGCGCGGAGTCTCTACCGTCGAGGGCATGGTCGGAAATATGTCTGGGCAGGCCCGTGTCGCACGGGCGCGGCAGGTGTTCGACGGGTTCACGGTCCTGCTCGCGATCGTCTTCATCGCGGTGGCCTGGCCGACCCTGCATCTGACGCACAAGGTTCCGGCGGCGGCCGCGCCGTTCATCGCGGGCTTCGCCGCGTTCCCGATTCTGCTGCTGCGGGTGAATCCGCCACTGGGATGGGCGGTTTCGGCCGGTTCGGCGCTGATGATCGCGCTCGCGGTGCCGCATCAGCCGGGCAATTCGATCCCGTTCCAGGTGGTGCACATCCTGGTGCTGTTCGCCCTGGTGTTCGCGGTGGCCGTGCGCGCCCCCATGCGGATCGTGGCCGTGGTGTGGGTGGCGACCTCGCTGCTGTTCGCCACCGCCATGGCCCAGACCGGGGACAGCTTCGCTGAATCCGGGTTCGGCTGGCCGCTGGCCATCACCGGCCTGGTGGTGTTCGGCCTGCTCATCCGGTGGGTGGTGCTGTCGCGACAGGCGCTGCTCAAGTCGGAGGAGGAGACCGAGCTGGAGCGGGCCCGCCGCGCCATCCTGGAGGAGAAGGCGCGCATCGCCCGCGACCTGCACGATGTGGTGGCGCACCACATGTCGATGGTGGTGGTGCAGGCGCAGACCGCGCCGTATCGGATCGGCGGGTTGTCGGCCGATGCCCGCGCCGAATTCGAGTCCATCGGCGCCGGCGCGCGGGCGGCGCTCAACGAGATCCGCGGCATGCTCGGCGTGCTGCGCAGTGACGGGCAGCTGCCCGAGCACGCGCCGCAGCCCTCGGCCACCGACGTCCCGGGTCTGCTCGAGGGCGCGCAGCGTGCCGGGGTGCCGCTCACCTGGACCGTCGACGGCAGCCTCGACGCCGTGCCCGAGACCACGGGCCTGGCGCTCTACCGGATCGTGCAGGAGTCGCTGGCCAATGCGTCCCGGCACGCGCCCGGGGCGGCGGTGCGCGTGGACCTCGCCTGCGCGGGCGAGCTGACCCTGACCGTCGCCAATGATCGGCCGATCGCGGTGCGGCCGGGTGATCACTCGGGCACGTCCGGCAGCGGTATCGCCGGTATGCAGACCCGTGCGGCCGCGGTCGGCGGCGTGCTCACCGCCGGGCCCCGGCCGGACGGCGGGTTCGAGGTGCAGGCCCGGCTGCCGCTGGCGCCCGCGCTGAGTGCGGCGGGCAGCGCGGAAACGCTCGGCTTCGGCCACTGAGTCCGGGGTTCCGGTCACCGAGCCGGGTCCGGCCGGGCGCGCGATGGCGGGGGTGCGAAGTCGTCGTCGCGCGGGCCGTTCCGGTCGGGGCATGGCAAACTCGGTGTCGTGCGTGAGGTGGGACTGTGGCGATAACCGTGTTGATCGCCGACGATCAGGCGATGGTGCGGCAGGGGTTCGGGGCGTTGCTCGCGGCGCAGCCCGACATCAGCGTGGTCGGGGACGCGGCGGACGGGAAAGTCGCTGTGGCCGAGGCGAAACGGCTGCGGCCCGACGTGGTGCTGATGGATGTGCGCATGCCGGAGATGAACGGGCTCGACGCCGCCCGCTCGATTCTCTCCGCCGGGTTCGAACCGCCGGTGCGGGTGCTCATGCTCACCACCTTCGATATCGACGACTACGTGTACGAGGCCCTGGGCATCGGGGCCAGCGGGTTCCTGCTCAAGGACGCGCCCGCCGAGGAACTGGTGCGCGCGGTGCGGGTGGTGGCCGCCGGTGACGCGCTGCTAGCGCCGACCGTCACGCGCCGGCTCATCGCCGATGTCACGCGTCGCCGGGCCCGGCGCGCGCCCGCGCCGCAGCTGTCGGTGCTCACCCCGCGCGAGCGTGAGGTGCTGGAGCTGGTGGCGCGCGGCATGTCCAATGCCGAGATCGCCGAAAGCCTTTTTGTCGCAGAACAAACGGTGAAGACGCACGTGTCGAAGGTCTTCACCAAACTGAACCTGCGCGATCGGGCGCAGGCGGTGGTGCTGGCCTACGAATCCGGACTGGTGACCCCGGGCTGACCTGCCCGGACAGGGTTTCGACGGGTAGGCTCACGGACTTGTACGTCACCGGAAGGGGGTCGTAGCCAGTGCTGAATAGCGGTGACGTGTTCGCCGGGTTCACCATCGAACGACTGCTCGGACAGGGCGGGATGGGCTCGGTCTATCTCGCCCGGCACCCCCGCCTGGGCAAGTTGACGGCACTGAAGCTGCTGAACCGGGAACTGTACGCGGACAGGGAGATTCGTGCCCGGTTCGAACGCGAGGCGGATCTGGTCGCGCGGCTGGACCACCCCAATATCGTCGAGGTGTACGACCGCGGCACCGAGGACGAGATGCTGTGGATCTCCATGCAGTACGTGGACGGGGTGGACGCCGCCGGCATCAATGTCGCCACGCTGCCGCCCGAGCGGGCCGTACAGGTGATCGAAGGGGTGGCCAGCGCCCTCGACTACGCGCACGGCATGGGGGTGCTGCACCGGGATGTGAAGCCCGCCAACATCATTCTGGCCCGCGCCGTCGCCGGCCATGGCGAGCGCGTCTTCCTCACCGACTTCGGCATCGCCCGCCTGCGCGAGGACTCCACCCACCTCACCCAGGCCGGCATGTTCACCGCCACCCTCGCCTACGCCTCGCCCGAGCAGATGACCGGCGCCCACCTGGACCCCACCACCGACCAGTACTCCCTGGCCTGCGCCCTCTACTGGCTCCTGATCGGCGCCGGCCCCTACGACTCGCCCCACCCCGCCGAACTCATCCGGGGCCACCTCCAGCTCCTCCCGCCTCCCGTCTCCCTGCGCCGCCCCGGCCTCTCGCCCGCCATGGACGCCGTCCTCACCAAGGCCATGGCCAAACGGCCCGCCGACCGCTTCCCCACCTGCACCGATTTCGCCAAGGCCGCCCGCCGCGCCCTCTCCGGCCCGCCGGCCCAGCACCCCGTCCACCAGCAGCCCCTCCACCCCGCCTACCCCAATCTCCCCGCCCCCCAACCGAACTACGCCCCCCAGCCCTACCCGGCCCCACCCCAGCCCTACCCCGCCACGGCTCTGCCACCCCAGCCCGCGGCCTATCCCTCACCCCCGCAGCAACCGCCGGCACCCAATTACCCCGCGCCGCAACCACAGTCCGCGCCCCCCGCCTCCCAGCAGCCCGTCAGCGCCCCCGGCTACCCGCCTCCGGCACAGTCGGCGGGTCCGCAGCCACAACCCCCCGCGCCCACTGCCGCCCCGACCTATGCCGCCCCGGCCTACCCCCCGCCCCCGTATCAGTCCTCCTACCTCGCGCCGGCACCGCAGCCCCCCGCGCCCGAGATTTCCCAGCAGCCGCCAGCGGACAACGACCGGGTAGGTTCGGGGCCGACCGCGCGCCCCTACCCTCCGGCGCAGGGCCCTGCCGCCGGTTACTCCGCACCGCCGCAACCCCGGTCCGTGGGCGTGCCCGGCCATCCGGCGCCGCAAGGGCAGCCGATGGCTCCGGCCGTCGGCGCGTACGAGCCTGCGGCTCCGGCGGAGCCGACGGCCGGATCGACGGCGGGCACCGGCAGGGGCGCGGGTAGTGGACTGCCTGGTGCGCCGATTGAGGGATCACCTGCGCCGCAGGCGGTACCGGAGGTCGAGCCAACGGATGCCGGGTGGGCGAATCGGTCGGCGGATGTGGATGCGCAGGATGCGTCGCAGCGGCCGACGGATGTCGTGCCGCAGCCGGTGGTTTCGGCGGGGCAGCCCGAGGAGTTCTCGACCGGGGGTGCGGCCGGGCCGGCGGTGTCGGATACCGACCGGCCGGAGGGAGCGGGATCCGCAGCGGCGGATGAGGATTCGTCGGGTTCGGCGGGAGGCGGCGTATCGGAGCCGCCGGTTGCCGGTGGAACGGGCGAATCGGAGTCGGCGGAGCGGGGTCTCGGAGGGACCGCCGGGTCGCCCGGCTTCGAGGAGATCATTGCCGAGCCGGTGACGGCGCTGGCACAGCCGGTTGTCGCGGCGCCGGTGCCCGAGGCAGCGGCCGCGGCTGAGGCGACAGCGGTTGCGGGGGCCGGGGAGCCGGACGAGGCGGGTGCGGCGGCCGGGGTTGCGGAGATGCCGCCGAGTGAGCCGGTTCGCGGTGCGGAGTCTGGCGGGCCGTCCGGAGTCGCTGCCGGTCCGGCGGATTCCGGTGGCGCCGACGAGGAATCGGGTGGTGTGGTGCGGCATCCGGATTCGGGGGCGTTCGTGCCCGATTCGACGGATGGCGTCGGCTGGACGGACAGTGTAGGCGGGTCGGGGACCGTCGGCCGGGTGGCGGCCGAGGGGGACACATCGGGTTTCGCTGTGTCCGAGCCAGTTTCGGGCGGAATGGCCGGAATGACCGGTTCTGGTCCAGCTGCTGGGATGCCGGCGTATGGGGGTTATGGCAGTGGGGTGACGGGTGGGACCGGGTACGGTGGGCCGCCGTTCGGGGGGAATCCGGTGCAGCCCGGGCTGATTCCGACGTCGCAGCGGGCCGAGGCGTCGCAGCTCACCGCGGTGGTGGTGCTCGGGCTGGCGGTGGTGGCGCTGGTGCTGTTGGTGGTTGTCGCGGTGCTGGTGGTGTCGGGCTAGGCATGCGGCGCATCCGCGCCGGGCCTCGTCAAGCCTATCGAGATTCAGGAGGCGCCACACCGCATTCGGATCCCTTGTCACGCCCGGTCATACCGAGCGACCGCGGAGCGGTCGGGAAGGGATTGGGTGCGCCCGGCTCGGGGACGAGTGGGTCCAGAGATATCAGGGCTCCGGTTCTCACCGGGCGCGACTCCAGTCCAGCACCGTTACGGCGAACCGACAATCGCAGCCCCGGCGCGGTGGGAAACTTTCCGAAAGCGCCAGGTCAGCATTCATATCGCGTGGGAGCATCATTCGCAGTGACCGAAAACCGCCTTCGTGGGGGAGGATTCGATGTCGGAGCATGGTTCGACTCTGCCGCGTCGTCAACTGGGGCGATACCTGCGGGAAGGCCGGATGCAGTGCAATATGACGATCGCCGAGGCGGCGGCCCTGATGGAGTGGAGCGAATCGAAGCTGCAGCGGCTGGAAACCGGTAATGCCGAGAAGATCCGAGTCCTCGATGTCCGGGAATTGTGCCGAATCTACGACTTCGACGACGAGTTCAGCTCCGCGCTCACCGGCCTCGCGCAACAGGCCAGCGTCAAGTCCTGGTGGCACGAATACGACGATCTGATTCCAGAAGGTTTCAATATGTATGTGGGCCTGGAGGCTTCGGCCCGCGCCCTCATCTCCTATCAGCCGGAGATCATCCCGGGACTGTTCCAGACCGCCGAGTACGCACGGGTTCTGATCAATGATTACTGGCCGGATGCTGCGCACGACGAACTGGACCGCCGCGTGCAGTTGAAGACCCGTCGGCAAAGCCTCTTGACGCGCAAGCGAAGTCCGGCCTCCTTCGATGTCGTGGTACACGAAACCGCATTACGTCGCGTTGTCGGCGGCCCGCGCGTAATGGCCGCGCAGCTGCGACGCCTCGCGGACATGTCGACGCTGCCGACGATCGCTGTTCGTGTACTACCCTTCTCGGCGGGCGTACCGATCGGCCACACCGTCGGCCCGTTCGTGATCCTGGATTTCGGCCGGGACGCGGGCAACCGTCCTGTCGAACCCACGGTCGTCTACCTGGAGAACTTCCTCGGCGACCTCTACCTGGAGAAGCAGGCCGCGGTCGACCGATACCGCGAGGCATACCAAGCGATCCAGCGCGCCGCGCTGGACGAGACGACCAGCAGAGACCTCCTGCGGAGGGCAGCGAAGGAGTATGCGACGTGAGCGTCGAACCCGGCGTCCGGTGGTTCAAGAGCGCCCGCAGCACCGGTGCGAAGGAATGCGTGGAAGTCGCCTTCCTCTCCGGTGGCGTCGGAGTCCGGGACAGTAAGAACCCCAGCGGTCCGGCCTTGATCTTCCCGCCGGCGGACTGGGATCGATTCACCGCCGCCCTGGCCGCCGGGCGGTTCGAAGACTGAACCTCGGCCCGGCGGAATCCGGTGGCGGCACCGGGAATCAGGCCGTGCGGGCGGTGGCGGCGCGGGCGGAGTTGAGGGTGATCGCGGCCGCGTTCCAGATGGCGTAGGCGCTCACCGAGTAGGGCACCCAGGTCGGGTGGTGGATGACGAGCAGCACGATGGTGGCGACGGCCAGCGCCACCGCGCGGATGACGATGCCGTTGCGGAGCAGGCTGCGCAGCACCTGCGCGTCGACGAGGCTGGTGTTCTTGACGGCGTTCATGATTTCCGACCTTAAGGATTCGCGCGGGGTCCCCGAGGGGTCCGATCGCGCCAGGAATAGGACAGATCAGGCGGCGGGCCAGTCGTTTTCGGTCTCGCCGACCTTGTTGACGTAGTTGGTCAGGGTCTGCAGGGCGACCAGGGCGACGATTTCGAGCACCTGCTCCTGCGTCCACCCCGCGGCCAGTGCGGCGGCCGGATCGGCCTTGCCCCGGCTCTCGGTCAGTTCGCGGGCGAAGGCAACGGCCGCAGCCTCTTTCGGGTCCGCGGAGGTGCCGCCCTTGGCCGCCTCCACCTCGGCGTCACTCAGCTTGGCGACCCGCTTGCCGGTGAAGGTGTGCGCGGCGACGCAGTAGCCGCAGTCATTGGCCGCGCCGACGGTGAGTGCGATGCGCTCGGAGGTCGGGGCCGGCAGCGTGCCCTTCTTCAGCGCGCCGGACAGCCCGAGGTAACCCTCCAGTACCACGGGCGCGTTGGCCATCACCTTGGTCATGTTCGGCACCCGGCCCATCCGCTTCTTGACCTCGTCCAGCAGTGGTGCGTTGTCGATCGGGGTGATCATGGCGTCCTCATCCTTCTAACGGAAGATCGTGCTTTCACACGTTATAGCATCATGGAACAAAAGCGCAATACCCGTTAGAATGTGAACATGGTCGATCCCTTGGCACTCCGTTTGGCGAACACCATCCGCGCCACCAGTCGTGGCCTCACGGACGCCTTCGGCACCCCCGAATCCACCCGTGAGTGGCTGGTCGCCAATGCCGCGAATGTCGGTGTGTACCTGGATCTCGAGGCGTACCTGCCCACCGAGGACGAGCGCGCCGCCCTGGTGGACCTGCGGCAGAACGTGCGCGCGCTGTTCGCGGAATACGTTGCGCCCCAGCCGCCCAGCTCCGCCGACGCCGCCGTGCTGCCGGCCTTCCCGGACGCACTGGCCGCCGTCAACCGCGCGGCCGCCCCCGCGCTCCGGCTGCTGGCATGGGACGGCACCGGTCCGCACACCGAGCACCGGCTGCTCACCTCGGACGACCTGGCCACCGTCATGGCCGGACTGGCCGACGCCACCATCGAGTTCTTCTCCGGCGCCCAGGCCGCCCAGATTCGCGTCTGCCCGGCCCCGCGCTGCGTGCGCTACTTCCTGAAATCGCATCCGCGCCAAGAGTGGTGCTCAGTCGCATGCGGCAACCGCGCCCGCGCCGCCCGCCACTACGCCCAGCACCGCGACTGAGCCCAGCATCGCGGCTGAGCCCAGCGCCGCGACTGAGCCCAGCGCCGCGACTGAGCCCAGCGCCGCGACCGAGCCCAGCGCCGCGACCGAGCCAAGCGCCGCGACCGAGTTCAGCATCGCGGCTGAGCCCAGCGCCGCGACTGAGCCCAGCGCCGCGACCGAGTTCAGCATCGCGACTGAGCCCAGCGCCGCTACTTGGTCGAGTGCCGCGACTGAGTCCGGGGCCACGGTCGATACGCCTCCGCAACGCGATACGGCCCTCGCACCGACAGGTGCGAGGGCCGTATGCCGCAGTGTGTTTCGACTCGGAGCGAGCCGGCTCAGCCGAAGAAGGCGGCCGCCTCCCGGTACCGATCCTGCGGCACCAGCTTGAGCTGCTTGGTGGCCTCCGACAGCGGCACCAGTTCCACCTCGGTGCCGCGCAGCGCCACCATCTGCCCGAATCGCCCGGCGTGCACGGCTTCCGCCGCGTGCACGCCGAAACGCGTTGCCAGCACACGGTCGTACGCGGTCGGGGTGCCGCCGCGCTGCACGTGCCCGAGCACCGTCACCCGGACCTCCTTGCCGATGCGCCGCTCGATCTCCGGCGCCAGCTGCTGGGCCACGCCGGTGAACCGCACATGCCCGAATTCGTCGATGCCGCCGTCGCGCAGGGTCATGGACGTGGGATCGGGGTGCGCACCCTCGGCCACCACGCAGATGAAGTGCGAATCCCCGCGCTGGAAGCGGCGTTTCACCATGGCGCAGACCTCGTCCACGTCGAACGGCACCTCGGGCACCAGCGTCAGGTGCGCGCCGGAGGCGATGCCGGAGTTGATGGCGATCCAGCCCGCGTGCCGCCCCATCACCTCGACCAGCATGACGCGCTGGTGGGATTCGGCGGTGGTGTGGATCCGGTCGATGGCCTCGGTGGCGATGGAGACGGCGGTGTCGTGGCCGAAGGTGGTGTCGGTGCAGTCGATGTCGTTGTCGATGGTCTTGGGGACGCCCACCACCGGCACGCCCTCGTCGGCCAGCCAGGAGGCGGCGGTCAGCGTGCCCTCGCCGCCGATCGGGATGAGCGCGTCGATCCCGTTGTCGTCGAGGGTCTGCTTGATGCGGGGGAGTCCGGCGCGCAGCACGTCCGGATTGGTGCGCGCGGTGCCCAGAATGGTGCCGCCCTTGGTGAGCAGCCGATCGGTGCGGTCATTGTTGAGGATCTGGATCTTGCGATCCTCGAGTAGGCCACGCCAGCCGTCCTGGAAGCCGACGATCGCATCCCCCCAGCGGCCGTTCGAGGTACGAACGACAGCACGGATCACGGCATTCAAGCCTGGGCAGTCTCCGCCTCCGGTCAAGACTCCGATGCGCATGATCCCCATCTTGCCCTGAGATCGGCGGCCTGTGATCCCCGCCCCCGTGAACCGCGGGTTACGGTTTCCGCTAGCCGGCGGTGCAGGTACCGCCCTTGAGTTCGTCGAGGTGCTTGCCGATCAGGGTGGCGATCTTGGTGAGGATCGTGGTGCCCTCGTCGAAGGAGCCGGAATTGGGCTGGGTGGCAACCGCGATGGCGATCTGGCCGCCGTCCACCGGGATCAGTCCGAATTGCCGGACCAGGTAGTTGCCGCTGGGATCGGGTCCCCAGCCGCCCTTGAAGATGGCGCCGTCCAGATTGCCCAGCCCCCAGCGCTGAGTGGAGCTGATCTTGCCCATCAGCGCGGTGACGTCGTCGGATTGCGCCAGGCAGGGGAGTTTGGCGGCGAATTTCAGCTGATTCGCCAGCGACCATTCGGCCTGGCCGAAGGCGGAGTAGTCGGCCCGGGCGCGGGTGGCGGGGACCGTGGTCTCGGTGTCGCCACCCTCGCGTAGCACGTCCTGGACGGTCTGGGCCGCGACCTCGGGCGTCCCCAGCGACTGCCAGAGGGTGTCGGCGGCGGAGTTGTCGGAGTATTCGATGGCATTGACCGCCGCCACCTGATTGCCCGCGCTCTTGCGCAGCGCCGCCAGGGTCAGCGGGACCTTCATGGTCGACCAGCCGGGCCCGGAGCTCCAATCGCCCAGGGCCAGCACCCGATCGGTGCCCACCGGCATCACGGCCAGCCCGACCTTACCGGCCAGCGACGGCTTCAGGTCATTGGTGAAATCCCAGGCCAGCGAGCCCGGCAGCGCCATGACGGTGGTGGGGCTGGCGGCGCTGGGCGCGGCCGCGGCCACGGTGGTCTTGTCCGGGACCAGTACCGGCTTGCTGCTGCACGCGGTCAGCGCCCCGACCAGCACGGCGAGCGCTCCGCATGCCCGCGCGAGCCGTCGTCCGCGCCAACGGGATCCGTACCCCGCATCGCGTGTGCTGTCCAGTGCGTCGCGCTGGTCAGCGTTCCGCGAATACGGTGCGTGCACCCCGTAACCTCCATCTGCCCCGGTGTCCGGTGCGTTCCCTGTTCCTAGCGGACGCACCTGGACCCGTCAATCGCAAGGATTGTTGTGGGTTGGGACACTGGCGGTCAAACCCGGTGGGTATGGACGTTTTTCACCGGCTCACGCCCGATTGGGGGTGCACGCTGGGCATTTTGAAACGAATACGCGCCGAATGTGTTAGTGCGAGCAGAGTCCGCCGTGCAGGTCGGGCAGATGGTCGCCGACCAGCAGCGCGAGCTTGTCCATCATGTCCGTGGCGTCGTCGAAACTGCCCGAGGTGGGCTCGGCCGCCAGCGCCACCGCCACCGGTCCGTTCAGCGTCGGGACCAGCCCGAACTGGCGGACGGTGTACTTGCCGGTGTCGTCGTCGGGACCCCAGCCGCCCTTGAATTCCGCACCGATGAGCCGGCCCAGGCCCCAGCTCTGGCTGGGGGTGATCTCACTCATGAGCGAGACCACGGAATTGGCGCGCGGCAGGCAGGGCAGCCGGGACGCGAAGTGCACCTGATCGGCCAGCGACCAGTCGGTGGCGCCGAAGGCGAGCAGATCGTCGGACTCCAGCGCAGCCAGCTTGGTGTGGCGCGCGGCGACGTCGGTGGTGGCGTCGCCGGCCTCGCGCAGCACCGCCTCGACCGCGTCGGCGGCCTCGCTGCTGGTGCCCAGCGAGTTCCAGAGCGTCTGTGCCGCATCGTTGTCGGAGAAGGTGATGGCGGCCTCGGCGGTGGAGCGCATGCCCACCGGATCGTGGCGCAGCGCGGCGAGCGCGAGCGGCACCTTGATGGTGGACCAGGCGATGCCGGTGCTCCACTCACCCAGCTGAATCATATCGCCGCCGCCGACGGGCATGACCGCCACGCCGACCCGGCCGTCCAGGGTGGCCTGCAGATCATTGAAATCCGCCGCGAACGCGACGGATTTCGGCAGTCCGAACAGCTCCGGCAAATCCGGTCCGATCATGCTCGGGACCGGTAGCGCGGAACTGTCTCCGACCGGCTTGATCTCATCCGACTGCGCCGAATGACGCTGTACAGCACCGAGATTCGGGCTACAAGCGGAAACTGCCAGGACAGCCGCCAGCGCCAGCCCGCGCACAAACCCCTTGCGACAGGCCGGATTTGGATCAGTAGACATACACCACCGCGTTCTCGCCACCGACGCAGGTCACCAATTTGCCTGCGGCCGTGCAGTTCATCGTGTAAGACCGGCCGGTCACCGGGCTCACTGCCATCACACTAACTGCCGAAGCCTGCCGACCAGAAGCCGCGTCGGCATAGGCTCGGCGCACCTCTTCCGCGAAAGGGCAGGTAGTGACCGTGTTTCCGATCGCGGAACTGGCGTAACCGCCGAGCGCCGCATACACCGGTGGACACGACGTCGCTCCCGCCGGCAGTTGCACAGTGGTGGGAGCCGGGGTTGTCGCCGCCGGGCCCGGCTGCTGCGAGTGCGGGGCGGTGGTGGCCGGAACACCCTGTGCCGCCGTCGTTATGGGTGCTTCGTTGCCGGAGCGGTCCAGGACTTGCCAGCCCACCGCACCGGCAACGGCGGCCACCGCGACCACCAGCACGCCGATCGCCAGCGGCGCCGCGATCGACTTGCCCTTGCTCCGTTTTCCGGGCTCGCGGGGCGGCGGCTGGACGATGGGGTGATCCGCGGTCGGGTACAGCGCGGGATCGGGCGCCGGCGCGTACGGGAAGTCCCGCTGCTGCGCCTGGGCGTGGCCCCAGACCGCCTGCTGGTGGGCGTCGGCCGGCAGCGGCGTGTAGTGGAAATCGCTGACCCGCACCCGGGTCGGATCCGACGGCAGGATGACCGGCAGATCCCCTGTGGGCGAAGGTTCCTCGGCGGCGGGGAAGGATCCGGTGATATAGGCCGGGATCGCCCCGGTGTTCAGCCCGAGCCCGGAACCGGGTTGCCGCACAGTGGGATCAGGTTGCCGCACAGCGGGATCGGAGTGCCGCAGGGTGGGATCGGCATTGCGTCCCGCAGCGGGCGTCCCGCCCGGCATGACCGTGGTCGGCGGCCCGGCCGGCCCGCCGGTCGGCAGCACGGTCGTCGGTGGCGGGCCGACCGGCGGACCCGGCGGCACGGTCCGGCCCGGCCGGGGCTGCCCGGCGGGCGCGGGCACCGGCTGACCACCGGCCAGCGCCGCCCGCGCGGCCCGGGCGAATTCGCCCGCGGTGAAGAACCGGTCGTTCGGATCCTTGGCCAGCGCCTTGGCCACCACGGCATCCAGCGCGGGCGGAATCCCGCTGCGCAGCATGCTCGTCAGCGGTGGCGGCTCCGACAGATGCGCGCGGATCAGCACGCTCATGTTGTGCGCAGGAAAGGGTTTGTCGCCGGTGAGGCACTCGTGCAGCACACAGCCCAGCGAGTAGATGTCGGCGCGCCCGGAGACCGGCCCGGCGTCGAAGCGCTCGGGGGCCATGTAGGCGTAGGAGCCCACGGCCGTGCCGGTCACGGTGATGGTGGAATCGCCCTCGGTGCGAGCGATGCCGAAATCCGCGAGATATGCGAAATCTGCATCAGTCACAAGGATGTTCGCGGGTTTGACGTCCCGGTGCACCAGCCCCGAGTAGTGCGCGGCGTCCAGCGCGGCGGCGATCTGCTCGATGATCCCGACGACCCGCAGCGGCGGCAGCACGCCGTACTGGTTCAGCAGCGAGCGCAGATCCTGCCCGCGCACCAGCCGCATATCGATGTAGAGCACACCGTCGATCTCGCCCCAGTCGTGGATGGGGATGATGTGCGGCTCCGCCAGCCGTGCCGCCGCCTGCGACTCCCGGCGGAAACGTTCCTGGTAGGAGGGGTCTTTCGCGAGTTCTTCCGGTAGCAGCTTGAGGGCGACGACCCGATCCTTGGAAGTGTCGTAGGCCTCGTAGACCTCTCCCATACCGCCCCTGCCCAGCAGCGAGCGCAACTCGTACGGCCCGAATCTGCTTCCGGCCCGCGATGGCGGTGCATCCACCCCGTCCAACCTCCAACTCTCGGGAGGGAAGCAGACGAGGACCCGCGACCCACCCCTCTAGGAGGTGGATTCTCCCGGTGCCACTACGCCGTGGTCAAACGCAAAGACAATGGCCGCTGCCCGGTCGCGTAACCCGAGCTTCCCGAAGATATGTCCCACGTGGCTCTTCACCGTTACCTCCGAGATACCGAGTGTGCGCGCGATCTCAGCATTGAGGCGGCCGCGGCCGATGAGCTCGAGCACCTCGAGCTCGCGAACGGTCAGCTCGGACAGGCGATCGCCGCCGGGCGCCGGCGTGGGACGGGCCGAGCGATAGGTGGTCAGCACCCGCGGCGTGACCGTCGGGTCCAGCCAGGAGCCGCCGGTGGCGACGGTCCGCACCGCGCGGATCAGATCCTCGGCGGGGGAGTCCTTGAGGATGAACCCGGCCGCGCCCGCTCGCAGCGCGCCCGACAGCAACTGGTCGTCGTCGAAGGTGGTGAGCACCAGCACCGGCGGCGCGTCCACGACCGTTCGCAGCGTCCGGGTGGCCTCGATGCCGCCGATCCGCTTCATGCGCAGATCCATCAGCACCACGTCCGGGCGGTGCGCGGTGACGGCCGCGGGCACCTCGTCCCCGTCCGCGCACTCACTCACCGTGAAACCGTCGCGGCGGCGCAGGATTCGGCGCAGCCCGCCGCGCACCAGCTCCTGATCGTCGACGACGAGCACGCCGATCGGCTCGTCGTCGGATCGGTCGATCACGTACCCTCCTGCGGGGTCTTCTGGGTCATGGACAGCAGTACGGAGCGCAGGTTCTGCTCCGCGGCGGCGATACAGGGCATCTGCCCGGTCGTCGGGATCCGGGCGGACACCCGCCAGCCGTCGTCGTGGGGTCCCGCGGTCAGGGTGCCGCCGAGGACGGCCAGGCGCTGGCGCATGCCCGAGATGCCCATGCCGCGACCGGGCCGCAGCAGTGCCCCGGGGGGCAGGGTATTCGTGATGGTGACATCAATATGTCTGGCGCAGACCATCATTCGAACCTGAGCCTGTGCGCCGGGGGCGTGCTTGGCGATATTGGCGAGCGATTCCTGGCAGATCCGGTACAGCGCCAGCCCCAGGGCGGCCGAGACCTGCCCGCGATCGCCTTCCGAGCGGAAGTCGATCGCCATGCCCGCGCGGAGGAAGTCCGACACCAGATCCTCGATGTCATCGAGGCCGGGTTCGGGCGTCTGCGGCGCATGGAGCCCGTCCAGCAGCCCGACCGTCCGGCGGATGTCGGCCATGGCCTGCCTGCCGAGTCGCTCGGCGTCGGCGAGCGCGTCGATCGCCTCGTCCACATCGCGGTCGGTCTGCAGCGCGTGCCGGGCGGCGGTCACGTGCAGCAGGGTGACGCTCAGTGAGTGCGCGATGACATCGTGCACCTCACGGGCGATGCGCCGGCGCTCCTCGCCGGCCGCCTGCAGGGCGCGGACCTCCTGGTAGTCGCGTTCCTGATACAGGTAGCGGCGCTGGTAGTTCAGCAGCTGCCCGGTGAACCAGCCGAAGAGGATGCCGAGCGTGAACCAGGTCAGTCCGTCGATGTGCCCGACGTATCCGAAGAACATGATCTCCGCGATCATGCCCAGGCCGATGACCGTGCTCACGGACGTCCGGGTGATGGCCGCGACCTCGCCGGTCACGACGATCAGGATGAGCGGTGCGACATCCAGCGGCACCGGCTGCATCAGGAACAGGGCCACCCCGGCCATGGTCAGCGAGGCGAGCAGGACCGGGCGCGGCGGGAGGTTGAGCACCACGCACGGCGGCCCGGTCAGATAGATGATGAGCAGCGCGGCCAGGGCGAGGAAGCCGGGGAAATAGCCCGCGGCCACCCGCTGGGCGAAGGCGAGCGTGCTGAACGTGTAGAGCATCACGTCCACCAGCACGACCATCGAGACCGGGTAGTCGAAACCCGTCTCCTCCACCCAGCGCCGGTATTCACGGACCGGGTTGCGCACGAACCGCCGGGACCGGACACCGGCTTCGTGCAGCCACTCCCGTAACTCCTGCAACGCCTGCCCGACCGCCTCGGGGGTGGCGCTGGTCACGTTCATTCTGCAAGGCTATCCGTCGAAGCAGACCGCGTACATCGTCCGGCGGCAGGGGCACGTCTCCTACCGGAGTAGGAGGTCAAGTCGCGTCCGCGGCACGAAGACAGGGGTATCGGAGCGATCGTAGTTTTGGGCAACGGCACACGCGCCCGCCCGCCAAGCCCGGGTGCACACAACGCTGGAACCCAATTCAACGGAAGGTTGGCGCCATGTCCTGGGCAGATTTTCACGCTCGTACCGACATCCTGCACATCGTTCTCGATCGCGCAGCGCGCAGTGACTTCGAACTGAATCCCGCTGATCCCAAGCTGTTCGACAATATCCCGGAGCTGCAGCGCCTGTTCGGCGGTCCTGACGGGGTACTGCTCGCACTGCGCAATCGCTGGGAGAACCATTTGACCGTGAAGATGGAAAACGCAATGGAGAAGGGCGTTTTGGCGATCGAGGTGTACGCGGAGCTGTGCGCCGAACAGCCGGCCCTGCGCGCGATCCTCGACACCTACGACACCGACCGGCTGTATTTCGGCCGTCCGCGTGCGCGAGCGCTGGCCAGCTGATAGACACCGGCTGGTATTGATCTGCAGAGGGGAACGACCAATGCTGGAATTGACCGACGTCACCAAGGAATACCGGGTGGGCGAGCAGACCGTGCGCGCTCTGGACGGGATCAGCCTGCGGATCGATGCGGGGGAGTTCACCGCCATCGTCGGTCCTTCCGGTTCGGGCAAGAGCACCCTGCTGCACCTGCTCGGCGCGCTGGATTCCCCGGACACCGGGTCGATTCGATTCCAGGACAAGGAGATCGGCGACCTGGACGACGACCGGCAGTCCGAATTCCGCAGGCACCGTGTCGGTTTCGTCTTCCAGTTCTTCAATCTGCTGCCCACGCTGACCGCCTGGGAGAACGTCGCCATCCCGAAACTGCTGGACGGCACCGGATTACGCAAGGCCAAGCCGCGCGCACTGGAGTTGCTCGACCTGGTCGGGCTCAGCGAGCGCGCCGAGCACCGGCCGGCCGAACTGTCCGGCGGCCAGATGCAGCGGGTTGCGGTGGCGCGGGCGCTGATCATGGATCCGCCGCTGATCCTGGCCGACGAACCGACCGGCAACCTGGACTCCAAGACCGGCGCCTCGATCCTGCAGCTGCTCGCCGACATCACCGAGGAGGGCAACTCCGTGGTCATGGTCACCCACGACATGGGTGCGGTGCGCTACTGCGACCGGGTGATCAACCTGCGCGACGGGCAGATCGGGTCCATCGACCGGGTCGAGCGCGGCGATGACGGCCAGGTGCGGACCGTTCCCGAGCCGGGCCGTAACGGTTCGGCGCCCGCCGCCGGCCGCGACGTCACCGCCGACGACGCCGGGGCGGTGCGCGCATGATCCGGGCCGCGCTGGATCGGCTCCGCGCCGCGCTGGATCGACTCCGCCTGTTCAATATCGGTGAGCTCTTCGCCCACCGCGGCCGCACCACCATGGCCATGGTGGTGATGGGAGTGTCCGCGGGACTGCTGGTTTCGGTGTTCAGCATCTCCGGCTCCATCACCGGCTCGGTCGACAAGCTCACCCACAGTCTGGGCGGCAAGGCGGTGCTGGAGGTCAGCGGCATCACCGACGCGGGCTTCGATCAGCAACTGCTGCAAAAGATCCGGTCCGTGCCCGGGGTCGGCACGGCGGTGCCGATGGTGCGGCAGTCCATCGGGGCCGACGACAAACGGGCCCTGCTGGTCGGTGCGGACCCCTCCGCCGCCCAGCTGGGCAGTGACCTCGGCGGGACGGTGACCGATCAGGCGAGCAAACTGCTCACGGTCGGCAACGGTGTCCTGGTCGGCTCCGCCATGGGCTATCACGAGGGCGACAAGTTCCAGCTCGGTACCGTGACGGCCACCGTCGCGGGCGTCATCGACGACTCCACCGCCGCCAAGATCAACGGCGGCCACATCGTGATCGCGCTGCTGCCGGTGGCACAGAAGATCACCGGCCGGGAAGGCCGGCTGGACTCGGTCCAGATCATCGCCGCGTCGAATACCGATGTGGGCCAACTGCGTTCCGACCTCACCAAGGCGATCGCCGGCCGGGCCGTGGTCGCCGATCCGGATCTGCGGACCGCGCAGGCCGGCGGCGCGGTGATGCTGGTGCGCTACTCGACGCTGGCCTCCTCGGCCTCGGCGCTCATCGTGTCCTCGTTCCTCATCTACAACGCCATGAGCATGGCCGTGGCGCAACGCCGCCCGACGCTGTCGCTGCTGCGGGCCATGGGCGGCAAGCGCGGTCCCGTGGTGCGCGATCTGCTCGCCGAGGCCGCGATCCTCGGCCTGTTCGGCGCGATCAGCGGCTCCATCATCGGAATCTTCATGGGCCGCACCGCCATCCGGCAGCTGCCCGCCGCCATCGTGAACTCCGTCGAGTCGCGCACCGAGTACGAGGTGCCCGGTTACGCGGTGCCGGTGGCGATTCTGGCCTGCGTGCTGGCCAGCGTCGCCGCGGCGGCGATCGCCGCGCGCCAGGTGTACAAGGTCGCGCCGATCGAGGCGCTGGCCCCCGTCGGCGTCGGCGCGGCCGACAGCGTGAAGCCGGTGATCCGCTGGGCCGCAGCGGTTCTCGGTCTGATCATGGTGTCGGGTGCGGTGGTCGTGGCCGAGGCGGATCTGGGCCGGCTCTCGATCGGGGCGATCTCGCTGTCCATCGCCGGCGCGGTCGTGCTGTGCTTCGCCGCCACCGAGCCCATCGTGCGGGTGGTCGCCGCGGTGGCCCGGCTCTTCGGCGCGCCCGGCGCCCTGGGCGCGACCACCATCGAACGCGCACCGCGCCGGGTCTGGGCCACCGTCATGACCGTCATGATCGGCGTGACCGCCATCGTCGCCATCGGCAATGCCAGCCGCAATATGGTCAGCGCCGCGACCGACAGTTTCGAGGGCCTGGCCCGCACCGACGTCTTCGTCAGCCCGACCGCCATGGAGCAGTTCCCCACCGGCCCGCTGCTGCCGCCGGACCTGAAGCAGAAACTGAGCGCTATCCCCGGCGTCGGCGGAGTCGGTTCGGCCCAAATGGCTTTCGCGACCCTGGGCCGCGGCCGTGTCATGCTGCAGGCCTTCGAGGGCGGCGTGGCCCGGACCTCGGTGCTGGACAGTGTGAGCCAGGCCGACCAGGCGCGCATGGCCGCCGGTGCGGGCGTCGTCATCTCCCGGGATGTGGCCCGCTCGCTCGGCGTGCACGAGGGGTCCGACCTGACCCTGCCCACCCCGACCGGTGAGCACCGGGTGCAGGTGCTGAAGGTGGTGCCCTATTTCTCCGCCATCGCGGGGGTGGTGGCGCTGGACCTGAACATCATGCGCGAGTGGTACCAGCGGCCGGGCGAGACCATCATCGGCGTCGACTTCGCGCCCGGCGCGGATCACGCCGCGGTGATGGCGGCCGTGCGCGCCGCCGTCCCGGCCGATATCCACGTCAGCACCGGACGCGATGCGGTGACCGCGATTTCGTCCAGTGTCCGGCAGGGCACCTCGATCAGCGCGGCCATCCTCTGGATCGTGGTCGTGGTCTCGGCGGTCGCGCTGCTCAATACCCTGATGCTGTCGGTGCTGGACCGCCGCCGCGAACTCGGGGTGCTGCGGGCCATGGGCACCAGCCGCCGCTTCCTGCTGCGCACCGTGCTCACCGAGGCGACCGGCATCGGAGTGACCGGCGCGGCACTCGGATTGGCGATCGGCTCGGCCGTGCACTACCTGGCCACCATCGCGCTCGGGCACGCCATCGCCATGGACATTCGCTATCAGCCCAGCCCACTGCTGGTGGCCTACGCCGCCATCGCGCTCGGACTGTCCCTGCTCGGGGCCATCCCGCCCGCCCTGCGCGCGGCGCGGCTGCCCATCGTGGAGGCCATCGCCGTGGACTGATCGGCGAGTAAATAGGATGGAGCGCATGAGCGCAGCGACCGTGGACTTGATGGACTACTCCGATGTCATCGACCGGTACGAACCGGTGCTCGGCATGGAGGTACACGTCGAGCTGGGCACCGCGACCAAGATGTTCTGCGGCTGCCCGACCGAATTCGGCGCCGATCCCAACACCCAGGTGTGCCCCGTGTGCCTGGGCCTGCCGGGCTCGCTGCCGGTGGTGAACGAGAAGGCCGTCGAGTCCGCGATCCGCATCGGGCTGGCGCTGAACTGCTCCATCACCCCGTGGGGCCGGTTCGCGCGGAAGAACTACTTCTATCCGGACCAGCCCAAGAACTACCAGATCAGCCAGTACGACGAGCCGATCGCCACCAACGGCCACCTGGATGTGGTGCTCGATGACGGGTCGACCTTCCGGGTCGAGATCGAGCGGGCCCACATGGAGGAGGACACCGGCAAGTCGCTGCACGTCGGTGGCGCGACCGGCCGCATCCACGGCGCCTCGCACTCGCTGCTGGACTACAACCGCGCCGGTGTGCCGCTCATCGAGATCGTCACCAAGCCCATCGAGGGCGCGGGCGAACGCGCCCCCGAGGTGGCCCGCGCGTACGTGACCGCGCTGCGCGAGGTGCTCAAGTCCCTGGCCGTCTCCGACGTGAAGATGGAGCAGGGCTCACTGCGCTGCGACGCCAACGTCTCCCTGATGCCCAAGGGCGCCAAGGAATTCGGCACCCGCACCGAGACCAAGAACGTGAACTCGCTCAAGAGCGTCGAGGTCGCGGTGCGCTTCGAGATGCGCCGCCAGGGCGCGGTGCTCGCCGCCGGCGGCTCGGTGCTGATGGAGACCCGCCACTTCCACGAGACCGATGGCACCACCTCGCCCGGCCGCATCAAGGAGACCGCCGAGGACTACCGCTACTTCCCGGAGCCGGACCTCGAGCCCATCGCGCCCGACGCCGCCTGGGTCGAGGAACTGCGCGGCACCATCCCGGAGTACCCGTGGCTGCGCCGCGCCCGCATCCAGTCCGACTGGGGCCTGCCCGCCGAGGTGTTCCGCGACCTGGTCAATGCCGGTGCGCTGGACCTGATCATCGCGACCGTCGACGCGGGCGCTTCCGTGGACGCCGCCCGTTCCTGGTGGGTCGCCTACCTGACCGAGAAGGCCAAGGAGCACGAGGTCGCGCTCGAGGACCTGCCCATCACCCCGAAGCAGGTCGCCGAGGTGGCCGGGCTGGTCGAGGCCAAGACCATCAACAACAAGGTCGCCAAGCAGGTCGTCGACTTCGTCCTCGCCGGTGAGGGCGAGCCGGGCCAGATCGTCGAGGCCAAGGGCCTGGGCATGGTTTCCGACGACTCCGCGCTGCAGGCCGAGGTCGAGAAGGCCCTCGCCGCCAGCCCGGACATCGCTGAGAAGATCCGCTCCGGCAAGGTGCAGGCCGCCGGCAAGGTCGTCGGTGACGTCATGAAGGCCACCCGCGGCCAGGCCGACGCCGCCCGCGTCCGTGAACTGGTCCTCGCGGCCTGCGGAGTCGAGGGCTGACACCTGCGAAACAGCCTGTGGCGCACGACCGATGTGGTGCGCCACAGTCCTGACTCCACCCATTCTCGAATCGGGGCGGGGGGGCTCGCCCCGCCCGCCCCGCCCCGCGCGGG